>NZ_CP109017.1:7240464-7583196 GCF_036226765.1 Streptomyces sp. NBC_00670
CGTCGTGCGTCCGGGTCGGCATGATGCCACCTGCCCTGATGAACACCGGCATGGTGTCCAGCGTGGTGGTGACGTCCTGCGTCGTCCCGCCGGTGTACGTCTTGCCGGTGAAGTAGTCGGTCCACTGCCCCGGCGGGAACCAGACCGACGTCGTGGCCGAGTTGCCCGGGTCGGTGACCGGGGCGACCAGCACGTCGGAGCCGTAGAAGTACTCGCTGCCGGCGGTGGCGTACGCCTTCGCCTCGTCCGGGTACTCCAGGTAGGTGGGCCGGACGATCGGCACACCGGTGCGGTTGGCCTCCTCGGCGAGCGAGTAGGTGTACGGCACCAGGTCCTCGCGCAGGTTGAGGAACGCGTCGGCCGACTTGCGCGCCGCCGTGCCGTACTGCCAGGGCAGCCGGTCGCTGTGGTTGCTGTGCAGCCGGTCGATGGGCTGGAAGGTGCCGAACTGCACCCACCGCGCGTACAGGTCGTCGGGCAGCTTGTGCGTGGTGCGCGTCTGCCCGTTGTCGGTGTACTGCTCCGAACCGGTCAGCCCCGTCGTGTCGTTGTGGCCGCCGATGTCGTGGGTGATCGACGCCATCCCGGTCGCGGCGGACTCGCCCGGGGTGTAGCCGACCTCCATCTTCAGCACGCCCCACGTGGAGGAGGTGTCACCGGTGAAGTGGACGGTGGAGCGCTTGTCCGCCCACGGCCCGGTCGGCAGTCCCGCCTGGCCGCTGTACCCGGCCGCCTGCAGCGAGCCGTAGGCACGGGAGAGCACGAAGCCGCGGCCCTCGTTCTCGGCGGTCATGGACGCGTACTGCTGGTTGATCCAGGCGTCCGGGGTGACACCCGGCAGCGAGGACTGGGAGGCGTCGCAGCACCAGTCGAGCCACCAGAAGTCGTTGCCCTGCTGGTCCATGGTCCGGTGCAGGTCCAGGTAGGCCTGGACCTGGTCGGGGTCACCGAAGTCGAAGGTGTAGCAGTCGCCCGTGGCGCCGGCGCTTCCGCCGCAGCCGCCCTTCTTCAGCTTGCCCTTGGCCGTGGCCTGCGCCTTCGCGAACTGCGGGTCGGAGCCGAGGATGCTCGGGTGCACGTTGAGCGTGTTGTGCAGCCCCTGGGCGTCGGACCAGTCGGTGAAGAAGCCCTTCGGGTCGGGGAACTTCTTCTGGTCGATCTCCCAGCCGTTCCAGTCGTTGACCGCCTTGAAGTCCGTGTCGGTCACCAGCACGTCGAGCGGGACGCCCTCGGAGCGGAAGGCCGGCAGGATCTTCTTCTGGTAGTCCTCGGCCGTACGGTCGATGTACTCCGAGTACCAGACGCCGTAGGCCCACTGGGGCAGCAGCGCGGGCGGGCCGGTGAGCGTGGCCAGGTCCGTGAGGCCCTGCTTGTAGTCGTGCCCGTAGCCGAAGAGGTAACCGTCCTGGTAGGCACCGCCCTTGTGCTCCGGGCGCTGCCGGATCTTCTTGGTGGCGGTGTCGTACAGCGCCGACGGGGTGTCGTCGAGCAGGTACCAGCCGTCCTTGTTGAGCAGGCCGGGCGTGGTGACGGGGGCGGCGCCGCTGCCGGTCACGCCGTCCAGCCCGCGGCGGTACCCGCCGAGCGCGAGATGCGGCGCGGGCGCGGGGTCGCCGGTGGCGGCCACGGAGACGGTGTCCGCGTTGATGTGGCAGCTGCCGTCGTCCGGGCAGCCGAGGGTGACGTCGTTCTCGCCCTTGCTGAGCTTGACCGGGACGGAGGCGGTCTGCCAGTCGTCCCAGTTGTCCGTCGCCGGGAACTCGAGCGTGGCGTGCGCGTCCCCGGCGGTGACCGAGGCGGTACGGGTCTTGTGCTGGCCGTCGCCGCCGGTGCCGTTGGCGTAGCGCACCCGCAGGGTGTAGGTGCCGTCGGCGGGCACGCCCACCAGATGCGTGGTCAGACCGGAGCCCTTGTTGAGCTCGGCGACGAAGCCGGTGCCCGCGTAGCCGGTGTGGTCCGTGGCGCCGGCCGCCGAGCCGCCGATCCGCCCGGCCTCCGCCTCGCAGCTCACCCCGAACGCGCAGTCCCTGATGGCGGTGGTGGCGACCGACGGGTAGGAGTCGCCGGGGCGGACCAGCGCCACGCTGTCCAGGTTGACGTCACCCGAGTCCGAGGCGGTGCGGGTGAGGGCGAGCGTGTGGTGGCCCGCGCCGAGGTCGACCTTGGCGGTGGCCAGCTTCCAGGTGTCCCAGCTGCCCGTGGTGGGCAGCGAGATCTTCTGCGGCGAGCCGCCGTCCACGGTCAGGGTGAGCGTGCGGGTCTCGTTCTTGCCGTCCCCGCCCACGGAGTTGGCGTACCGCAGGTCGAACTGGTAGCTCCCGGCCTCCTTGACATCGATGTCAGCCGATGCCGAGGCGCCCGTCCCCTCGAAGCCCGCGGCGAACCCGACCCCGGTGTGGTCCCGGTGGTCGGAGGCCAGGGACACCCCGTTGAGCTGGAGGTCCTCTCCCTCGCACAGCGCGCCGAGGGTGCAGGTGAGACGGTGCCAGGGAGAGGCGGTGACCGGCGAATCGCCCGCCGTCACGTTGACGGAGAGGTTGCTCGCGTCGAACGGTCCCGAGCCGACCTTGTACCGCAGGGTGACCGCGCTGGTCCTGAGGGTCAGCCAGCCGTCGGCGGTCCGCGAGGTGTACGAGGCCGGGGAGAACCCGCTGCGCCCGATCGCGTTGAACGTCGGGTCGTCGGTGAACTTCCCGTCGGCCGCGTACTCGGTACGGATCAGCGTCGGTGAGAGGACCTGGAAACGGGCGTCACCGGAGGTGACGGTCGGGATGCGGTGGCTCTGCGCACCCTTGGCCGTCGCCGCGCCGGTGCCTGCCACGGTCATGGCGGCGGCGACCGCGAGAACGGTGGCCACCCCCGTGTGTCGTCGTACGGTTCTCAGTCGTCTTCTCGGCGGTGAGGTGCTGGTCATGGACAATTCCGTTTCTCCTGTCGGCCATGCCGCTCGTCCACGCCGGGCGGGCCGCGCCGGATGATCGGCCGCACAGCGTGCACATGGCATAGGAGCACGGACCTCCGGTTCATGTCCATGCAAGTGACTCGACGGAATCGGTGAGTTGCGGAAATTCGCCCGGTACCGGTCGCTACGCGTCCGCGGGGACGGCGGCCCTGGTCAGCGTGGTCGCCGTGCGTACGGCGCTGGCGACGGCGGTCTCCGGATCGAGCCCGCACAGATCGGTGAGGACGAACAGCGCTTCGGCGCTCACCGCCACCGCGAGGTCCCGTTTCAGCTGTGCGAGGGCCTCCGGGTCGCTCGCCCCGAGCGTGTCCCGGAGCGGCAGCAGCGCGTGGTCGATCAGTCCGAAACGGATGCCCGGGCGGGCGCTCACGGCCTCCGGCCGGACGATCGTCGCCGCGATCATGGCGCGCACCGCACCCTGCCGGGCGAGCACGCCGCGCAGCAGGAACTCGGTGGCGAACGCGACCCGTTCGACCGGGTCCGTGCTGTCCGTGACCGGCGCCAGGGCCTCGGCGGGGGGCGGCCAGGCGCCCGCCAGGGCCTCGCTGACCAGCGAGGGCAGGTCCGGGAAGTAGCGGTAGGCGGTGGCCTCGGAGACCAGGGCCGCGCGGGCGACCAGGGGCATCGTCAACTCCGTGCCGGCGGCGATCAGTTCGCGGGCGGCCGTCACGATCGCCGTCCGGGTGCGCTGCCGCTGGTTGGCGCGGCCGCCGGCTGCACCTGTGCCCGTGTGTGCGGTCATCGGGCGCTCCTTCCTCCTGTTGGGTGGCTCCCATGGTAGCGCTTACCTCTCGTTATGAGAGCTCACTTGCATTACGGGATTCCCGTCTCTACTCTCCTGAGAGTCAACTCTCACGAACCGCGAAAGGGGACGGCATGAGCGCCACGAACCAGCCGTCCGTCGTCGGACCGGACGACGGCGAGAGCATCCAGCTCGGCACCACCCGCATGCGCATCCTGGAGGACGGCAGCACCACCGGACACCGCCTGGGCATCGGTGAGATCACGCTCGCCCCGCACACGGAGGGCCCGCCCCAGCACCGCCACGCCCAGCACGACGAGGGCTTCTACGTCGTCTCCGGCACCGTCCACTTCACCGTCGGCGACACCACGCACGAGGCCCCGGCCGGCACCCTCGCGATGATCCCGCCGGGCGCCCCGCACACCTTCGCCAACCTCGGCGACGAACCGGCCGTCCTCCTCAACACCTTCACACCCGACCTGTACGTGCAGTACTTCCGCGACCTGCGGAACATGATCGCCGGCGGCCAGGAGCTGACCCCGGAGTCGACGGTCGCCGTGATGAGCCGTTACGCCACGGTCCCGGCGACCGACTTCGCCTGACGACGCCGCCCTTCCCGCAGTTCTCCCTCTCCCTTCCCGCGGCTCGTCCGCGCCGCACCAAGGAGCACCGACATGACCCGCACCACCCACACCCTCACCCTCGACCAGGGCACCGTCGACGTCACCGTCGACCAGTACGGTGAGCAGGGCCACCCCTTCCTCCTGCTGCACGGAGGCGGCGGCCCGGCCACCGTCACCCCGTTCGCCGGCCTGCTCTCCGCACAGCGCCCCGCCAGGGTGTTCACCCCCGTCCACCCCGGCTTCGACGGCACCACCCGCCCGGACCGGCTCACCGACGTCCCCACCCTGGCCCGGATCTACGCCGAACTCCTCGACACCCTCGGCCTGCGGGACGTCGCCGTCGTCGGCAACTCCATCGGCGGCTGGATCGCCGCCGAACTGGCGGCCCTGGGCAGCGACCGGATCACCAGCGTCACCCTCGTCAACGCCGTCGGCATCGCCGTCCCCGGCCACCCCGTCGCCGACACCTTCCCCCTGACGCCGGTGGAGCTCTCCCGGCTCTCCTTCCACGACCCGTCGAAGTTCCGCTTCGACCCCTCGGCGCTCACCGACGCACAGCGCGCGGTCATGGCCGGCAACCGGGCCGCACTCCAGGTCTACTCGGGCCCGCACACCATGGCCGACCCCACCCTCACCGACCGGCTGGCCAAGATCGCCCACCCGACGCTGGTGGCCTGGGGCGAGAGCGACCAGGTCGTCGACGCCCACTACGGGCGCGCCTACGCCGAGGCCGTACCCGGCGCCGAGTTCCGGCTCCTCCGGGGCACCGGACACATGCCGCAGACCGAGACCCCCGAGCAACTGCTCACGGTGGTCTGGGACTTCGCCGACGCCCACGCCACCCACCGGCCGCAGCACTGACCGGCGGACGGAGCACCGACGTGCCGGCGACCGACCGCGGGCGACCGACGGTGATCCTGGCCGTGTGCTGCCTCAGCGTGCTGCTGGTCAGCCTCGACACCACGATCCTCAACGTCGCCCTGCCCTCCGTCCAGGCGGACCTGCACTGCTCGCTCGCGGGACTGCAGTGGACCCTGGACGCGTACACCCTCGTCCTGGCCTCGCTGCTCATCCTGGCCGGCGCCACCGCCGACCGGGTGGGCCGACGCCGCGTCCTCCACCTCGGCCTCGTGCTGTTCACCGGCGGCTCCGCCCTGTGCAGCCTGGCCCCCTCGCTGAACTGGCTGATCGTCTTCCGCATGGCGCAGGCGCTGGGCGGCTGCATGCTCACCCCGGTCGCCATGGCCATCCTCACGCACGCCCACCCGCGGCCGAAGGAGCGGGCCCGGGCCATCGGCGTGTGGGGCGGGGTGGTCGGCATCAGCATGGCGGCCGGGCCGATCCTCGGCGGTGTGCTGGTACAGAGCGCCGGGTGGCGGTCGGTGTTCTGGCTCAACGTGCCCATCGGGCTCGCCGCGCTGCTGCTCGCCGCCGTGTTCGTCCCGGAGTCGCGCGCGCCGCGCCCCCGCCGGGTGGACCCTGCCGGACAGCTCCTGCTGACCGCAGCGCTCGGCACGCTGACGTACGCCGTGATCGAGGCGCCGGGCCATGGCTGGACCTCGCCGCTGATCCTGTCCTGCCTGCTCGCCGCGGCGGGCGCGTCGGCCGCGTTCGTCCCCTACGAACTGCGACGCGAGGAGCCGCTGATCGACCCCCGGCTGTTCCGCGACGCCCCCTTCACCGGGGCGACGGTGATGGCGGTGTGCGCCTTCACCGCGCTCGGCGGCTTCCTGTTCGCCGCGTCCCTGCATCTGCAACGGGACCTGGGGCTCGGTGCGCCGGCGGCGGGGACGCATCTGCTGCCGATGGCGGTGCCGTCGCTGCTGTGCCCGCCGCTGGCCGGGCGGATGGTCGCCGGGCGCGGCCCGCGCCTGCCGCTGCTCCTCGCCGGGGCCGGCATGGCCGCGGGCGGCCTGCTGGCCCTCCCGGCCACCCGGCCCGACACGCACTCCACCCTGCTGCTGCACCTGGCGTTCGCGCTGTTCGGGGTGGGCTTCGGCTTCGTCAACGCGCCCATCACCGACACGGCGGTCTCCGGCCTGTCGCGCGCCCAGGCCGGCGTGGCCGCCGCCATCGCCGCCACCAGCCGCCAGGTCGGCGCGGCCCTCGGCATCGCGGTGACCGGCGCGGTACTCGCGGCGGGAAGCCGCACGGCCGCGTGGTGGATCATCGCCGGGTGCGGTGCGGCGGTCCTCGCGGTGAGCGCCTTCACCACCGGCCGCCGGGCCGCCGCGGACCCCGACGCCGTGGTGGTGCGGCTGCCGGTGCGGGGCTAGGGCCTGTCGTCGGCGGGCTGCCGTAGCCCCGCGACGAGGATGCCGACGAGGCGGCGGGCGTCGTAGTCCGGGTCGTGTTCCGCCCCGATGCAGAGGTTGCCGACGCCGCGCATCAGCTCGTACGCCTTCGGGCCGGGGCGGATCTCGCCGGACGCGGCCGCCGCGTCCATCAGCTCGGCGCAGACGGGGAGCAGACGGTCGAGGAAGTGGGCGTGCAGCGACTGGAAACCGGGGTCGTCGGAGCGCAGTACGGAGGCGAGGCCGTGCTTGGTGACCAGGAAGTCGACGAAGAGGTCGATCCACTGGGCGAGGGCGGCGTGCGGGGTCGCGGCGCTCGCCAGCAGGGCCGGGCCGGCCTCGGCGCAGGCCTCGATCTGGTGCCGGTAGACGGCGACGATGAGGTCCGCGCGGGTGGGGAAGTGACGGTAGATCGTGCCGGTGCCGACGCCCGCCCTGGCGGCGATGTCCCGTACCGGGGCCTCCACGCCGGAGGCGACGAAGGCCGCGGCGGCCGCGTCCAGGAGGCTCTGGGCGTTGCGGCGGGCGTCCGACCGCTTGGACCGGGCGGACGGGGCGGACGGGTCGGACTGGGCCGTGCGGTCGTCGGCGTCTTGCACGCGCGCGTCCCTTCGGTGTGGGCGTTGGCGGGGGCCGTCTTGGCGGCCCCCATTGTCGCACCGGTGGGTGGGGGTGGGGTTGCGGGTGCGTCGACGGCCGGCCGCCGGTGGGGTGTTTCGCGCAGTTCCCCGCGCCCCTGAAGGGGCGTGCCGTCGGTTCCCTGTCAGGAGGCGGCCTCCGCATCCCTCGGGGTGCGGCGGGCCATCCAGGCCGCTGTCAGGGCGCCGGAGATGTTGTGCCAGACGGAGAAGACCGCGGCGGGGAGGGCGGCGAGGGGGGTGAAGTGGGCGGTGGCCAGGGACGCGGCGAGGCCGGAGTTCTGCATGCCGACCTCGAAGGCCATCGCGCGGGCGGCGGGGCGGCCGAGGCGGGTGAGCCGGCCGCAGCAGTAACCGAGGGCCAGCCCGCAGCCGTTGTGCAGTACGACCGCCAGCAGGACGGTCCCCGCCGCCGACTTCAGCGTGTCCGCGCTGCCCGCCACCACCACGGCGACGATCGCGGCGATGGCGAGCGAGGACAGCCACGGCATCGCGCCCAGCACCCGCTCGACCCGGCGCCCGGCGACCAGTCGCACCACCAGCCCCGCGAGGACGGGCAGCAGCACCGTCTTGAGGATGTCGGTCACCATCGACCCCGCGTCCACCGGCAGGTACTCGCCCGCCAGCAGCAGCGTCAGCGGCGGGGTCAGCAGCGGCGCGAGGACGGTGGAGACGGTGGCCACCGAGACGGACAGGGCCACGTCGCCCCGCGCCAGATACGTCACCACGTTGGACGCGGTCCCGCTCGGCGCGCAGCCGACGAGGATGACACCGGCGGCCAGCGCGGGCGACAGGTGCAGCAGGTGGGCGAGGAGCCAGCCGAGCCCTGGCATGATCACGTAGTGGGCGGCCAGGCCGAGCAGCACCACCCAGGGGCGCCGGGCGACGCCCCGGAAGTCGTCGAGCGACATCGTGAGCCCCATGCAGAACATGACCACGCCCAGGAGGTAGGGCACATCGGTGCCGTACCCCGAGAACGTGCCGGGGAAGAGCAGACCGGCCACGCCCGCGGCGATGACGAGGAGCGGGAAGACGGTGACGGCACGGCGGGCGGCACGGTCGGCCGGGGCCGGGCCGCCGCCCGTGCCCGTGGGGGAACCGGTGGCCGGTGTGGGGGACGACTGGGAGCTCTGCATACGATGCATGTAAATGCCATGTATCGGTGTGCGGCAACGCCGTCTCGGTATACGGGCAGCGCTCGGTGCGCGGGCCGCGGGACTACCCGGTGGGCAACCGCCGAGCCGTCCCGGGCGTGGTCGACGGCGGCCGGGTACTCGGCACGGCGGTGGAGGTGACCTCGATGCGGTCCCCGACGCGGGCGCGGTCGTAGAACCACTTCGCGTCCCCGGCGTCGAGCCCCAGCCATCCCGTCCCGGAGCCGAGCGAGCCGACGACCTTGGCGGAGGCGAGGCCGCCGGCGTAGACCTGCGTGTTGTCGGCCGTGCGCAGCTCCACCACGTACGGCACCTTGTACGCGTAGCGGTCCTTGGCGGCGGCGTCGTCCGGGAGCAGCAGCGGTTGGCGCTTGGCGGTGACCGTCAGCGTGCCGCCGGCCGGGAACGCGCCGAGGGAGGCGGAGTCGACCCGCATCACCCGGTTCCCGGAGAGCAGTGTGTGCCCGTGGAGGTCGAGGGAGCCGTCCACCTGCCGCGGCACCGGTGCCGCCGTGGGCCGGGGCGAGGCGGCGGACGCCGCGGTCTGCCGGTGGTGGCGCGGCCCGGGGTCCTGCGGGTGCACGGCGAACACCACCGCCGTCAGCGCGCACGCGGCCGTGGCCGCGGTGCCGAACGCGGCCGTCGTCCGGCGGCGCAGCAGCCGGCGCCGCGCCCGGACGCGGATCTCGGCGGGCGGCACGGGGGCCGCGGTCTCGTGTGCGGTCGCCAGCTCGCGCAGCGCGGTGGCCAGCTCATCCGACACGGCCGCTCTCCCTCCTGGCCGGCTCCTCGGCCTCGTCCACCGCCAGCCGCCGGGCCAGCGCCGCCCGCCCGCGCGACAGCCGGGCCTTGACCGTTCCCACGGGCGCACCGGTCTCGGAGGCTACCTGTTCGACACTGAGGTCGCACAGATGGTGAAGGACGATCGCCATCCGCTGACTCTCCGGCAGCTGCCGCAACGCGGCCACCAGGGCGGCACGTTCGGGCCCCGGACCCGGCTCCGGTTCGGGCGGCGGACTGTGGCGCATCAGCTCCACCCAGCGCTTCGCCCGCCGCCAGCGGCTGACCGCGAGCCGCATGGCCACCGTGCGTATCCACGCCTCCGGCGCCTCGTCGGCCAGGAGCCCCCGACGCCGGTCCCAGGCCCGCACGAACGCCTCCTGCACCACGTCCTGCGCCTCGCCCAGGTCTCCGGTGAAGGCGTAGAGCTGCCCGGTCAGACGGGGGAACGCGGCCGCGTAGAAGGCGTCGAACTCGTCCTCGGTCATGTCTCCACCGAACGTCTCGGAATCCCGTGCGACCCACCCGCCCCTGACGCACGGACGGATCACACGGGTCGCGCACATCGAAGCACACCCCGCGGTGGACACGTCGTGGGGCCGGGGCGTTGGCGGCCGGCCCGGCATGCCGGTGCCGGGCGACGGCTGGTGTCGCCCGGCACGTGGGAGGCGGGGATTCAGAGATTGTCGGCCGCCGTCAGCGCCTCCAGGGCGCTCGCCTGCGTGCGCCAGTCCCTGCTGTTCGGGGTGCTGCCCGACCAGCGCTGGCCCAGACGGTTGAGGGCGTCGCGGTCGGACGTCCAGACCGTGTCGGCCTGCTTCTTGAGGTAGCCGCGGTAGGCGGACGAGCCCGTGGCGTCGGCGAGGTCGGCGAGGTGCCGGACGAAGACGCCCTTGAACTGCTTCTGGTTGTCGTCGCAGGTGCTGGTACCGGTGTCGCAGGACTCGGTCAGGACGCCGTCGCGGGTCAGTGACGAGGACGACAGGGCCGCGTCGGCCAGCCGCTCGGCCGTACTCAGATAGCGGTCGTTCCCGGTCGACCGCCACAGTTGCGTGAACGCTCCGATGGCCAGGCCCTGGTTGTAACTCCACACCGTCTGGCCGTTGTTGGCGCAGCCGTTGGTGAGACCGTCGTTGACGAGCCCCGAGGAGTTGATCAGACCGCTGTTCAGGTACCAGTCCGCCGCCGTGGTCGCCCGGGCGCCCCACGTCGTGTCGCCGGCCAGTCGCTGGTGCAGTGAGGTGGTGAGCCACAGGTAGAGCCCGTTGGTCACCGCGTTCTTGTACGTGCGCTCACGGTTCCACCAGACGCCGCCGCCGCACGTGCCGGTGTCCCAGAAGGTGTGGATGTACGAGGTGATCGTCACCGCCTCGTCCAGGTAGCGCTGTTCGTGGGTGTAGTCGTAGGCGTCCAGCCAGGCGATCGCCCACCATGCGGCGTCGTCGACGGCGCGGCTGATGAAGTGGCCCTCGATCGGATCGGAACTGCGGCCGCCGGCGGGGAAGACGCCCCGGTTCTGCTCGAAGGTGCGGGCGACGGCCCAGTCGTAGTCGTGCGTCCCGGTCCGCTTCGCGAAGTCGACGAGCGCGGTGAGCGTGGCCGCCGAGTTCCACCAACTGCTGCGCCACCAGCCCTCGTTCGTCTGGTACGACGCCATCAGCGCGTCGGCCGCCGCACGGGCCCTGGTCGGTGCGGGGCGGGCCCACGCCGTGCAACTGCCCTCCTGGTGCCCGGCCTCGCGGCCACAGGCGCGGACCGCGCCGCCGTACAGCAGACCGCGTGGATCCCGGGTGGCGAACATGGCCGTACGGGTCGACGTGGCGCCGGAGGCCACACTCGTGCGGCCCAGGGAGGAACCCTCGGACCAGGTGGCGCCCTCGTCCCAGGAACGGTCGAGCCAGATCTCGTCGCCCTGGCCGCCGTTCTCGATGACGCCCCAGGCCATCGCGTCCCGCTGGTCCACGTGGAGGCTGATGGTGCGTCCGAAGAGTGTGGTGGACGGCACCGGACGCTCGTCGCCCGCCGCGGTGGCGGGGTTCGCGCCGTCGCAGTGGGTGCCGTCGCACACCGTGGGGTACACCCAGTCGGTGCAGCCGGCCCCGGCCGCGTCACCGCAGGCGCGGATCCAGCCCCGGCGGTGCCCCACCGGGTCGGTGAGGTTGTACATGAGGGTGCGCGTGCCGGTCCAGGTGCCGGGGATGCTCGCCCTGCCCAGCAGCCCCTCCCAGGTGGCGCCCCGGTCCCAGGAGCGGTCCAGCCAGACGGCGTCGCCCGGTGTGCCGTTGTCGATGCTCGCCCACGCCATGTCGTCCGGGTCGGAGACGTGCAGCCGCAGCACCCGTCCGTTGATCGTGCGGTCGGCGACCGGGAAGGTCTCCTTCCGCGCGCGAGAGGGGTCCAACGTGTCGCACGCCAGCGCGCAGACCTGGCCCGTCGCCGCCCGGGAGGGCGTGGGCAGGGCGACGACGCCGGCCAGGGCCCCGGTGAGCATCAGCAGGAGGGAGAGAAGGAGGGGAAGGGGTCGTGCCGTGCCTCCGGACAACGTTGTCGTCCGGCGCGGGTACGTCGCGACACCGCTCGTGAAGCCGCACGTGAAGTCGTTCATGTCGCCGCTCATGACGCCGCGTTGAGCAGGTCGAGGGCGCTCTGCTGGCGTGCGGCGTCCACCGTGTCCAGCGGGCCCGACCAGCGCAGCCCGTACTGGTCGAGGGCGTTGCGGTCGGCGGCGTGGGCGCGGTCCGCCTGACGGCGCAGATAGGACGTGTACGGGTGGTCGGAGAGCACGGAGTTGAGCCGGGCCAGGCCGCGTACGTCCGCGCCCTTGAAGGACGGGCCGTCGCCGCCGCAGTCGCCGCTCTCGCACGGGTCGCGCAGGATGCCGTCACCCGTGTGCAGCGAGGACGTGGTGGTCGCCGCGTCGGCGATCCGACGGGCGGCGGTCAGGGTCCCGGAGTCGCCGGTGGCCTTGTAGAGCTCGGCCAGTGCGCCGAGCAGGACGCCCTGGTTGTACGACCAGACGGTGTCGCCGTTGTTGCGGCAGGTGGAGAGGTTGACGCCGTCGTTGACCAGCTGCGAGCCGTTGATCATGCCGGTCCCCTGGAACCAGCTCCACCCGGACGTGGCGCGGGACAGGTACGTCGTGTCGCCGGACACGCGGTTGTGCAGGGCCGCGTTGAGCTGGATGTACAGGGAGTTGGCGATGGCGTTCTTGTAGGTGCGCGCGGTGCTCCACCACACCCCGCCGCCGCAGGTGCCGTCCCAGTAGGCGGCCATGTGGTCGGCGTCGGCCCGGGCGGTGTTCAGATACCGGCTGTCGCCCGTGAGATCGTACGCGGCGACCCAGGCCAGACCCCACCAGCCGGTGTCGTCGATGTAGTCGTTGCGGAACTGTCCGCCCTGCGCGCCTATGTTCTGGTCGTAGGTGCGGGCGATCGCGTAGCGGTAACTGCCCATGCCCGTCACGCGGATGTTGTCGATGACGGCGGTCAGGGCGTTGGCCGAGTTCCACCAGCCGGTGGTGTCGAACAGGCCGGTGCCGTAGTTGTACAGGCTCATCAGACCGGTGGCCGCGGCGGTGCGCCGCTCGCCGGCGTTCCAGGTGGTGCGGGCCCAGGCGGTGCAGGCGATCTCGCCGCGGTCCCCGGCCTTGCCGCAGGCACGCAGCGCGCCGACGCCGTGGTTGTTCCAGTCGTCGACGTTGTACATCAGGGTGCGCCACCCGCGTTGTCCGGCGGGCACGGTGGTGTCGCCGAGTCTGCTGCCGGAGTTCCAGGTGCGGCCGCCGTCGAGGGAGCGGTCGAGCCAGACCTCGTCGCCGGGGCTGCCGTTCTCCAGGGAGGCCCAGCCCATCGCGTCGCTGTCGTCGAAGTGCAGGACGAGGGAGCGGCCGTAGATGCTCGCGGTGACGGGCGCCCGGTCGCCGGGGGAGGAGGCGGGGTCGCGGGCGTCGCAGTAGGTGTTGCAGATGGTCGCCGTCGTGGCGGTGTCCGCGGCGGTGGCCGTGGTCGAGGTGAGGGGAGTGAGGGCGGCGCCGAGGACCATGGCGAGTGCCACGGCGGGCCGGCGCAGCGGGCCGCGTCTGGACATGGGGGTCATGGGACCTCCCTGCTCGGTGGGGGGACCCCGGTCCCGGCCGTCGAGGCGTGCGCCGTGCGGTCGCGTGCCGCGACGGTGGTGCCGGGGGAGGTGGGGTGAGAGCGGAGTGGAGGTGAAAGGGGGGAGAGCGCTTTCAGGAAGGCGTCCTGGGGGGACGCCCGGCACAGAGAGCGCTCTCAGACGGTAATGCTGAGCAGGGAGGGCGTCAACGGGGCGTGGCGGGGGCGCAGTTGGGCCCCGCCGGGGGAGGCGGGGTTGGGCCCCCGTCGGCGGAGGCGGAGTGGGGCCGCCGGTGGAGGCGGGGTTGCGCCTCCGCCGAGGGACCGGCGGGGCGCACTCGGGGGGCGGCTCTCCACCATCGCAGGCGTACGGCGGCCGGATCAGGCGTGGGTGCGCAGGCCGTCCAGGACCAGGTCCAGCAGACGCTCCGCCTGTGCGCGCTTGTCGGGGCTCGCCGAGGTGAGGGCGATGCCCTCCAGGGCGGTGCCCATGTCGTCCGGGCCGATGTCGGCGCGGATCGCCCCGGCGGCCACGCACGCGTCCATGAGGGTGCCGAGCGCGCCCCAGATCAACTCCCGGCTGTGGCCGTACGGGTTGCCGTTCCCCGACGCGGCGATGGCGCGCAGCGCGTCGATCACGCCGTACTTGACCGTCACGTAGTCGAGGAAGAGACGGGTCCAGGCGTGCAGCGCCTCCAGGGGCGGTTTCTCGGTCAGCAGGGCGGGGGCCGCGTCGCAGAGCTGAGCCACCTCGTTGCGGTAGACGGCCTCGACCAGCGCCTCCCGGGTCGGGAAGTTGCGGTACAGCGTGGCGCTGCCCACCCCCGCCTCCTTGGCGATGCGCTCCAGATGGGCGTCGAGTCCCTCCGCCGCGAAGACGCGCACGGCCGCCGCGAGGATCTTCTCCCGGTTGCGCCGCGCGTCGGCGCGCAGTGGACGTGCCGCTTCCTCGGTCATCTGCCTTCGTGGTCCCTTCCCGATGTCCCGGCTTGCTAAGTGGAGGCGTCCCCACTTAGCCTTCGAGAGAAGTGGGGACGCCTCCACTTCCACTGTAGGCCAACGACTGGCCTGCGCCTCTACCGAAGGACGCATCATGTCGGGAATCAAGGGCAAGGTCATCGCGCTCACGGGCGCCAGCAGCGGTATCGGGGAGGCGACGGCGGTCCATCTCGCCGCGCGGGGCGCCCGGCTGGTGCTGGGCGCGCGGCGCGAGGACCGGCTGGACGCGGTGGTGGACCGGATCACGGCGCAGGGCGGCGAGGCGGTCGGCATCGTCGTCGACGTGACACGCCGCGCGGACCTCGTGCGCCTGACCGAAACGGCGGTCGACCGCTTCGGCCGGCTGGACGTCCTGGTCTCCAACGCGGGCACCATGGCGGTCTCACCGTTCGACGAGCTGCGCCAGGACGACTGGGACGCCATGGTCGCCACCCATGTCACGGGCCTGCTGAACGGCATCGGCGCGGCGCTGCCGGTCTTCCGCAGGCAGCGCTCGGGACAGTTCGTCACCGTGGCCTCCACCGCGGCCCATGTGGTGAAGGCACCCATGGGCGTCTACGCGGCGACGAAGACGGCGGTGAAGATCCTGAGCGAGGGGCTGCGCCAGGAGTCGGGGCCGGATCTGCGCGTCACCCTCGTCTCCCCGGGCTTCACGGACACCGAGGGCGTGGGAAAGACGGCGAGCCCCGAGGTCGCGGCGGCACTGGTGCGGCAGCGCGACGAGATCGCCATGCCGCCCTCGGCCGTCGCCTCGGCCATCGGGTACGCGATCGAGCAGCCGGCGGGCGTGGACATCGGGGAGATCGTCATCCGCTCGACCGCGCAGGCCTGACGCCGGTCCCGCGCGGCCGGGCGGGCTCAGCCGCCGTGGGTGGAGCCGCTGCGGTAGTCCGTATACGTGTACGGGTTGTCGAGGATCTTCGTCTCCGGCACGTCCGGGTTCATGCCCTTCTGCCAGCCCTCCTCGCCCAGCGACTCGCGCAGATGCGCCACCGTGGCGTCGATCTCACGACGCGCGGCGGCGAGATCGACGCCCAGCAGTCGGTGCGCGTGCTTGACGACCCTGCCGTTCACCACGACCGTGTGCACATCGCCGCGCTGAGCCTGGAACGCCACATGGCCGTAGGGATTGAGCAGCGGGAACGAGACCGGTGAGTGGTCGTTCTTGATCAGGACGACATCGGCCTTCCTGCCCGGCTCCAGACTCCCCAGGTCGTCACGGCCGAGCGCGTGCGCGCCCCCGCGCGTGGCCCAGGAGACGACCTCCTCGGCGCGCAGCGCGGCGTGCGTGACGGTGTCGCCCTTCGCCTGCGCCTGGAGGTGCTCCCGGGAGCGGTCGGCGCCGAGCGTGGTCCGCATCGCGGAGAACAGGTCGCCGCTCCACCAGACGCTGGTGTCCATGGACAGCGACACCGGAATGCCGTGGGCGCGGATCGCCCAGGTGGGAGGGTAGCCCTGGCCCGCGCTCTGCTCGCTCTCCGTCGAGACGGAGACGGAGCCGCCGGTCGCGGCGATGCGGTGGTAGGAGTCCGCGGAGAGCGAGGCGGCGTGCACATAGACCGTCTCGGGGGTCATGAACCCGTGGTCGTACATGAGCCGGATGCTGTCGTCGCCGGTCGCGCCCCACACTCCGGCGTGCGTGGTCACCGGCACACCGAGCTCGCGGGCCACCTCGAAGGCCGGCTTCTCCGGGAAGGCGGGGTCGCCGGTCACGTCGAAGGCGAGCTGGAAGCCGAGCATGTCGTCCCCGGCGATACGGCGTGCGAAGGCGCGGAACTCCGGGGTGGCCGTCCACTCGGCGGGCGGCTGCTGGATGTTGCCGTAGGCGAGGACGGCCCGGCCGGGCACCGAGCGCAGGGCGTCGACGGCGGCGTCGGCGTGGTCGACGGTCTGCAGGCCGTGCGACCAGTCCACGACCGTGGTGACACCGGCGTCGATCGCCTCGATCGCGGCGAGCAGATTGCCGGCGTGCACGTCCTCGGGGCGGAAGAGCCTGCCGGACTCCAGGTAGTACCAGACGAAGTACTGGGTGAGCGTCCAGTCGGCGCCGTAGCCGCGCATCGCGGTCTGCCACATGTGGCGGTGGGTGTCGATCATGCCGGGCATGACGATGCCGTCCGTGGCGTCGATGACGGCGGTGCCCTCGGGAACGTCGAGGCCGGGCCCGACGGCGGCGATCCGGTCGTCGACGATCAGCACGTCGGCGCCCGTGAGCACCCGGCGCGACGCGTCCATCGGCAGCACCGTCCCGCCCCGCAGGACCACCGGTCGTCCCGGCTGGAACTCGCTCGACTCGCTCATCCGTGGACTCCTCACACCGCGGGCGCGACCGACATCGGCGGACGAGCGTCCGCCACGCGGTCACCAGTTGATGAATGTCACTCTGGGCAGCAGGCAGAGCCCTGTCAAGCGTCCGTGCGTCCTCGGTTCGAGGGCCCGGACGGAGCATCGCCGAGTGCTGCGTCCGCATGCCGACCGGTTCCTCCGTCGATGACGGCTGGGCGGAGTGGGGCCGGGCTTGTCGTATGGCGGCTCTGTGCCCTCTGATCAGTGGCTGCATCGCCGTTGTGTGGCGCCACAGGGGGGACGCTCCCGGCCGCATCGGGTGTCCGCCTGGCGGTCGTGCACGTGCATATGTGCAGTAGGGTGGCGCGTCCCGTCAGACCGTCCCCGAGGAGACGTCATGCCGCGCGAGGGCACCGGACCGGATTTCATCGAGGCGCTGGCCCGCGGCCTGGAGGTGATCACCGCCTTCGCGCCGCACCGGCCCGTCATGGGGCTGAGCGAACTCGCGACGGCGACCGGTCTGGCCCGGCCCACCGTGCGCCGGATCCTGCTCACCCTCCAGGAACTGGGGTACGTGAGGGCGGACGCGCAAGGGTTCGCGCTCACCCCGCGTGTGCTGGAACTGGGGGTCGCCTATGTGCGGTCCATGGGGTTGTGGGACGTGGCCCGTCCGCACATGGAGCGGCTGTCGGCGGGGACCGGCGAGTCCGTGTCCGCGGCCCAGCTCGACGGCTCGGACATCGTCTACGTGGCGCGCGTGTCGGTGCCGAAGATCGTCGCCCTCGCCGTCCAGATCGGCACGCGTTTCCCTGCCCTGCAGACCTCGCTCGGCAAGGTGCTGCTCGCCGCGCTCGACCCGGAGCGGCTGGACGGCGTCCTGGCCGAGCCCAGCCGGTCCGGGCTCACTCCGCGCTGGCAGCCGGGCCGCGCCGAGCGCGACGCCGAGCTGCGCGAGGTGAGGGCGCGCGGGTGGGCGCTCACCGACGAGCAGCTCACCCTGGGCATCCGCTCGGTGGCCGTGCCGTTGCGGGACGGTTCGGGCCGGGTGATCGCCGCGCTGAACGTCAACGCGCATGCCGCGGAGACCTCCGTCGAGCGGCTGCTCGACCACCATCTGCCGCTGCTGTTGCAGGCGGCCGGCGAGATCAGCGCGGATTTCGCGCGTCTGGAGACGGCTCCTCATCTCGTGCGGTGACGTGGGGCGGCTGGGAGTGCGCCCACCGCGCCGGGGATGACTGTGGTCGCGCGGGTGCGCCGTGTGGACGGCTGAACGCCCCGTTCCTCGCGCCCCTCAGCGGAGCCGCCTCTTGACGTGCGTGCCGTTGGTCGTGCCAGAATCGGTGAGCGGACACTCGTCCGTACAGCGGTCAATCATGGAGGCGGTCCTGATGGCAGACGACACCGGGCCCGGCCGGACCGCCCAGGGCGGCGGCCCCCTTTCGGGGCTGCTGGTCGCCGACTTCTCCCGGATCCTCGCGGGTCCCTACGCCACCATGCTGCTCGCGGACATGGGCGCCGACGTCATCAAGGTCGAGGGGCCGCGCGGCGACGACACCCGGACCTGGATGCCCCCGGTGCGGGACGGCGTCTCCACGTACTACCTGGGCGTCAACCGCGGCAAGCGCGCCCTCACCCTCGACCTGCGCGATCCCGACGACGCCGAAGCGGCCCGGGAACTCGCCCGCCGCGCGGACGTCCTGATCGAGAACTTCAAGCCCGGCGGCCTCACCCGCTACGCCCTCGACTTCGACTCCGTACGGGACGCCAACCCCGGCATCGTCTACGCCTCCATCAGCGGCTTCGGCACCGGCGCCGGCAAGCACGTACCCGGCTACGACCTCATGGTGCAGGCCATCTCCGGGCTGATGAGCCTCACCGGCGACCCGGACGGGCCGCCGTACCGGGCCGGGATCTCCGTCTTCGACGTGATGGCCGGCAACCACGCCGTCATCGGCATCCTCGCCGCCCTGCGCCACCGCGACGCCACCGGCACCGGCCAGCACGTCGAGGTCAACCTGCTGTCGTCGGCGCTCACCGGACTGGTCAACCACAGCTCCGCCTACGCCGCCGGCGGCGTCGTCCCGTACCGGATGGGCAACGCGCACCCCAGCGTCTTCCCCTACGAGCCGCTCCCCACGGCCGACAACGACCTCATCGTCACCGCCGCCAACGACGGCCAGTTCCGCAAGCTCTGTGAGGTGCTCGGCATCCCGGAGACCGCCGAGGACCCCCGCTTCGCCCGCAACGCCGACCGCACCGAACGCCGCGACGAACTCCGGCCGCTCCTCGTCGAGCGACTGCGCACCCGCGGTGCCCTGGAGTGGTTCGAACTGCTGGTGGCGGCCGGGGTGCCGTGCGGGCCGATCAACACCATCGACGGCGGCTTCGCGATGGCCGAGCGCTTCGGCCTGGAGCCGGTCGTGGAGGTCGGCGAGGGGGAGCGCGCCGTGCCGACCACCCGGCATCCCATCCGCTTCTCCGAGACCCCGGCCGCCTACCGGCTGCCCCCGCCCGAACCCGACGAGCACGGCGCCGAGATCCGCGCCTGGCTCAAGGCCCCCCGGGCCGAGGGGACTTCACCGACTTCCCAGGAGGACGGCGATGGCTGACGAACGCCCCGCACCCCCCGCACCCCCCGCGTCTCCGGTGCACCCCGCACCCCCCGTCTACCCCACGGCCCTCGGCGCCTCCTCCCGCGAGTCGATCACTCTGCTCGGCCACGACCTGGCCCGCGAGATCATGGGCGAGGTCGGATTCGGCGAACTGGCCTTCTGGCTGGCCACCCAGCGGCGGCCGACCCCCGGCGAGACCCGCGTCTTCGAGGCCGTGCTCGCCGCCCTCGCCGACCACGGCTTCACCCCCACCGCGATGGTGACCCGGCTGACCTACCTCTCCGCGCCCGACTCGGTGCAGGGCGCCCTCGCGGCCGGGCTCCTCGGCGGCGGCTCCCGCTTCCTCGGCGTCACCGAGGACTGCGGCCGCTTCCTGCACGACGTGCTGACCGGCCTCGACGGCGGGCTGCCGACGGACGACGCCGGCTGGGACGCGGTGGCGCTGGAGACCGTACGGGCCCGGCGGGCGAGCGGCCGGTTCGTCCCGGGGCTCGGCCACCACGTGCACAAGGACGGCGACCCGCGCACCCCCCGGCTGCTCGCCCTCGCGGCGGAGGAGGGCCTCCTCGGACCGCACCTCGCCCTCTTCACCGCGATCGGCCGGGTCCATCCGCAGGTGCTCGGCCGTACCCTGCCGTTGAACGGCGCCGGGGTCTGCGGAGCCGCCCTCGCAGACCTCGGGCTGCCGCTGGAGCTGCTGCGCGGCTTCGCCCTGCTGGCCCGCGCCGCCGGACTGATCGGACAGCTCGCCGAGGAACTGCGGCACCCGGTGGCCAACGACATGTTCCTCTCCGTCGACCTCAACAACCGCTCCGTACCGCCCGACCCCTACACCCCCGAGCCGCCCGCCGGCCCCACCCACGGAGGTCCGCATGGCTGAACTGGTCGCGGTCATCGCGTCCACCCACCACCCCTTCTACTACCGCGCCAGCACCTCCACCGGCGACGACCGCCCGCCCTTCGCGGACGAGTGGGTACGCAAGGTGGAGGCGTTCCGCGAGACCCTGACACAAGCACGCCCGGACGTGCTGGTGATGGTGGGCTCGGACCACTTCCATCAGCTCTGGCTGGACAACATGCCCCAGTTCCTGGTCGGCAAGGCGCCCGTCTACGACGCCAACTTCTACAACGAGGAACGCGAGTTCGGCCTGCCGAGGATGGTCCTCCAGGGCCAGGAGGACCTCTCCGCGCACATCCTGCGCGGCGGCCTCGACTCCGGCTTCGACCTGGCCTTCTCCAACGAGCTGCGGATCGACCACTCCATCACCTGCCCGATCATCACGCTGCGCCCGCAGAACGACCTGCCCATCGTCCCCATCTACACCAACATCTTCGCGCCGCCGCTGCCGCGCCCCGAACGGTTCGTGCAGCTCGGGCGCGCCATCCGGGCGCTGGTCGAGTCCTGGCCCGCCGACATGCGGGTCGCGGTGATCGGCACCGGGCACCTCTCCCTGGAGCTCGGCGGTCCCCGGCAGTTCGGGCCCACCGGACCCGACCCGGAGTTCGACCGCAAGGCGGTCCGGTGGATCGGGTCGGGCGACATCGAGGGCTGCCTGTCCGAGGTCACCCTCGACAGCCTCCATCTGCCCGGCAACGCCACCCACGGCTTCATGGACTTCATGCTGATGATGGGCGTGGCGGGGGAGGGGCTGAAGGCGGACTACGTCGACACCTATGACCTCTTCCACACGATGGAGGCGTACTTCACCTGGTACCCGAAGGGCGGCCGGCCGTGAGCAAGTACCTGCTGAACAAGTTCCTGTTCACCATCGACCGCGACCCGGAACTGGTCGAGCGCTACCGCGAGGACCCGCGCGCCACGGTGACCGAGTGGGAAGAGGAGTACGCCAACCGCATCCTCAACTGCGTCACCGGCGAGTCCTCCACCTGGCTGCGGTTCGACGACGCCGAACGGGAGGCGCTGGCCACCCACGACTACGTCACGCTCTTCGAGATGGGCGCGCACCCCTTCCTCACCCTCACCCTGTTCATCGGCCTGTTCGAGCGGGACCACCCGCCGATGGGCTTCCAGACCGAGTACGCGAGGAGACTGGCGCACATGTCGCTGCCCTACCCGGACATCGCCACATGAGGGCCGCGGAGCTGCGCGAGCCCGGCCGCCCGCCCGTCGTGGCCGACCGGGAGGCGCCCGTGTGCGGGCCCGGGCAGGTTCTCGTCGAGGTGCTCGCCGCCCCGATCACCCCGCTGGACCTGCTGTGCGCCACCGGGACCTCCTACTTCGGCCGGCCCGCCACGCCGTACGTGCCCGGCGTCCAGGGCGTCGGCACCGTCGAGGGCCGCCCGGTGTGGTTCGCCACCCCGGCCGGAATGGCACCGGGCGACGGCAGCATGGCCGAACTCGCGGTGGCCCGCGCCGAGAACGTCGTCCCACTCCCCGACGGCGCCGACCCGGTGGCCCTCGCCGCGCTCGGACTGTCGGCCGTCGCCGCGCACATGGCGCTCACCTGGCGCGGTGAACTCGCCCCGGGCGAGCGGGTGATCGTGCTGGGCGCCGGCGGCGTGGTGGGCGAGGCGGCGGTCCGGCTCGCCCGCGCCGCCGGCGCCCGCCGGGTGGTGGCCGGGGCCCGCTCCCCGGCGGCCCGCGAGCGCGCCCGAAGGGCCGGCGCCGACGTCGTCGTCGCCCTGGACACCGACGACGTCGCCGCACTGGCCGCCCGCTTCGCCGAGGCGGCCGACGGTCCGGTGGACCTCGTGCTCGACCCGCTGTTCGGCGTCCCGGCGGCGGCCGCGGCCCGGGCCCTCGGTCCCGGCGGTCGGCTGGTCAACCTCGGCAGCTCGGCCGGCGAGACCAGCCCGCTGGACTCCGCCACCCTGCGCAGCAGGTCGCTGCGGGTGCTCGGCTACACCAACAACGAACTGACCGCGGGGCAACGTGCCGAGGCGATCGCCGAGGTCGCCGCCCGGGCGGCGGACGGACAGCTCTCCGTCGCCCACGAGACCGTCCCGCTGGCCGACGCCGGCCACGCCTGGCAGCGCCAGGCGGACGGGGCCGCGGGGGGACGGATCGTGCTGGTGCCGTAAATGGCGATCAGTGCACGGGAGTTGGGGCGGGAGAAGTTTCCTCCGGCCCCTCCGGGAGTCCCGTTCCGTCGTGCTATACCGGGTGGACCGACGGACGGGACGAACGGGGGAGAGGGAACCCATGCGGCCACTGCCCGGACACCGGCTCGGCACTCCCAGAACCTGGGCGACGGCCGTCGCCGTCGCCCTCGGCCTCGCACTGCTCCAGGCACCCGCCGCACCCGCCGCGGCGGACGCCGCCTGCCCGGCGCTCGCCACCGGTGAGTCGGACGGACTGGACCTCGGGTCCTGGACGCAGGTGGGCGATGGGCCGCTGTGCGAGGCGGAGTTCACCACCGACGCGCTCTACACGCCGCGCGGCCCCGGCGCACCGGAGATCGACCCGGTGCGCGAACCGGTCCGCGCGCGCGTCCTGCTCCCCGACGACTACGACCCGGCGGGCTCGTACGACGTGCTCTACCTCCTCAACGGTGGCGCGGGCGACTACACGCAGTGGTCCACCGGCGACGGCGACGTCGTGCGGAGCGTGACGGACGCCGGGTACCACGGCATCGTGGTGATGCCCGAGGGCGGCAAGGCGGGCTTCTACGCCGACTGGGCCGGCTACACGTACGGCAACTTCGCGCCGCTGTGGGAGACCTTCCACATCCACCAGCTGCTGCCCTGGATCGACGACCACCTGGCCACGTCGGGCCGGCGCGCGGTCGCGGGGATGTCCATGGGCGGGTTCGGCGCCCTGAAGTACGCCGCCCAGTACCCCGGACTGTTCGACGCCGTGGGCTCCTTCTCCGGCGGCACCGATCTGCGCCGCACCGACCACCAGGGCACCGTGGGCCTGGCCACCACCGCCTACGGGGCCCGCTTCTGGTGGCACGGCTCGGGCACCGACGCCGGGAACTACTGGAAGTACCTGCTGCCCGGCAACCCCACCCCGTCGCAGCGCACCGAGCTGGTCTTCGGGCCGCGGTCCGCCTGGGCGTCGTTCAACCCGGCCCAGGTCGCCGAGACCAGCCCGGCCACCTACGGCTCGTACGGCGGGAAGCTGCTGCTCTACAGCGGACGGGCCGAGGACCCGTACGCCTGGAACACCGCGCTCGACGGGGACCTCACGGCGGGCGGGGTGCCGCACCGCTACTGCACGGGCCCCGGCGGCCACGACTTCGCGACCTGGACGCCCGCGCTGAAGCACTTCCTGCGCTTCCTGTCCGGGGCGACGAACCCCGTCTGTCCGGCCGGGACCGGCTGGCAGCAGGAGTCCTGAGCCGTCGGCCGCGGGCGGAGCCCGTGGCGCCGGGGCCCGTGTGCCGATCGGGCCCCGGCGCCGACGGGCGGCTACTTCCGCTCGGCGAGCCAGTCGGCGAACCGGACATCGCCCAGCCGCGCGTCCGGGCCGGGCAGGAGGGTGGTGTCCTCCAGCACGGTGCCCCAGTACGGGGCGTTCGGGACCGTGACGACGGTACGGGGGTCGCCGCCCGCGGCGAGGGTCTCGCGGACGATCCCGTCGAGCCGGAACACCTCGGGCCCGGCGACCTCCACCACACCGCCGACCGGCGCGCCCACCGCCGTACGGGCCACGGCGGCGGCCACGTCGGAGGAGTGCATCGGCTGGATGCCGACGGGCGAGAGGCGCACGGTGTCGCCCTCGGTCACCGAGTCGGCGATGCCGTTCAGGAACTCGAAGAACTGGGTGGCGTGGACGATCGAGCAGGGGATGCCGGAGTCCTTGATCAGGTCCTCCTGCACCTGCTTGGCCCGGAAGTAACCGCTCTCCTGGAGGCGCTCGGTGCCGACGACGGAGAGCGCGACGTGGTGGCCGGTACCGGCCTCCGCCTCGGCCTTGAGGAGGTTGGTGGTCGAGGTGCGGAAGAAGTCCATGACCGCCCGGTCCTCGAACGAGGGCGAGTTGGAGACGTCGACGACGACCTGGGCGCCTCGCAGCGCCTCGGCCAGGCCCTCACCCGTCAGCGTGTTCACGCCGGTGCCGGGCGCGGCCGGCACCGCCTCGTGGCCCTGCTCGCGGAGCATGTCGACGAGCTGGGAGCCGATGAGGCCGGTTCCGCCGATCACTACGACCTTCATGACTGCGATCCTCTCGGGGGACTTGCGCGGGTGCGGAGCCGGACGGCCGCACGGGCGATGACTGTCTGCACCAGGAAGACCAGGCTCACCCCCGATTCGTGACACCGCACGGCGGACGGTCCGCGGTGCGGGGCGGGCGGCGCGGTACGGGCGGTGAGCCGCCGGGACACGGCCGGCCGGGAAATCGCCGTCGCCCGGCGTCGGCTCACCCAGTCCGGGTACTTCACCGGCGAGGGGCCGTACGGCCCGGTCCGCGTCGCCGCACGCCGGTCCCGCCGTGCCGCACCCGGCCGACCGCAGCCGCCGCCGCGCGGCGCGACCGTCGCAGCGCCGCACCTCAAGGAGCGCCTCATGGACTACGAACGTGAGCTGGCCGAGATCGAGCGGCAACTCCTGACCCAGGATCCCCACCTCGCGGCCGAGCTGGACACCTTCGGAGACCTCACCGCCGCCCGCCGCCCCCCGCGCCCGCCCGTCTCCGCGGTCCCCCCAGTCCCCGCCGCCCCGCCGCGCCCGCGCACCGCGCGCCGCAGGCGACGGCTGCTCATCGCGGCCTGCGTCGCCGTCGCGCTGATCGTCATCGCCCTCACGTCCGCGCTCAGCGCGGGAGCCGCCACGCACCGCCCGGACCGCACACCCCGCCCCGGCCACGCCGTCCAGGAGCACGGAAAGAGCGTGGGCGCCCGCGGCTAGGACCCGCCGTTCGGGCCCACCGCGGACGCGGACGGTCCGAACGGCGGGCCCGGGCCGCAGGCGGCCTGCGTCACGCGGCGGCGATGAACGCCGCGTCGATCGCGGTGTCCGTGCGCGCGTGCACGACCAGCCGGCAGCCGCCGGTGTCCGCGCCGGCCTCGAGCTGGCGGCGCGCGGGGGCGCTGTGAGTGGCCACGGACATCAGGACACCGAGGTTGCTGCACAGGCGGTGGGCGCGCAGTACCGAGGCGACCGCCGCGCCGCCCGTGGCGGCCTCCTCGAGGACCACCACGACGGGCATCGGCCGGTACGCGTGGACCAGGGCGCCGATCTCCGCGGCGAGCGCGGCGCGTCCGGCGGGGCCGGGATCGCGGTGCACGGTGATGACGAGGACGCCACGCTCGAGCGCATGAGACAGCATGCCCTGATCCCTTCCACTGGCCATTTCCGTTGCCGCGGAAGTACCCCGGGCGGGCCGGGCAAATCGGGACGTAGGCTGTTTATGCCCGTGCCGTGCGGTGACTTGACCGGGGCTGCGGATTCCCGCAGGAAATCTCCGAGGAGGAGCCCCACCATGGCGAGCATCAGCCCCATCGACCTGCAGAAGGCCCTCAAGGGCGCCGACTACCCCGCGAGCCGCGAGGACCTGGTGAAGCTGGCCAAGAACAACGGCGCCGACGACGCTCTCGTCGACAAACTGTCCCACGCGGGGACGGACGAGTTCGACGGTCCCAACAAGGTCCAGAAGGCCGTGTTCGACAACGAGTAGCGCGCGGGCGGCACGCCACCGTCACGCCGGCCCGGCCCCGGGGCTCAGGGGGCCGGGCCGGTGTCGTCCCGGCAGCCGCCCCGCTGTCCAAGGGCTGGATTCCATACGTTTCCCATAGGAAAACTGGTTAGGGTGCGGCCCATGGATTTCTCCGGGCCGATCATCCTCTCCGGGGCGCTCGTCGGCCTCGCCGTCGGACTCACCGGTATGGGCGGCGGTGCGCTCATGACGCCGATCATGGTGATGGTCTTCGGGGTCAACCCCACCGCGGCCATCGGCAGCGACCTCGCCGCCTCGGTGTTCATGAAGCCGTTCGGCGCGGTCGTGCACCAGCGCGCCGGCACGGTGCGCTGGGACCTCGTGCGCTGGCTGCTGCCCACCGCCGTGCCCGCCGCGTTCGGCGGTGTCTTCCTGCTCCGCACGCTCGGCGACGGCGACGCGCTGCAGCGGCGCGTCAAGTACGTCATCGGCGTGGCGCTGCTGCTCGCGGTCGTCGGCATGCTCGTCCGCATGTGGCTGGACCGGCGGCGCGGTGCCGCCCCGGCCGATGGCGGTGAGGTGTCCGTACGGCCGCTCGCGACCCTCGCGATCGGGCTGGTCGGCGGGGCCGTCGTCGGCATGACCTCGGTCGGCTCCGGCTCCCTCATCATCGTGATGCTGATGCTGGCGCACCCCCGGCTCAAGGCGAACCATCTCGTCGGCACGGACCTGGTGCAGGCCATCCCCGTGGTGGCCGCGGCCGCCCTCGGCCACCTGGTGAGCGGGGACGCGGACCTGGGCCTCGCGGCGACCCTGCTGATCGGGGCGATACCCGGAGTCGTCGTGGGCGCCCTGCTGTCGACCCGGGTCACGGGGCCGGCGCTGCGATGGATCCTGGTGGTGCTGTTGACGGGGTCGGGGCTGTCCATGCTGAAGGTGCCGGGGGGTGTCCTCGTCGCCGTGTCGGTGCTGATCGCGGGGGCGGGGGCGGCCGTCACGCTGCGCGAGCGGCGGCGGGCCGTTCCGGCGCCGGCGGAGGCGGCGCCGGAGAAGTCGGGCATCCCGACGTGAACGAACCCCACGGGCGCGCCCGCGCGGCACAGCCGCATGCCGGGCACAGCCACCACGCGCCCCTCACGCGGAGCCGAGGGCCGTTGCCGCCGCGATCACTGCCAGGTGGGTGAGGGCCTGGGGGAAGTTGCCCAGGAGGGCGCCGGTGGCGGGGTCGGTCTGTTCGGTGCACAGACCCACGTCGTTGGCCCTGGCGGTGAAGTCGTCGAGCAACTCGGCGGCCTCCTCCGTACGGCCCGTGCGATGCAGGGCCTCGACGAGCCAGCCCGAGCAGGCGAGGAAGGCACCCTCCTTCTCCCGCTGTCCGCTGTAGCGGTACAGCAGACAGCCACCGGCGCCCAGCTCGGCGCGGACGGCCCGGACCGTGGCGGACAGCCGGGGGTCGTCCCCGGCACAGAAGCCGGTGCGCGCGGCGAGCAGCGTGGCCGCGTCGAGCTCGTCCGTCCCCGCGTAGAAGGTGTACGACTGCTTCGCCTCCGACCAGCAGCAGCGGTCGATCCAGTCCCGTACGGCGTCCCGCTCCTGACGCCAGCGCGGCACGTGCGGACTGCTCATACGACCGCGGTCGGCAAGGCGTACGGCCCGGTCCAGCGCCGTCCAGCAGCCGAGTTTGCTGCTCGTGTACTGCCGCCGTTCGCCCAGCTCCCAGAAACCGGAGTCGGGCGACCGCCACAGATCGCAGACCCGGTCCGCCATCCCGCCGAGCAGGGTGTTCGTGGCGCCGTCGAGACGGCCGCCCCGGGCGCAGTAACGGTGGACCGCGTCGAACAGGTCTCCGTAGGAGCCCAGCTGGAGCTGTGCGGCGGCGGCGTTGCCCACGTGCACCGGGGAGGAGTCGCGGTAGCCGGGCGCCCAGGACACCTCCGTCATCTCGGCGGACACCGGCCGCCCGCTGAGCGCGTACAGCGGGCGCAGGCCGGGTGCCTCCTGGGCGACCGCGTCCAGCAGCCAGGAGACACCGGCGTGCAGTTCCTCCGGCAGGCCCAGGCGGGACAGCGCGTCGAGCGCGTAGGAACCGTCGCGGATCCAGGCGAAGCGGTAGTCGTAGTTGAGCGGCCCGCCGATCCGCTCCGGCAGCGAGGTGGTGGCCGCCCCGGCGATCGCGCCGGTCACGCGCGAGGTCAGTGCCTTCAGGGTGAGGGCGCTGCGCAGGACGGCGTCCCGCCACCGGCCGTCGTACCGCACGGTGCCCGACCACTGCCGCCACGCGGCGGCGGTGCGCTCGACGCGCAGCCGGACGTCCTCGGGCGTCGGGACGTGCACCGGCTCGGCGTCCGTCGCGGCCAGGGCGAGCAGCGCGGTGGCGCCGGCCTCCAGTTCCGCCGTGCCGTGGACGGCCCGGCCGTCGGCCACCGGCTCGCCCAGCCCCTCGGTGACGACGGCGAGCTCCTGGTCACCGACCGTGAGGAGGGGCACGCCCCCTTCGAAGCGCGCCCAGGGGCTGCTGCGGGCGTTCAACCGGTGCCCGGGGGCGACCCGCCACGCCATCGGCACCCGGCCGGACTCCGCGGTGACCACCCGGGCCAGTTCCGTCCACGGCAGTTGACCGAGCGCTCCCAGGTTCAGGGCGTCGGTGACCGTGACCACACCGTCCCGGGTCGTGAAGGTCGTCTCCAGGACCATGGTGCCCTCCGCGTAACGGCGGGTGACCTCGTACGGCACGGTGGGGGCGAGCGTGACGCGGCCGCCGCCGGACGGGTCCAGCAGCGCGGCGCACACGGGCGGGGCGTCCAGGGCCGGCACGGCCAACCAGTCCACCGCGCCGTCCGAGGCGACGAGGGCGGTGGCGCGGAGGTCGCCGAGGAGGGCGTAGGAGCGCAAGGGGGCGAAGCCGTCTGTTCGCGTAGGGGTCACGCTGCCTCCGGTACCCGTTTCGACGAGGGCGCGGTTCGCGCTACCCCGTCTCGTCGTGGAGTCGGCCCAGCGGGTTCACACCTTCGCCCCCGCGGACCGTTTGCCCACCCCCTCTCCGGGGGTACCCCGCATCCCCCGGCGGGGGATCCCGGCCGGGCGCCGAGGAGCGAGGGAGAGAGAGCACTCATGCCGAGCAGGACAGGGCGAAAGCTTGCGGTGGTGACCGGCGGGACCGCCGGAGTCGGCCGCGCCACCGTGCGCGAGTTCGCGGCCCGGGGGTACGACGTGGCAGTGCTCGCCCGCGGCCGGGCCGGTCTGGACGGCGCGGTGAAGGACATCGAGGACGCCGGAGGCAGCGCGCTGGCCGTCCCCACCGACGTCGCCGACCACCAGGCGGTGCGGCGCGCCGCCGAGCGGGTCGAGCGGGAACTGGGCGAGATCGACGTCTGGGTCAACGTGGCCTTCGCCGGCTCGCTCGCCTTCTTCTGGGACACCTCTCCCGAGGAGTACGAGCGGATGACCCAGGTCACCTATCTGGGCCAGGTCAACGGCACCCGGGCCGCGCTGGAGTACATGCGGCCCCGTGACCGGGGCGTCGTCGTCAACGTCGGCTCGGCCATGGCCTACCGCTCCATCCCGCTGCAGTCCGCGTACTGCGGAGCCAAGCACGCGGTGAAGGGGTTCACGGAGTCGGTCATGACCGAGCTGATCCACGAGCGGAGCAAGGTCAGGGTCTGCATGATCCAGCTGCCCGGCCTCAACACCCCGCAGTTCAACTGGAACCTCACCCGGATGCCGAAGCACCCCCAGCCGGTGCCGCCCGTGTTCCAGCCGGAGCTCCCGGCCAAGGGCATCGTCTTCCTCGCCGAGCACCCGCGGCGCAACCTGTGGGTGGGCCTGTCCACCGCCTACACCATCCTCGGCGAACGCCTCGCCCCCGCGTTCATGGACCGCTACCTCGGGCGCAAGGTCGTCAAGGGCCAGCAGACCGACGAGGACCTGCCGCGGTGGGGCGCCAACATCGACGGGCCCTCCGACGCGACGGAGGACCGGGGGGCGCACGGCGGCTTCGACGCACAGGCGCACGGGCGGGACCCCGTGCTGTGGCTCTCCCAGCACCGGCGTGCGCTGCTCGGCGGCCTCGCGGCGACGGGGCTCGCGGTGGCTACCGCGGCCGTGGTCAAGGGCGCCTCATAGCTCGGGGATAAGCGTTGTCCGGCGGCTGCGGGTCGCGTCGTGGCTGGTCGCGCAGTTCCCCGCGCCCCTCAAGGAGCGCGCGGCGAGCCGCGCGCTCCTTGAGGGGCGCGGGGAACTGCGCGGGCGACCACGACGCTCCCGCAGCCGCCGACGCACAGAAACCCCCGAGCTATAAGGCGCCCCGCCCCGTCCTGAACGGCTGCGCCGTCAGGACATCACCCGGTGCCGCACGGCGTCCCGCACCCGGTCCACCGGACCGAGAACCGGCGCCGCCAGCTTGTTCATGACCTCGTTGTTGACCCACCGGTGGGGCCGCGTCGGCGCGTAGACCTGCGCCAGTTTCACCTCGCTGCCCAGCATCCGCAGCCGCGACGGACGCACCGCCCGCCGCAGCGCGGCGAACTCCTCGCGTTCCTCGCGCGCCGCGTGCCGGGTGACCGCGCGCCGGGCCTCGTTGAGGCGCCGCAGATAGCCGGGGCCGTCCGGGCCGGTGCGCCACAGCGCCACGAGGAGCCGCTTGGCCTCCTTCTCCTCGTGGCGCCGGCGGGCGGTCAGCTCGCGGCCGTGGCGCAGCACCCGCCGCGCGAGCGGATGGACGTGCGCCTCCTCGGCGGCCTCGTGAATGGCCAGCAGCCGCATCAGCCGGTCGAAGTTGCGGCGGCGCGGCGGCCCGGGCAGCGCGGCCCGCAGGAAGCCGAGCTTGATCTGCCGGTGCTGCCGGGTGAGCACATCGACGGCGTCCTCACCGCCCACGGCTCCGACCAGCCCGAGCGACCAGGCCGAAACGGACTTCCCGGCCCGGGTTCCGACCCGGGTGACGGTCTTCGCGGTCAGCACCGGCTTGGTCACCGAGGTGGTCACGGCAGCCTTGCTGAGTATGCCCATGGGACCCTCCTCACTCCTGTGTCACAGAGGCGGTGGGTACCCCGCGGGACGGCCGTGATGCGCTCGCGGGCCACTTGGACGGCTACCGGGACGGCGCCCCGGACGGTGTCTCGGACGGCGGTCCGGAAGGAGTCCCGGCCGGCGGCCCCAGCACCGCCCCCACCGCCGCGCACGCCTGTTCGCGCAGCCAGCGGTGGGCCCGGTCGTTGTCGTGGCGCCGGTGCCACATGAGGTGCACCGGGATCGGCGGCATCGCCACGGGCAGCGCGAGCGTCGTCAGCCCCAGCGTGTCGAGCGCGGTACGGGAGATGGTGCCGGGAACGGCGACGAGGAGATCGGTCTCCCGGACCAGTTGCAGGGCCGTCGCCGCGCTCGGGGCCGCCGCGACGACCGTCCGCCGCAGCCCGAGGGCCTCCATCGCCGCGTCGACCGGGTCGTGCAGCCGGCCGCGGCGGGAGACGGTCAAATGCTCGGCCGCGGCGTATCGCTCGACGGTCAGCGGCCGCGCGGTGAGCGGGTGGCCGGTGCGCAGCGCGACGACGAGCCGGTCCTCGCCGAGGAGCAGGCTCTGGACGTCGGGCAGCGCCGACGGAGCGGTCCCGGACGCCAGGTCCACCTCTCCGCGCCGCAGCTCGGGGGTGTCGGAGGCGGCCTCCGCCACCAGCCGCAGCCGCACCCCCGGCGCCTGCCGGTGCACCGCGGCCACCAGGGCCGGGCCGCACGCAGCGGTGAGCGCGTCGTGCCAGCGCACGGTGAACACCCGCTCCAGCGTGTCCAGTTCGAGCTCCCGACGGGTGGACAGCACGGCGTGGGCGCGGTGCACCAGGTCGTGCACCTCCTCACGCAGCGCCAGTGCGTGCGCGGTCGGGACCATCGTGTGCCCCGAGCGGACGAGGACCGGGTCGCCGGTCGCCTTGCGGATCCGGCCGAGCGTACGGCTCATCGCGGGAGCCGTCACATGCAACCGGGCGGCGGCCCCGGCGACGCTCCCCTCCTCCAGGAGCGCGTCGAGGGCGGTGAGCAGATTCAGGTCCAATTGCATGTGGGTAAGCATAGAGATGACGAACATGCATTTGTGGTTAATCCGCAGGCTCCCTAACGTCGTGTGCAGGCCGCTTCGCCCGAGCGAGTGAGGGCGACGGCGGCGGTTCCTCCGTCGGGGCCCCTCATCGGGGCCCATCGTCGAAGGGCCGCCTCAATTCCCCTTCGACGTACAGGAGTTCGCCATGTCCGCGATCAAGACCGCCGGTATCGACGAGGTGCTGCTGGGCGAGGTCCGCACCGCCGTCGAGACGGCCGGCACCACCCTGCGCGACCGCTACACCACCCACGCGCGCGCCCTCAGCCTGAAGGAGATCATCGACGAGCTCCAGGCCAACGACGACGCCGTCCTCGCTGTCCTGAAGCAGCCCCTCCTCGACGCCCGCCCGGGCTCGCAGTGGGCCGAGGACGAGCTCGAGGGCGGGGCGCTGCCGGACGGCGAGTGGTGGGTCGTCGACCCGGCCGAGGGCAACATCAACCACGTCCACGGCATGCCCGACTGGGCGGTCACCGCCACCCTGGTGAGCGACAACCGCCCCGTGCTGACGGTCGTTCACCTGCCGCTCACCGGCGACACCTACACCGCGCTCGCGGGCAACGGCGCCCACCTCAACGGCGAGCCCCTGCGTGTCTCCGCCAAGACGGACGTGGGCGCCGCCCTCGTCGGCACCGGACAGGCCAAGCCCGGCGAGGACCAGGAGACCTTCCGCCGGATCGGCGAGTCGGTCACGGCCCTGCTGACGGCCGGACTGGTGGTCCGGGTCTCCGTCCCGGCCACCCTCCAGCTCATCCATGTCGCCGCCGGCCGCATGGAGGCCTTCTGGCAGCACTCCGACGTGCGCTCCGGCCTGGTGTCCGGCGCCCTCCTCGTCGCCGAGGCCGGCGGTGTCGTGACCGACCTCCACGGCGCCCCCTGGACACCCGCGCACCGCGACTTCCTGGCCGCCGCGCCGGGCGTCCACCGGGCCGTCGCCGACGCGCTGGCCCCCGTCAAGTGACCCGACGACAGACCCCCCAACGGACAAGGAAGCACCGCGCATGACCACCCTCGGCATCCTCGGCGCCGGACGCGTCGGCACCAACCTGGCCCGCACGTTCGCCCTCGCCGGTCACGACATCGTCGTCGGCCGCCGCGACCCCGCCGCCGAACTCCCGGGCGGAGCGGAGGAGTTCGGACCCCGTATCCGGTTCACCGACCAGCGCACCGCCGCCGCCACCGGCGACGTCGTCATCAACGCCACGCCCGGCGACACCGCCCTCGCCCGGCTGGGGGAACTGCGGGACGAACTCGCCGGGAAGATCCTCGTCGACGTCTCCAACGCCACCCGGCACGGCCCGGACGGCCTCCCCGGCGAGCTGATGTACCCGGACGGCAGCCTCGGGGAGCGGCTCCAGCGGGCGCTGCCCGCCACGCGTGTCGTCAAGACCCTCAACACCATGCTCTACATGGTGATGACCGCGCCCGAGTCCCTGGCCACCTCGCCCACCGCCTACCTCTCCGGCGACGACCAGGACGCCAAGGACACCGCGGCCCGGCTCCTGGGAGACCTGGGCTGGAAGGCCGACCGGATCGAGGACCTCGGCGACATCACCACCGCGCGCGCCACCGAGGCCGTCATCCTGCTGGTGACCCACGTGCTGCGCCGCAGGGGACTCCGGCCGCTCGCGGTGTCCGCGTCCGGCTGAGCCGCCGCCCCCGGGCGAGTCCCGGGCCCGCTCGCCGGGCCCGGGGCCGCTCACCGGAGGCGAGGCCGTCCCCGCGGCCCGCCCTCACTTCCGCAGCAGCCCCGCCAGTACCTCTGCCTCGCTGATCGCGGGGTCCTTCGTCGCCGTCAGCAGCGTCAGCGGCCGGTCCCTGGCCAGGTCGCGCAGGTGGGCCAGGGCGTCCGCCCGCTCGGGGTCGTCCTTCAGTTCCGCCCGGTAGCGGTGGCCGAACTCCTCGAAGCGGTCCGGGTCGTGGCCGTACCACTTGCGCAGTTCCGTGGACGGGGCCACCTGTTTGCACCACTCGTCCAGCCGGGCCCGCTCCTTGCTCATACCCCGGGGCCAGATCCGGTCGACCAGGACGCGGGCGCCGTCGCCCCGCTCGGGGTCCTCGTAGACCCGGCGGACGTGCACCGTCCTCTTGCCTGCCATGGGTACCTCCTCGTGCGGTGCCGGGACCGCGGCTGCCGCCGCTCCGGTCGAGTCACCCCCGCTCGAACCACGCTACCCGCGCATGCCGCGTCCCCGCGGAGCCGCAAGCGTCCAGCGTGTTGACATGGGCATGATCAACTCCTAGCGTGGCAAAGCGCTTCTTCCCGGCATTCGTCCCGCCCCGGACCCGCACCCCCGTGCGGCCCGAGAGTCCGGCGCCTGCCCCCGCACCCGTGCCCGCCGACCCGGCGGACGCCGCTTCGACAACGTTGTCAGAAGGGCTCCCCACCCGGCCCGCACGGCCACCCCCCACCCCTCATCCCTCTCCACAGGAGGCGGTTCATGAGATCCCTCTTGACCGGTGCCGGGCGCCGCGCACCGCGTCCGCGTCCACCGCGAGGGCGGCGCCTGGTCGCCCTGACCGGCGCGGGCGCCGGCCTGGCCCTGGTCGCCACGTTCGCGGTGCCCGCCCAGTCCTTGGCCGTGTCCGCCGAGACGGCGACGGCGGGGGCGGCGGCCGTCACGGACCCCGCGAGCCTGGTCAACCCGTTCATCGGGACGTCCAACGACGCCAACGACTTCCCCGGCGCCGACGTCCCGTTCGGCATGGTCCAGTGGAGCCCGGACACCCCCTCGCGGCCGCCCGGCGGCGGCTACGAGTACAAGGACTCCTCGATCACCGGCTTCAGCCTCACCCACATCGCCGGGCCGGGCTGCGGCGCCGCCGGTGACATACCGGTGCTGCCCACCGTGGGCGCGGTCGACTACGGCGCCCGGGACTCCTTCGCGCACTCCGCCGAGTCCGCGACGGCCGGCTCGTACAAGGTGGCCCTGGACAACAAGGTGACCACCGAGCTGACCGCCACCACCCGCAGTGGCATGGCCCGCTTCACCTTTCCCTCCACCACCCAGGCCAACCTGCTGTTCAAGCTCGGCAGCAGCCAGAACGGCGGCTCGAACACCAAGTTCACCGCCGTCTCCAGCACCGAGGTGAGCGGCCAGGTCACCAGCGGCAAGTTCTGCGGTGCCGGCAACACCTACACCGTCTACTTCGACGTGGTCTTCGACCGGCCGTTCACCGCGCAGAGCACCTCCGGCGCCAACTCCCGCGTCACCTTCGACACTTCCGGGAGCCAGACCCTCCGTGCCAAGGTCGGCGTCTCCTACGTCTCCGTGGCGGGCGCCGTCGCCAACCGCACCGCCGAGGCGCCGGGCTGGGACTTCGACGCCACCCGGAACGCCGCCCACACGGCGTGGAACGGCGCGCTCGGAAAGATCGGCATCTCCGGCGGCACCACCGACCAGCAGACCATGTTCTACACCGCGCTCTACCACTCGCTGCTGCACCCGAACGTCATCAGTGACACCAATGGGCAGTACTACGGCTTCGACGGCAGGACACACACCGTCGACTCCGGTCACGACGCCGCCTACGCCAACTACTCCGGCTGGGACATCTACCGCTCCCAGGCGCAGCTGGAGGCGCTGGTCAGTCCCCAAGTCGCCTCGGACACCGCCCAGTCGATGGTCGACGACTACCGGCAGACCGGGATCTTCCCCAAGTGGTCGGAGAACAACGGCGAGTCCTACGTCATGGTCGGCGACCCGGCGGCCGCCATCATCGCCGACTACCACGCCTTCGGCGCCCGCGACTTCGACACCTCCGCCGCGCTGGAGGGCCTGGTCAAGCAGGCCAGCACCACCAACAACGACCGGCCGGGCCTGAACTACCTCAACACCCCCGGCTACATGCCGCACGACGGCAGCTACGGCTGCTGCAACTTCTACGGCCCTGTGGCCACCACGCTGGAGTACGACACCGCCGACTTCGCACTCTCCGCGTTCGCCGGCGCGCTCGGCGACACCGCCCACCAGCGCACGTACGCCAACCGCGCGCAGGACTGGCGCGGCACGCTCAACCCGGCCTCCGGTTTCGTCCAGCCGCGCAACGCCGACGGCACCTGGACCGGCGGCTTCGATCCGACCAGTGGCACCGACATGGTCGAGGCCGACTCCTGGATCTACACCGGGATGGTCCCCTTCGACGTGGCCGGGCTGGCCGCTGCCAAGGGCGGCAACGCCGTGATGAGCGACTACCTCGACACCGTGCTGCGCAGCTACACCGGCGCGAACGGCTACGCCTGGGTCGGCAACGAGCCCAGCATCGAACTGCCCTGGGAGTACGACTACATCGGCGAGCCGTACAAGACGCAGGCCACCGTGCGCTCCGTCCAGGACCAGATCTGGGCCAACAGCCCCGCCGGTCTCGCCGACGGCAACGACGACCTCGGCGCGATGAGCGCGTGGTACGTCTGGTCGGCGCTCGGCATGTTCCCGATGACCCCCGGCACCGACGACCTGGCCCTCGGCTCCCCGCTGTTCCCGCAGGCCGTCGTCACCCTGCCCTCGGGCAGGACGCTGACGATCAATGGTGACGGCGCCGCGGACAACGCGCCCTACGTGCAGTCCGCGACCTTCGACGGCGCGGCGTGGAACAACGCGTACGCGCCCACGAACGCCCTCAGCGAAGGAGGCACCCTCACCTACCGGCTCGGCACCACCGCCAACACCTCCTGGGCGAGCGCGGCGAGCGCGGCACCGCCCTCCTACCACGGCTCCGTCGTCGCCCCGCCCGGCCCGCGGGCCGGTGCCCTCACCGCCGGTGTCGGCTCCGGCCTGTGCGTCGACGTCGACCACTCGGGCACCGCGGACGGCACCGCCGTACAGCTCTGGGGCTGCGACAGCACCTACGCCCAGGACTGGACGGTCGCCGGTGACGGCACCCTGCGGGCGCTCGGCAAGTGCCTGGACGTGGCGAACAGCGGCACCACCAACGGCACCGCGGTGCGGCTGTGGACCTGCAACGGCACCGGCGCGCAGGTCTGGTCCGCGGGCTCCGACGGGGCTCTGGTGAACGCCAATTCCAAGCTGTGCCTGGACGATCCGGACTCCGCCACCACCGAGGGCACCCACCTCCAGATCCACGACTGCAACGGCACGGCCGCCCAGAAGTGGACCCTGCCGGCGGCCCCGGCCGCCCGCTCCGGAGCCGTCACCGCGGGCGTCGGCTCCGGGCTCTGCCTGGACGACAAGGGAGGCGCCACGGCCAACGGCACGCCGATCCAGCTCTACGGCTGCAACGGCAGTGACGCCCAGACGGTGACGGTGGCGGCCGACAGCACGCTGCGCGTCAAGGGCGGCTGCCTGGACGCCGCGGGCAGCGGCACCACCAACGGCACCAAGGTGCAGCTGTACACCTGCAACGGGACCAACGCCCAGCAGTGGCGGGCCACTTCCTCGGGCCAGTTGATCAACGGCAACTCCGGGCTCTGCCTGGACGTGCCCAACTCGTCCACCACCGAGGGCACCCAGCTCCAGCTCTACGAGTGCAACGGCAGCGCCGCCCAGAAGTGGACGCTGCCCGCCTGACCGGCGCGGCGGGCACACGACGGCCGGCCGGCTCCCCGCACACGGCAGGTGTGCGCGGGAACCGGCCGGCCGCCGTTTCCCCGGCCGGCTCACCTCACTTGGTGAACGTGAACCAGTTGACGTTGACGAACTCCGTGCTGCTCTCCGCGAAGGTGAGGTAGACGTCGTGCACGCCGGTCACCGAGCGGGTGACGTTGGCCGGGATCGTGCGCCAGCTCTGCCAGCCGCCGGTGTCACCGAGGTCGATCTCCGCGATCTGCGGCCCGGTCGCGCTGTCCACCCGCACCCGGATCGCCCCGCTCACCCCGGCACCGACCCCCGAGGCGACCCGCGCCACGAACTGCGTGGGGGAGGAGCCGCCGAAGTCCAGGGAGGCGTACTTCAGCCAGTCACCGGCCGCGAGGTACCCCACGTCCTGGCCGCCCCCGCTGTCGGAGCAGCTCTCGGTCTGCGTGCCGCTCTGGGAGCTGTAGTTCTCCGCCTGGACGGTGGCGTACGCGCTGGTGCCGCCGCCCCCGCCGTTGTCCCCGCCCCCGCCCGAGCCCCCGGAGCCGGCGCCGAGGGTGAGGGTCCAGGAGGTGGGCGCCGGGTCCTGGAGGTGCCCGTCGACCGGGGCGCTGCCGGTGGGGCCGACGTCGTCGTACGGGAAGGCGTAGCCGACGGTCGAGTACTTGTGCACCAGCCGGGCGTAGTGGTTGGTGATCGACTCCGTGTAGTACTGGTCGGGCCGCACCCCGCTCGGCTGGTTGGCGCCGCCGGAGACCAGCAGGTCGGAGCGGTTGAGGGCGGCGGCGAGCCGGGCCGCGACGGCACCGCGCGCGTCGGACCCGGAGTTGTACAGCGGGCCGCTCGCGCAGCCGAAGATGTCGGCGGCGGAGGGCTTGGTGAACGGCACCCCGTTGGTGTTGAGCCCGGAGAAGGTCAGGACGTCACCGCTGACCCGCCCCGAGTAGGCGCCGATCGAGCCCTGGCCGTCGATGGTGAGGGTGTTGTTGCGGAAGTAGTCCCAGACGCGGGTCAGATACGGGTTCCAGTACGAGCCGAAGTCCGCCGGGGCGTGCGAGGGCGCCAGGACGCGCAGGACCGCGCCGGAGGAGTCGGTGGCGATCAGCCGGTCCCACGGGGCCCCGTCCGCCGAGTGCTGCGACCGCAGGCCCGAGGCGATGTTGGCCAGCGCGGTCGAGGGCAGCGCGGGCACCGACTGGTTGCCGGCGGCGCCGGTGGTGGACATCGAGATCGGCAGGGCGACCATGTCCACGTAGCTGATGTTGGCGTACAGGTTGGCCGAGTTGTACGTGAACTCGGCGAAGCCCCAGTTGGTGGTCCAGTTGGGGTCGTTGCTGGTGAAGCCGGGCTGCACGAGGCCGGGCCTGCCGCCGTTGAGGCTCGCCGGGTTGACGAAGAACTGGATCTTCTTCCCGACGGAGAACCAGACCCGGCCGCCGATGACGTAGTCGCGCAGCGTCAGCCGGACGGGCGAGGAGCCGGAACCGCCGAGGGCGATGGAGTAGTCGGGTGTCGGGGTCTGCACGGCGGAGACGTCCGCCAGCCGGTGGAAGACGCCGTCGGCGGTGACGAAGCCGGGCCAGCCGGAGGTGTCGGCGCCGGTGACGTAGGCGTACACCTGCGCGGAACTGCCGGAGTTGTTGGCCAGGACGAGGGGGAGGTTGGCGGCGGCGCTGGCGGTGCCGGCGGTCGCGAGGGGGAGCGCGGCGGCGGTGGCCACCGCGGCGGTGAGAAGGGCACGACGGGAGAGCACGACGGGCTCCTGGGGAGTGAGTGTGGGGTGGAGAGTGCCGTGTTGAGAGCGCTCTCAGGGGAGTGAGCGCGTGTTCCCACTATTGGACTGAACCAATCGGTCGGTCAAGAGGTGTGCACGTCAAGGACGTTGCCGAGGGTGCCGTCCGGTTCCTTTTCGGGGTGAACGTCGTTGATCTCCACATGACGTACACCACGCCCCCCTCCCCGGAAGAGATCGCCCAGGAATGGCACGCGCGTGCGCGGCGCGACGGGCTCGCGCGGGTGATGCGCGCGCAGCAGCCGCCCGAGCTCGGCGAGGCGGTCACCGACGAGACCCGGCGGACCCTCGCCCGGCTGCTGAAGCGCGCGGGGCAGGAACTGCCCGACGGCGTCGGCTCGGTGATCGAGATCGGCTGCGGCATCGGCCGGCTCACCCCCACCCTCGCGGCGGCGGCCGGGCGGGTCGCGGCGCTCGACATGACACCGGGCATGCTGAAGTCGGCCCGCGCGGCCTGCGCGGGACTCGACAACGTGACGCTTCACCGGCTCCGCGCCCAGGACCTGACCCTGGACGAGGTCGACCGGCTGGTGGGCCGCCCGGCCGATGTGACGGTGTGCGTATGGGTGCTCATGCACCTCCTCGACGACGCCGAACTGGCCGCCCTCTTCCGCACGTTGTCCCTCGGCACCCGGCAGCTCCTGCTCATCGAGTACGAGCACGCGGCCGTCCCCGTCGGCCGGTTCTCGCGGCTGCGGCCCCTGAGCCACTTCCTCGACCTGATGCCGGGCTCCCGGGTGCTCGAACGCCACGAACTCGACTACGGCGGCGACCGTTCCTTCGCCGCCCTCGTCGACACCGGCCTCAGCCGAGGAGCGCGCTGAGCCCGTCCGCGGCCGCCCCCGGCGCGCGCGGCGAGGCGCACTCGAACCGGATCTCCGTCTCCGGGGCCAGCGACAGTTCGAGGCCCGTCACCGGCCGGGGGGCGCGGATGAGGATGTTGTAGTGGTTGGGGAAGTGGCAGGCGTCGAAACCCAGCACCGTGCCGATCGGCAGGCCCCCGGCCAGGACCGTGTCCCCGCGGTCCAGCACACCGGCGCAGGCCAGTTCGACGAAGCCCAGGAAACCCACCCGGTCCACCCGGGCACCGGCCGAGGTGTCCGTGTGGTCGGTGGTGACCAGCTCGTGCACCTCGCCCCGCCGCACACACCGGCTGGCGTACGGCTCCAGCGACATGCCGCGCCGGTCGAGGCGGTGGGTGAGGACCTTCACCAGGGGGCCGTGCACGACGCGCTTGGCGCCGTCCTCCGCGGGGTTCACGCGTGGGTCTCCTCTCGGTGCCGGTCGCCGTCCGCCGCCGCGTAGCAGGCGGCGACCAGTTCGGCGACGGCCAGTCCGTCCGGCGGGGGCCCGGGCTCCGGGCCCCCGTCCCCCCGCACCACGCGTACGAAGTCCCGCAGCACGCCGACGTATTCGTGCCACAACGACCCCTTGAACTCGCTGTGCCCGGCGAGCATGTCGGCCACGTCCCCCCGGCCGTCGGCAAGCCGCACCTCGACCGTCTTGCGCTCGCCGGGGTAGGACCAGTCGAGCTCGACCCGCGCCCGCGCGCCGCTCACGGGCGCCCGCAGCGAGAGGCGCGCGGCACGGTCGACGCCGCGCGCGTCGCGGTCCAGGCCCACGCCCTCCACGCGTATGTCCTCGCCGAGGAAGAGGCGGACGAGATCGAGGGCGTTGGGCCCGTTGTCCGCGAGAGCGCCGCCCCCGCAGCGGCCGGGGTCCAGATACCAGCGGTCACGGCCCGCGTGCTCCTCGATCGTCTCCTTGTAGCGCACGGTGACCGACTCCACCGGCACGCCCTTCGGCAGCCGGCGCAGCAGGGCGCGGACGGGGTCGTTGTAGCGCCGGTGGAACGAGGTGAACAACGGCACCCCGCGCTCCCGGGCATACCGGTCCAGCGTCCGCGCGTCGGCCACCGCGGTCGCCAGCGGCTTCTCCACACACACCGCGCGCCCCACCGCGAGCGCGTCCCGGCAGACCGGGAAGTGCGCGTCATTGGGCACATTGACGACGACGGCGTCCACCTCGGCCTCCCGCAGCAGCCGGCGATGGTCCGGGTGCCGCTCGAGATGCGCGGGCAGCCCCGCGAAGGCACCGGGATCGCGATCACAGACGGCGACGAGCTCCACGTCCGGGGAGCGCTCGAACGCGGCGAGGTAGAACCGGGAGATGACCCCGAGACCGATCATTCCGACCCGGAGAGGGCAACGTGGTGGTGTCATGCCGGGCCTCCGGACGTGTCGGCGGGAGCGGTCGTGTCCGGCAGTGGTGCGGGGAAGGGGGCGCCCAACCGGCTCGCCACCTCCCGCAGTTCGCGGTGCAGGGGCGTGGTGAGCGGGACGCCGTGTGCGAGGCGGTGCCGGGAGCGTCGCCATTCGCGGTGGCCCGGGTAGGTGACCGGCTCGCCGGGGCGTGTCGGTGAGCAGTCCAGGAGTGCGCCGAACAGGCCGGTGGCCGCCTCCAGGAAGTCGGTCTCGGGGCGCAGGCGGCCGGGGGCCACCGCCAGGAGCAGATGACCGACGTCGTCGTCGGGCTGGGGCGAGGTGTCGCGGTGCGGGCCGAGGCCGGCGCCGGGCAGCAGCGCGGAGAGTACCTCCACGAGGAGCCCCAGGCCGTAGCCCTTGTGGCCGCCCGTCTCCGGGGAGCCGCCCAGCCAGCGCAGCCGGGCCTCGCCCCGGTCGTACGCCGCCGGGTCGGTGACCGGGGCGCCGTCGGCGTCCTCCAGCCAGCCGTCCGGGACGGGCTCGCCCGCACGGGCGGCGGCGCGGATACGGCCGGTCGGTACGACGGTCGTGCTCATGTCGAGCACGAACGGCGGGTGCGCGCCTCCGGGTGCCGCCAGCGCCAGCGGATTGGTGCCCAGCATCGGGGCGGCGCCGCCCAGCGGCGGGGCCAGGCGCTGCCGTCCGCAGTTGGACGAGGCCAGGCCGATCATGCCGTGTTCCACGGCGCGCAGCGCGTGGTGGCCCGCGCATCCGAAGTGGGTGCCGCCGCGCACCGAGACCAGCCCGACGCCGTGCGTCCTGGCGCGCTCGACCGCCAGCTCCATCGCCTCGGTCGCCGACCACAGCCCCAGCGCGCTCCGCGCGTCGAGCAGCACGGCGGCGCCGCTGTCGGCGAGCAGCTCCGGCTCGGCGCGCGGATCGCAGCGGCCGCCGTCCAGCAGGGGGAGGTAGAGCCGGGCCAGGTTGGTGACACCGTGCGTGGTGAAGCCGGTGAGGTCACCGTGGCACAGCGCCCCGGCGGCCCCCCGGGCCCGGCCCGGGGGCAGCCCCCGGGCGCGGAACACCCCGGCGACGAAGTCCCGCAGACCGTCGTACGGGACGCGGACGTGGCCGCCGTACGACGGGGCCCGCGCGGGTGGCGCGGGGGACACCTCGGCCGGGCGTGGTTTCGGGGTGACGGCGGTGGTCCCGGAACGGGAGGTGGTCATGGCGTCCTGCCTTTCAACGCGTGTGCGGGCGGGGGTCGTTGGTCGTCGGATCGACGGGCGTACGGTTGCGGGGCACCCCGGCCGCCGTGGGCGGCGGCTGCTCCTCGTACCGCGTCCCGCGGGCGAAGGCGACGAGGATGCGGGCCACCTCGTCGGCGTACCGGTCGAGTTCGGTGAGGTCGGCGTACTCGCCCGCCGCGTGCGCCCGGTTGGTGTCCAGACCGCCGGGCCCGAGGACGGCGGTGTACGTGTCGGGCACGCCGCCCATCCACAGGGCGTCGCACGTGAAGGCGGGCTCGTCGGCGGGCCATGGCGACAGCCCGCACTCCTCCGTGAGCAGCCGCTCGGCCCAGCCGGCGTCACCGGTGGGGCCGGTGAGCGTGGGCAGCCCGCGTTTGAGCCACCGCAGCGAGGTGATCGCGTCGGCGTCGTCGGCGGTCCTGGCCAGGTGGGGGCGACCGCGCGCGGTGGTGCGGAAGGCGGCAAGGCCCTCGCGGAGCGTCTGGCGCAGCGCGGCCTCGGCCGCCCGCCCGTGCTCCCGGTCGGCGTAGGCGAGGTTGAGCAGCAACTGCCCGTTCCCGTACACCTTGTTGTGCCGCTCCCCGGTGTGCAGTCCGGCCACGCAGACGCGCGTGCCGGGGGTACGGGCCGGCAGTACCGTCGCCAGGTGGTGGGCGAGGAAGCCGAGCAGCACGGTGGCGTTGTGGCCCGCCTCCGGGCGGTCGTCGACCGCGTCCTCGCCGCGCACCCGCACACACGCGGTCATGCCGGCCGTCGACCGCGTCAGGTACCGGTGCCCGGTGGGCTCGCAGAACACGTTGAGCCGTCCGACGAAGCCCTGCTCGACCAGCGGCCGGGTGCCGAACGTGCCCATCGCACCGCCCTCCTCGCCCGCCACCGCCTGGACGAGGACCCCGATGCGCCCGCCCACCGCCGGCTCCGCCGCACGCGCCGCCCGGATGCCGGCCAGCAGGGCGACCGCCGGTCCCTTGGCGTCGATCGCCCCGCGCCCGCCGAACCGGGCGCCGTCGAACGAGGGCGGCCACCAGCCGGCCACCGTGTCGAGGTGGACGTTGAACATGACGGTCGCCGCGCGCGGCACGCGGGGCGGCCCGAGGCGCAGCACGAGGCTCGGCTGGCAGACCAGGAAGGCGGGGTCCGCGGCGGCCTCCCGGACCGGCAGGGGCACGTCGTCCCGCAGCAGTACGGTCCCGGGCGGTGCCGAGTGCCGGACCACCGACATGCCGAACCGCCGCGCCGCCGCCGCGTACGCGCGCCCGGCCTCCCACAGCCGTGCGGCGCCGGTGTCGCCGGTCTCCAGCGGGCCGGCGGTCGGGATGCCGAGGAGGCGCAGCAGCAGGGCGTGGTCCTCGGCGGTGAGCCGGGCCCTCGGGGGACGGGAGGCGTCAGCCATGTCGGCCCCCGTGGACGGCGGGCGCGACCTCGCGGGCCACCAGCCGCTCCAGTTCTCGCCCGTGGGCGACGAACGCCGCCGCACCGCTGTCGCCGCGCGCGTCGGTGCCGTCGTGCGGGCGCAGATGGGTGTGCGGCTCGATGGACCAGGTGCCCCGCCAGCCGCGCCGCAGCAGCGCGGTGAGGCACTCGCGCACCTCGGCGTGGCCGTGCCCGGGCAGCACGTAGGCCACCTCGCCCGTCCGGGTGCGTACGGCGTCCTTGACGTGGACGTGCTCGACATGGGCGGCGACCGCGTCCAGCAGGGCCGCCGAACCGTAGCCGTACGGCACGCCGTTGCCGATGTCGAACAGCAGTCGCAGCGCCGGGCTGTCGACGTGGTGCAGCAGGTCCAGCATCCGTTCGGCGCGGGTGCCGGCCCAGCCGGCGCAGTTCTCGTGCAGCAGGACGAGCCCGGCGTCCTCGGCCTGCCGGGCCAGCACGGTCATCCGGTGCCGTACCCGGCGGGCCCACTCCGCCTCGCCCAGACCGTCGTTGGGGTACGACATCACCCGTACGTACCGGGTGCCGAGGGCGGCGCAGCGGCGGGCGAGCACCCGCAGCTCGTCGGTGTCGCGCGCGAACGGGCCGGTGACGGGCCGGTTGTAGTCGGCGATCCGTGAATCGACGCAGACCACCTCCGTGCCGGTGGCCGCGATCCGTTCGGCGAGCCGTCCGAACGCGCGGTCGTCGAGATCGGCGAGGGCACGCCCGTCGGCACTGCGCAACTCCAGCGCCGTCCAGCCCAGTTCGCGCAGGGCGGCGAGCTGTCCGGCGAGGTCCAAGGCGGCCTCGTCGCCGATGCCGGCGTAGCGGATGCCGGGCGGCGGGGCGGCGGGGGCCGTCGTGAGGGGGCCCGGGGCCGGGCGGGGGTCAGCCGGCATGGCGGGCCTCCGGGGAGAGGGGAGCGGGCAGCGGAGGCAGGGCGTCGCCCGCGGCCGAGCGCCGTGCGTCGTCGAGGAGTTCGACGGTGCGCGCGTGCACCTCCAGGCCGCCGGCCGCGCCGGGCGGATCGTCCCCGGCGAACCGGTGGTAGGCGGCGACCAGGCACCGGTGCAGCGCGTCGTCCTCGAACAGTTCCCGCGTCCGGCGCCCGTCGCGCCACAGGTCGAGCCGGGCCACGTCGTCGTCCTGCGCGACGGGGTAGTGGCCGACGAGCCGTACGCCGTCGGCCGCGTCCACGGTGATGCGCCGCCGCCGCACCGGCGAGGTGAGGTCGCAGTGGACGCGGCCGAACGCCCCGCCGCCGTGGCGCAGGGTCAGCCGGGCGCCGCCCATGTGCGGCACGACCCGCTCGCCCAGCCGCAGATCGGTCCAGGAGGCCTCGCGCACCTCGGCGTCGCCCAGGAGCCGCAGCAGCACGCCCAGCGCGTGCGGGACCTCCACCTCGAAGGCGTGCGTGTGACTGCCCCCGGTCAGCGAGCGGCGGAAGCGGGCCTTGTCCTGCGTCACGGTCACCGAGCGGACCTCACCGACGGTGGCGAGGAGCGTGGCGAGCCGGTCGGTGAGCGCGCTGTGCAGCCACGGGGAGACGACCTCGACACGCAGCCCGTGGCGGTCCACGACCTCCAGCACCCGGCGCAGCGCCGTACGGTCGGCGGCGAGGGGCTTCTCCACCACGAACCGCCGGTAGCCGAGCTGCGCGGCCTCCTCGAGGAGCGCGCCCCGCACGGCCGGCGGGGTGCACAGATGGACCACGGTGACGGCCGGGTCGAGATGGCGGCGGGCGCGCTGCAACGACTCCGCGACCACCAGCCGGTCCGCGCCGGGCCCGGGCGGACCGCCGCCGGGCACCGGCCGGGGGCCCGGATCGACGCCGACGACGGGCCGCCCGGCGAAGAGCCCCGGATGCGTGGCCCGCGCGCGGGCGAGGACCGGCAGATGAAGTCCCGCCCCGGCGCGTCCGAGCCCGAGGAGCAGTGTGCGCAGCATGACGGTGCCACCCCTTTCGACCGGCCTTCGCGCCGGGTTTCATGAACAGATGAATGCGCCGGAGAATGGTGGGATTCCGGACACCGAATAAGGCGACGAAACATTTCCGGGCAGGTTGGGAAGACAATATGACCTCACTCCGTACTCTTTTCACTATTCCGGGTGACATGCTTTCCTGATGGGCATGTGACCGCGCTGACCTGCTTAAAGTGGTCGAGGAGAGGTTCGGTCCGGGGTGAGCAGAGGGAGTAATGCGGTGGAGACTGTCGCGGTCGTCGGGTTGGGGTACACGGGGCTGCCGCTGGCGCGTGAGGCGTGTGCGGCCGGAATGCATGTGGTCGGCCTCGACGAGAATTCCGTCGTGACCGCCGCTCTCGAATCCGGCCGTTCCCATGTGCCGGACGTGACGGACGCCGATCTCGCACGGATGGCGGCCGCCGGATTCACCGCCACGACCGACGCGGGCTTACTCGCCGAGGCCACCGCCGCGGTCATCTGCGTCCCGACACCGCTGGACGACGCCGGCGCGCCCGATCTGTCGCATGTGCGGCGGGCCGCCTCCGCCGTCGGCGCCCATCTCAAACCCGGCACCCTCGTCGTACTGGAGTCCACCTCCTATCCGGGCACCACGGACGGTGTCGTGCGCGCTCTCCTGGAGGAGGCCTCCGGCCTCACCGCCGGAACGGACTTCTCCCTGGCCTTCTCCCCGGAGCGCATCGACCCGGGCAACGGCCGCTTCGGCATCCGCAACACCCCGCGCGTCGTCGGCGGCTGCACGGCGAGCTGTACGGCCGCCGCGGCCGGCTTCTTCCGGCGGCTGTGCGACCGCGTCGTCGAGGCCGGCTCCGCCCGCGAGGCGGAACTCGCGAAACTGCTGGAGAACGTCTACCGCAGCGTCAACATCGCCCTCGTCAACGAACTCGCCGTCGCCGGGCGCGCGTTGGGCGTCGACGTGTGGGACGCCCTGGACTGCGCCGCCAGCAAACCCTTCGGCTACCAGCAGTTCCGCCCCGGCCCGGGCGTCGGCGGCCACTGCATCCCCGTCGACCCCGCCTACCTCACCCACTGGGCCCGCACCGCCGGCCGCCCGCTGCATCTGGTCGAACTGGCCCAGCAGGTCAACGCCGCCATGCCCGCACACGTCGTACACCGGGCCGGCGAACTGCTGCGTGACGCGGGCAAGGAACTGGGCGGCGCACGGCTGCTGCTGGTGGGCGTCACCTACAAGCGGGACAGCCGCGATCTGCGCTGCACCCCGGCGACGCCCCTGACCCGGCTGCTGCGCCGGGCCGGCGCACACGTGCGCTACCACGACCCGCTCGCCGACGCCTGGACCGTCGACGGCGAGCCCGTCCCCCGCGCCACGCGGCTGCGGCAAGCGGCGGCCGAGGCCGATCTGACCATCCTGCTCCAGGACCACGGCGTCCTGCCCGTGGAGCGGCTGCCCGGCTGGGCGCCCCTGCTGCTCGACACCCGCGGCCGGCTGCGCGACGGCACGACGCATGTGCTGTGAACCCGCCGGCCGGGGGCAAACGACGTGACTCATGCCGCTCGCCGCCCCGTCGCGAAGGCACACACCGCGTCGGCGATGTGCTCGGTCTCCGCGTCCGTGAGGTGCGGGTTGATGGGAAGGGCCAGCTGGCGGCGGCTCGCCGCCAGCGCGTGCGGCCACTCCCGGCCGGGCGGCGCGAAGCGGGCGAAGGCCGGCTGGTGGGGGAGCGGCAGCGGGTAGTAGACGTGACTGGCCACCCCGTGCGCGGCCAGATGCCCCTTGAGCGCGTCCCGCTCGTCCGCCAGCACCGAATAGACGTAGTAGCAGCGGCCGTTGCGTCCCGGCGGCGGGGGCACGACGCCCCGCTCCGCGAGCGGCGCGAACCGCTCGGTGTAGTACGCGGCGATACGGGCCCGGCGCTCCAGCCGTGCGGCCAGTCCGGGCAGCCGGTGCAGCTGGAACGCCGCCTGCAGCTCGTCGAACCGGCTGTTGAGCCCCACCCGCTGATGCACGAACCGCGGCCCCTCCTGACCGTGGTTGCGCAACGCCCGCACCACGCGCGCCAGTTCGGGGTCGTGCGTGACCACGGCACCGCCCTCTCCCGCGGTGCCGAACGTCTTCACCTGGACGAAGGAGAACACCCCCGCCTCGCCCCACGTCCCCGCCGGCCGCCCGTCGAGCATCCCGCCCTGCGCGACCGCCGAGTCCTCCACCAGCCGTACGCCGTGCCGCCGCGCGATCTCCCGCATGCGTGGCATGTCCGCCATCACCGAGAACATGTGCGCCGGCATCACCGCCTTCGTACGCGGGCCGATCGCCCGTTCCACCTCCGCCGGGTCCACCACCATCGTCACCGGGTCGATGTCCGCGAAGACGGGAGTGGCCCCCAGGTTGGCCACCGTGTTGCCGAGCGGGGCGCAGCCGTAGGCCGGGACGACCACCTCGTCCCCGGGGCCCACCCCCATCGCGGTGAGGATCAGACCGAGCCCGGAGGTGCCGCTGGAGCAGGCGACCACCTCGGCGCCGTCCAGTGTCCCGCTCAGCGCCTCCTCGAAGGCGGCGGTCCGCTCGCCGAGGATGAACCGCTGCCCGGCGACCGTACCGGTACGCCGCACGAGGTCGAGCAGCACCTCACGGTCCTCCTCGAACAGATCGGGCGCGAAGAACGGGATCGTCCTCCCGCGGGTCACGGTCATGCGGCCCTCCCGGTGAAGAAGTGGCGGACCAGCGCGCACACCGTGTCGATGTCGGCCGTCGTCAGGTCCGGGTGGAACGGCAGCGCGAGGGTGCGCGCGCACGCGGCCTCGGCGTGCGGGAACTGCCCCTGCTTGTAGCCGAGTGCGGCGAAGCACGGCTGGAGATGCAACGGCACCGGGTAGTACGTCTCGGTGCCCACGCCGTGGTCGGCGAGGTACGCGGCGAGCGCGTCCCGCCGCTCGGCCTCCACCAGGTACACGTAGAACACGGGGTTGGTGTCCGCCTCGCGCGCGGCCACGGTCGGCAGCCGCAGCAGCCCCGGCACGTCACGCAGCCGCTCGGTGTACGCCGCCGCCAGCTCGGCCCGGCGGCGGACGGCGGCCGCGAGCCGGGGGAGTTTGCCGAGCAGGACGGCGGCCTGGAGATCGTCCATCTTGCTGTTGACGCCGTTGAGTTCGGTGGCCCGGGAGATGCCCGGGAAGTGCGCGAGGGTGCGGCCGGTGCGCCCGTGGTGGCGCAGGGCGGAGGCCGCCTCGGCGATCCGCGCGTCGTCGGTGAGGATCGCGCCCGCGTCCCCCAGCGCGCCGAGCGTCTTGGTGGGGAAGAAGGACAGCACCCCGCCCGCCCCCAGCAGCCCCGCGTGGACGCCGTTCCAGCGCATGCCGATCGCCTCCGCGCTGTCCTCGACCAGCGTCAGCCCGTGCCGCTCGGCCACCCCGGTCAGCGCGTCCATGTCGGCGAGCTGGCAGAACAGGTGCACGGGCATGAGCATCGTGGTGCGCCCGGTGACGGCGTCCGCCGCGGAGTTGGGATCGAGCGTGTACGTCACCGGGTCGATGTCGGCGAAGACCGGCCGGCCCCCGGCCAGTACGACGGACGAGGCGGTGGCGATGAAGCTGAACGCGGGCACGACCACCTCGTCGCCCGGAGCGAGCCCGCAGGCCCGCAGCAGCAGCACGAGCGCGTCGGTTCCGCTGTTGACGGCCACACAGTGGCGGGCGCCGGTCCACTCGGCGAGCGCCGCCTCCCATCTGCCGACCTGCTGCCCGTGCGAGTACTTGCCGTCGTCGATCACCTCGGTGACACGGGCGCGAATGTCGGGCCAGGCGTCCTCGAACGAGGCGGCCTGACCGAAGAACGGCACCGGGCGGGTGCGGTCCGGTGCCGGGCCGGCGGCGGGGCCGGCTGCGGTGAAGTCCATGGGTCCTCGGGGTCGGCGGCGGATGTTCTCCGTACGGGGGAAAGGCACGGGGCAGGGGACGGCCCCCGGAAGGGCACGGGGCAGGGACGGCCCCCGGAAGGGCACGGGGCAGGGGACGGCCCCCTCCCCCGGCGGGGAAGGGACCGTTCCCGATGCGCGTCGGCGGCGCCGCCGTCAGAGCAGGGCGACGTCGAGTTCGCCCGCGTGGTACCTGTGCACGGCGTGCACCAGCTCCTCGACGCTGAGCTGTCCGTCACGGTTGACGTCGATGGCCTGGAACGCCGTGTCGGCGGTGGACTGGTCGGCACCGATGGCCCTGATCCAGGAGCGGAACTCCTTGGGGCTGACCTTCCCGTCACCGTCCGTGTCGCACAGGCTCAGGATCGCGGTGATGGTGGGCCGCACCACCTCGTCGAACCCCGACTGCCCCCGGGCGAGGATCTGCCGGTCGGCCAGGTCCTGGAACTTCTGCCGGTCGAGGGAGCCGTTCGGGCCGAGCTGGGCGTGCCCGGCGAGGTAGTTCCACATACCGAGGTAGGCCTCGAGGAGGGCGTGGCCCTTGTCCGACGTGGGTGACTCGTCGAACGACGCGAGGATGCGGCGGGCCTCGTGCTCCCAGTCGCCGCGGTCGATCCGGCCGTCGCCGTCGCGGTCCCACAGCTCGAAGCGCCGCTGGAGTCGCTCTTCCTGGAGGGTGGGGGACATGGTGGATCCTCTTTCTTCCGTGGTTCGTCGTCGGCCTTCTTGATGAGGCGCACGGATGACCGTGCGCAGCTCCGTACGGGCGGGCGTGCGCCGGCCCGTACGGAGTCGTGGCGGTGCCGTCGCCGCCAGCGCGATCCCCGCGAGGACGAGGGGCAGCACGAGCGAGGCCACCTGCGCGGGCACCTCGGTGACGTGGGAGCGGCCGAGGTGTGCGCTGTGATAGGCGAGATGAGGAGCGGAGAAGACGAGCAGCCCCGCCGCCGCGCCCCGCACGAGCCACGGATGCGGAACGCACGCGGCCCAGCCGAGCACCACCGCCAGCGCGAGCACCGCCCCGCCGAAGTCGCGTACCAGATGCTCGTTGTAGGGCGGGAACAGCGCCACCCAGGGGTGGCCCGGCAGCGGAAAGGCGTCGTAGAAGCGGTGCGGCAGGAACAGCGCCCAGGCGCCCGGCAGCCCTTCGCCGAGCGCCAGGGCCGCCAGACAGCCCCGGGCCCACAGCAGGCGACGGCCTCGTAGGCGCGCCGCGGGGCCCGGAGGTGTCCGGCCCGCCCGCTCTCCGGCCCCGGTCAGACGCCGAGGAGGGGAGCGTCCTGCTTGCCCTCGTGGTAGTTGCCGACCGCCGTCACCAGTTCGTCGACGGTGAGCTGCCCGTCGCCGTTGGCGTCGATCGCGCGGAAGGCCTCCTCGGCGTCGATGTCGCCGCTGATGGCCTCGAGCCACTTGCCGAACTCGACGGGGTTGACCTGTCCGTCGCCGTCGAGGTCGCACAGGTCGACCATCGCGCGGATGCTGGGTCGCAACACCCTGCCGAAGCCGGCCGCCCCGTGCTGGATCATCTCCTGACCGGCGACGTTGACGAACTGCTCCTTGGTCATGGACGACCCCGGGCCGAGGCCGGCCCGCGCGACCAGGTAGTCGAACATCTGCGGGTAGGCGTGCAGCAGGGCCTGGGCCCGGGGCGCACTCTCGTGCTCCCCGAAGGCCCGCACGATGCGCTTGGCCTCCTCCTCGAGGTCCTTGCGGTCGACGCGTCCGTCCTCGTTGGTGTCGTACAGGTCGAAGCGCTGTTCCAGTCGCTTCTTCTGGACGGGGTTGAGGGACATCTCTCTCCTTCTCGCCGCACGGCGGGGAGGGAATTCGGGACCGTTTCGATGTGGCGCCCCAATTCCTCCGCCGCCGCCGTGCGGCATGGGGGGTGAATCGTACGAACGCAGAATTACCCAGGCATTCGCCTGCCGAACTCGCCCGACAACGGATAGCCCGTACGAGTGAGCGGGGGGTGGCGTGAGGTCGCTCGTGTGTGCGAGAGGGGAACCTTTGCCCTTCGGGCGTCTTCCCTCTTCAACTGGTGTGCCTTGGTGGATCGTCCAAGCCCTGCGGCGGCCTCGTGGAGCGTCGGGAACGGCTCCGGGGGCGGCCGGCGTCACTCGTTGGGAGGAACACCTCCGGGCCTCGGTGCGAAGCCGTCCCGCCCCGGCCATAAAGTGCTTGTCGGCATTCCGGACGGAATTCTGTGAAACACCGTTCAGCCCGCGACCGCATGTACCCGGAGTGAATTCTGTGACCAGTGATTACCGCATCAGTGATTCCCCGGCCAACGATTCGGATATCCGTGATTCTCCGGCCAAGGATGTACGCGTCGGTGATTCTCCGGCCAATGATGCAGACATCAATGAGTTCCAGGCCGCCGTCCCGCCCGCCGAGGGCCGGCTCCGCGCCTACGCCCGGCTGGGCAAGCTCGACGTCTACGACTACTACCCGGCCATCGCCGTGGCCCTGTCGGCGCTCCTGCTGCCGGCCGGCCGGCTCACCGCCGGGGAGCTCACGGCCTCGGGCCTGTTCCTGCTCGGCTCGGTCTTCGTCATCATGTCGATGGTCGCGCTCGACGACGTCACCGGCTACCGCGACGGCAGCGACATCGCCAACTACGGCCCGGACGACCCCCTGCGCAACAAACGCCGCAAACCACTGGTCGCCGGAACGCTGACGGTGCGCCAGGCACTGCGCTTCGCCCTGGTCACCGCGGTCGTCGGCGCCGTCCTGTGGGCCGCGGCCGGCCTGGCCGCCCCGCACCGGCCCATCTGGACCCTGGTGCTGCTCGCCGCCCTGTTCGTGGTCTCGCTCCAGTACTCCTACGGCCTGAAGATCAGCTACCACGGCTTCCAGGAGGCGTTCATCTGCGGACTGGGCGTCGGCATGGTGATGGCCACCTACGGGCTCGCCGCCGGGCACTTCTCCGGGTTCCTGTTCGTGCAGGCCGTCCTGTTCGGCTTCGGGCCGCTGATGTTCGGGGTCTACTCCAACACCAACGACATCCCCGGCGACCGTGCCGTGGGCCGCCCCACCGTGGCCGCGCTGACCTCCCCCAGGGGCAACGCCGTCTTCGTCGGGGCGCTGTCCGCCGCCGAGTTCCTGCTCGGCGCGGCGGCCTCGGCCACCGGCCTGGCCCCCTGGTGGTTCGTGCTGCTGATGCTGCCCGTGACCGCCCTGCGCACCCGCCAGTACCTCGTCGGCTTCCGCACCGGGGACATCATGCGGGCCCGCCGGATCGGCTTCCGCACCCACCGCGTCGGATTCCTCCTGCTGATCGCCGCCAACCTCCTGGCCGGCGCGGAGGCCGTCGCATGAGCCCCGATCTCGACGTCGCCGTCGTCGGCGCGGGCGTCGCGGGCCTGACCACCGCGCACGAACTGCGGCGGGCCGGGCTCCAGGTCCGCGTCTTCGAGGAACGGCCGTACGTGGGCGGCCGGATGCACTCCTTCCGCCACGACGGCTACGTCATCGACGAGGGCGCCGAACAGATCCCCACCCGCGGCTACCGCGCCACCTGGGAACTGCTCGCCCGGCTCGGTGTCACCGAACGGGAGGTGCCGCGCATCGGCCGGGCCATCGGCGTGTGGCGGGACGGCCGCGCCCACCCCGGCGTCGCCGACCCCTCCGCCCTCCTGACCGGCGCCGGACTCTCCCCGCGCGCCCGCGCCGACCTCGCCCGCTTCCTCGCCTGGACGGCACTGCACCGCCGCGCCTTCGAGGGCGACCACCCCGAGCGCACCCCGGCGGGCGGCCACACCGTCGCCCGGTTCGCGCGCCGCTACCACCGCGACCTGCACGACTATCTGCTCCAGCCCGTCGCCGGCTGCTTCTTCGGCTGGGACACCGCCCGCTCCGCCGCCGCCCCCCTGATCGGCCTGATGCACTCGGTGGGCCCCGTCTCCACCTGGCGCACCTACCACGACGGCATGGACCTCCTCGCCCGCCGGCTCGCCGACGGCCTCGACGTCGCCACCGCCCGCCCCGTGCACGAGGTCGTCACCGAGGGCGACCGGGTCCGGCTGAACGGCCCCGACGGCACCGTCACCGCCCGCGCCGCCGTCCTGTGCGTCCCCGCACCCGTGGCCGCCCGGCTGCACGCCACCGCCCCCGAGGACGAACGCGCCCACCTGACCGCCTGCACCTTCACCCCCACCCTCAAGGTGAGCTGCCTGCTCGACCGGCCGCTCGCCCCCGCCTCGCCCACGCCGCTGTACGCACTCCTCACCCCGGACGCCGAGGACGACACGCTCTCCGGCATCCTCGTCGACCACGCCAAACACCCCGGCCGCGCCCCCGCCGGCAAGGGCCTACTGACCCTCATGGCCGACCCGCGCCGCATCCCCGAACTGCGCGGCGCCTCCGAACGGGAGACCACCGACCGGCTCGTGGACGCCGCCACCCGCTACCTCCCCGGCCTGCGCGAAGCAACCCGCCGCCACTTCGTGCACACCTTCGCCCATGGCCTGCCCGAGGCCACGCCCGAGGCGCTGCGCCGCCGGTCCGGCTTCCTGGCCCGCCCCGCGCGCCCGGTGGAGTACGCCGGCGACTGGGTCATGCTGCGCCCCGCCAGTGAGGCCGCCGTCCGCTCCGGGGCGCTCGCCGCCTCCCGCGTGCTGAGCCGGCTGCGCCCCGCCCCCACCACCGTCCGCACGGCCCGCCAGGCCGTCCCCGCCCCCAGGAGCGAGGCCCGTGAAACCGCATGACATGGGCGTCCTGTTCGACGAGTGCGCCGCACACGGCCACCGCACCACCGTCCACCTGGACCGCCCCTTCGACCTCGCCCCCGACCGCGGCACCCACTGGACCGTGCCCCAACTCGCCGCACTCGTACGGGAGACGGCCGGACAACTGGCCGCCGCCGGGGTCCGGCCCGGGGACCGGGTGGCGATCGTCAAGGAGAACCACTGGGACTACGACCTGCTCGCCTGCGCCGCCGTCCGCATCGGCGCCGTCCCCGCGCAACTGTCCGCACGTCTGTCCGGACAGGCGCTCGTCACCCTGCTCGCCCGGCTCTGTCCGGCCCTCCTCGTCACCTCCGCCCGGGTCCTCGAACGCGCCCGCCGCGAGGACACCGACCCGACCGCCGCGGCCACCACCACCCTCGTCCTGGACCCCGACGCCGACGTGCCGGGCACGCTCGGCCCCGACGACGTACGCGGCCACCCCGTGCCCGCCCCCGTCCGCCGGGGCGACGACCGGCCGCTCGTCATCAACCACACCTCCGGCACCACCGGCGTGCCCAAACTCGTCCTCCACTCCACCCGCACGATCATCGGCGAACTGGCCCGCTTCGAGAGCGTCCGCTACCCCCGCATCGGCGTCCGGCGCGACGACACGCTGCTCAACGCCAACTCCTTCGCCCACGGGCGGACGTTCTGCTGGACCGCGAGCGCGCTCTGCCTGGCCCCCGCGGAGATCGTCGTCGTCACCGGCCAGGACCCCGACCTCGCCGATCCGCTGCTGCGCGCCCACCCGCCCACCGTCGTCGAGGCGATGCCCGCCACCTACGTCCGCTTCCGGCCCCTCACCGAGCGGCTCGACAACCCGTTCCGTGACACCCGCCTGTTCACCAGCACCTACGACGCCGTGCATCCGCCCACCGTCCGGGCCTACCTCACGGCCAGCCGGCACCGGGCCCCGCTGTGGATGCAGGGCTGGGGCCAGACCGAGACCGGGCCGCTCACCTTCCGGTTCCACACCCGGGCGAGCACCGACGAGGGGCGCGGCCCCGGCAGCCGCAACCTCGGCCGGCCGGTACCGGTCAAGACGCGGCTGCGAGTGGTCGACCCGGACACCTTCCGGCCGGTGCCCCGGGGCCGCCCCGGACTCGTCCTCGCCCGCACCGGGGCCCGCGCCCTCGGCTACGTCGGCGAGGAGGCCCGCTGGTCCGCCAAACAGCTCGGCGCCTGGTGGAACACCGGCGACATCGGCGTCGTCCGGCGCGACGGCAGCGTCGAACTGCTCGACCGCGAGGTCGACCACGGGCCCGCGCTGAGCTGCCTCGAAACCGAGGACCTGCTGGAGGAGCGGCTGCCATGGGCGCTGGAGTGCGTCGTCCTGACCGGCACCGACGGCCCGCCCCTGCCCGTCGTCGTCACGCCCGACGGCCGCCTCGACGAGGACGGCTGGCGCACCGCGACGCACGGACTGCCGCCCCTCGCCGAACCCGTCGCCCTCGGCTGGGAGCAGGTCCCGCGCACCGACACCGGCAAGGTCCGCCGCACGGCACTGCTGCGGCAGCTCACGGGCACGGCCGCAACCAGCGGCTCGGGCCGCTGGACGTGAACCAGGCCGCGACGAGGTCTCCTGACAAGGGACCCGCACCGAGGAAGGGAAGAAACCACCGCATGCTCGCACACCCGGTCGAGGACCCCGGCTACGTCTTCGACAACGACAGCGTGCACAGCCGCGAACAGCACCGCTGCCTCGCCGACGCCTACGACGCCGCCACCTTCGCCCGGCTCGCCGATACCGGCGTCACGCGCGGCTGGCGCTGCCTGGAGATCGGCTCCGGCGGCGGCAGCGTCGCCCGCTGGCTCGCCGACCGCGTGGCACCGGACGGCGAGGTCGTCGCCACCGACGTCAAACCGCACCACATTCCGCAACGGCCCGGTCTCACCGTCCTGCGCCACGACGTGGTCACCGACCCGCTCCCGGAGGCCGCCTTCGACCTCGTCGTCGCCCGCCTCGTCCTCCAGCACGTACCCGAACGGCTCGCCGTCCTGGACACGTTGGTGCGCGCCCTGAAACCGGGCGGCCGGCTGCTGATCGAGGAGTTCGACACGTCGTACGAGCCGCCGCTGCTCACCCCCGACGAGGAGTCGGCGCGGCTGTACGAGACGTTCCTCGCCGCCAAGTGCGCCGTCATGCGGGCCGGCGGCGGGGACCCCGAGTGGGGCCGGCGCGTCCCCGCCGCGATGCGCGCGGCCGGACTCGTCGACATCGACCCCAGGCCGCGCCTCGAACTGCGCACCGCCGACTCGCCCGGCCTGCGGTTGCAGCTCCACCACACCTACCACCTGCGGGACAGACTGCTGGCGGTGGGCATGACGGAGGCCCAACTGGACCGCGTGCGCGCGCTGATGAGCGACCCCTCCTTCCGGGCCGCCTCCAGCGTCATGTACTCGGTACGGGCCCGCCGCCCCCTGACGGACGGTGGCCACGTCCGATGACGCCCCCCGCCGTCACCGGACCGCCCGTGGCCGCACGGGTCGCCGAACACCTGCTCGCCCTGGTCGGCGACCGGGACACCGCCGCCGTCACCTGCGCCGTCGACTGGGCCGGCCCGCTGGACCTCGCCCTGTCCGAGGAACGCGCCGTCCAGGCGGCCTGCGGCCTCATGCACGTCCACGGCCGCGCGACCGGCGAGCCGGTACCGCTGGCCGTGGACTACGCGTCCACGACGGCGGGCGTCCTCGCCGCCCAGGGCGTGACGGCGGCGCTGCTCGCGAGGGCGAGGGGCGCGGGGATCCGCGCGGTGCGCACATCGGTGGCACACGGTGCGCTGATGTCCGTCGCCCAGTACCTGGCGGCGGCGACGGCGGGGGCGCCCAATAGCTCGGGGGACCGGGGTCGTACGGCGGGTGCGGGTGGCTCCGTGGCTGATCGCGCAGTTCCCCGCGCTCCTCTCGGGGGCGCGGGGAACTGCGCGACAAGCCCCCACCACCTAGTCTCTCTCGACGGCATCCCCATCGAACTCGAAGCCCTCGACGCCGAGCCCTGGATCGGCTTCTGGCGGCGGCTCGGGGCGCCCCCGGACGCCGTAAGGAACGGCTGGCGCGGCTTCCAGACCCGTTTCGGAACCGCCGCCAACCCCCTCCCGCAGGCCCTCGCCGAGGCGATCCACCGCACCCCGCTCACCGAACTGCACGCAGCCGCCACCGCATCCGGCGCCAGCCTCCTGCCCGTACGCGAGCACCCCGCACCCCCCACCGACGTACCCCCATGGACGCTCACCCCGCTCCCGGGAAACGCCGGCACCCCCCCACCCGCCGCATCACACCCCACCCCGCCCCTCGCCGGCCTCCGCGTCGTCGAATCGACCCGCCGCGTCCAGGGCCCCCTCGCCGGCCACGTCCTGCGCCTGCTCGGCGGGGAGGTGATCCGCGTCGAACCCCCCGGTGGCGACCCCATGCGCGGCATCCCGCCCATGGCAGAGGGCTGTTCGGCCAGGTTCGCCGCCCTCAACGCGGGCAAGACCGTCGTGGAGTGCGACATCACCACGGCCGCGGGCCGCGCGGAGGTCCGCGACCTCGTCCGTGACGCCGACGTCTTCCTGCACAACTGGGCTCCGGGCAAGGCGGCCCGACTCCGCCTGGACGCCGACGACCTGTGCCGCGTACGGCCCGCACTGGTGTACGCGTGGGCCTCCGGCTGGGGCGACACCCTCGGACCCCGTCCCCCGCTCGGCACCGACTACCTCGTCCAGGCCCACAGCGGCCTCGCCGCCGCCCTCCGGCCCGCCGACGAACCGCCCGCGCCGTCGCTGATGACCCTCACCGACGTCCTCGGCGGACTGGTCTGCGCGCAGGCCGTGCTCGCGGCGCTGCTGGAGCGGGCGCGCACCGGACAGGGCCGGCGCGCGGACTCCTCGCTGTACTCCGCCTCCCTCCTCGTCCCACGCGGGGAACGGCGCGTCCGCTGGGGCCCGTACGACCGTCCGCTGGCCACCGGCGACGGCCACCTGTGGCTGGGCCCCGAGGCGCGCGCCCATCCGGAGCGCGTCGCCCGCGCTCTCGGCGCCGGACCGGCCACGGACCCGGCCGCCCGCGCCCGCACCCTGCCCGGCGCCGAACTGCTGCCCGTGCTGACGCGATGCGGCGTCACGGCGACCCCCGTCTGCACCGACCTCACCGCCCTCGCCCACGACCCGCGCCTCGCGCCCGCGCTCGGCACCGGCGCGTACGTCTTCCCCCGCGCCCCCTGGGAGTTCGCATGACCCGTGTGCCGGCCTCCGTGTGGACCTCGTCCGCCGGTGTGGAGATCCGCGACCTGGTGCCCGCCACGCTGCGCCGCTCCTGGGTCGCACGCGGCCACTGCCCGGACCGCGACCTCTACTCCCTCTTCGCCGCCCACGTCCGCGCCCACCCCACCCGCACGGCCGTCGTCGACACGGAGGGCTCTGTGGACTACGCCCGCCTGGACGCCGACGTGCGCCACCTCGCCGCCCGGCTGGCCGAGCACGGGCTCGGCGCACGGGACGTCATCGCCGTCCGCGTGCCCAACGGGCGCCGCGCGGTGGCCGCGGAACTCGCCGTCGCGGCACTCGGCGCCGTCGCGCTGCCCTACCCGCCCGGACACGGCAGCCGGGGCCCCGCGAGCCTCCTGGCCCGCTCCCGGGCCCGTGCGGTGATCGTCGAGGACGCCCGCGACGCCGTACCGGAGGCGCGCCTGCCGCACCTGGAGGCGGTGTTCAGCTGGGGAGAGCCGCACCACCCGGCGGGCGTCTGTCTCACCGCCCCCGCGCGCCGGCCGTTCCGGCCGCGGCCGGTCGACGCGGAGGCGCCCGCGCGGATCCTGGTCTCCTCCGGCTCCGAGGCGGAGCCGAAGATGGTTGCCTACTCGCACAACGCGATGGCCGGCGGCCGCGCCAACTATCTGCGCGCCCTGGCCGGCGGCGACGCGGACGGGATGCGCAACCTCGTCCTCGTCCCGCTCGCCTCCTCCTTCGGCTCGCTGGGCACGTCCGTGACGGTGGCCGCGCTGGGCGCCACCCTGCTCGTCCAGGACGCCTTCGATCCGCGCGAGGCGCTGCGGATGCTCACCGCGCACCGCCCGACGCACGTCTTCGGCGTCCCCACCATGCTGCGCCGGCTCGCCGAGCGGCCCCCGGCGCCCGGTGAGGACCTGAGCGGGCTGCGGGCCCTCGTCTCCAGCGGCGCCGCGCTTCCCGGGGCCACGGCGGAGCTGTGCGCGCGCCGGTTCGGTCGGCCGGTCGTCACCGTCTACGGCTCCTCCGACGGCGTCAACTGCCACACCGCCGCCACCGGCCTGGCCCCGGACACCGGTACCGGCCTGCCCGACCCCGCCGTCGCCGACATCCGCGTCGCTCCCGGCACCGGCGAGATCCACGCCCGGGGCCCCATGACCCCGCTCTGCTACGTGGCGGCGCCCGACCTCGACGCCCGCTACCGCACCCCGGACGGCTGGGTCCGCACCGGCGACCGGGGCCGCCTCGACGCGCACGGCAGGCTCCATGTGCTCGGCCGCCTCAAGCAGATCGTGGTACGCGGCGGATACAACATCAGCCCCGCCGAGGTCGAACAGGCGCTCGCCGCCCACCCCTCGGTCGCCGAGGCCGCCTGCGTCGGCGTACCCGACGACGAGCTGGGCGAACGCCTGTGCGCCTGTGTGCGGGAGCCACCGGGCGTGCCCGCGGTCACCCTGGGGGACCTCACCGGCTTCCTGGAGACCGCCTGCGGACTGGAGCGCCGCAAACTGCCCGAACTGCTGCTGCGGGTGCCCGAAATGCCGCTCGGCCCCACCGGCAAGATCTGCCGCCCCACCCTCGCCCGGCTCGCGGCCACCGGAGCCGCCCGTTCCGGTGTGCCGCACACTGGGGGACATGAGCACCCCTGACGACCGGCACCGGGCACGGCGTTTCCCGCCCCGGCCCGAGAGCGCCACGCGGGCCCGGCGGTTCGTGCGGGCCGCGCTGGCGGGTGCGGCGGGGGTGGCGCCGGAACGGGCCCGGACCGCCGAACTGCTGACCGGCGAGCTGGTGACCAACGTCGTGCTGCACGCGCGCACCGAGGCCGACGTCGAGGTGCGCACCACCGGCGGAACGATCCTCGTACGGGTCGCCGACCGGCGGCCGGACCGGTACCTGGTGTCCCAGCGGCAGCACCCCTACACGGCCACCGGCTGGGGCCTCACCCTCGTCGAGCAGCTGACCACCCGCCACGGCGTGGAGACCGACGAGGAACGCAAGACGGTCTGGTTCGAACTGCCGCCCGAGGAGAGCGCGCCGGTGTCGCCCGCCGCCGGCTTCTCCGTACCGGCCTCCGGCTCGGACGGCACCGTCACCCTGGTCGACCTGCCCTTCGCGCTGTACTCCGCCTCGCAGGCGCACCGCCGCACCCTCCTGCGCGAACTCGCGCTCGCCGCCGCCACCGGCGACCGGTACGGCGTGGCGCCGCGGGACCTGGCCACCGCCCAGGACGCCAACAACATGATCGGCGCCTCTGTCGCGGCGGCGGCCGAGGGCCGGTACGCGGGCACGGACATCCGCACCCTCCTCCTCGAAATCCCGCCCGAGGCCGCCCCGGCCGTGCACACCCTGCGCCGGGTGCTCGACCTGGCCGAGACCGCCGCACGCCGGGAACGCCTGCTCAGCCGGCCCGCCCTGCCGCATCTGCGCGCCTTCCACCGCTGGCTGCTCGACGAGATCACCGGCCAACTCGCCGGCGGCATCCCCGAGGCATGGACCCTGGTCCCCCGGGAGTCCAGCGCCCGGCCCTCGGAGCTGAACCCCTGGGACGCCGGCCAGGTCATGGCCAGCCGGGTCCCGACGATTGCCGCCGACGACGCCGACCGCATCGTCGCGGCCAACGGACCGGCCGCCGACCTCCTGGGCCGGCACCCCGACGACCTCGTCGGACAGCGCCTCACCACCCTCATCCCCGAACACCTGCGCGACCGTCATGTGCAGGCGTTCACCGCCCTGCTGCGCACCGGCGAGCCCCGCATCCTCGGCCGCTCCGTACCGCTCCCGGCCCTGCACAGCGATGGCCGGCTGGTCCCCGTACGGCTGTTCATCCAGACCCAGGAGGCGGCCGACGGCCGTACCGTGTTCGTCGCCCAGCTCATCCCCAGGAGCAGCACCCTGGCGCCGCCGTACGACGAGGGCGACGGGCACCGGCCGGCGCCCGAGCCGGAGCCGAGACGGACGGAACCGGGCGCCGAGGACCCGGTGGAGGAGCACCAGGGCCCCCTCGCCCGCACCGCGCTGCAACGGCTCGCCCTGCTCGCGGACGTCCACAGCGCCCTCGCGGCCACCCCCGACCTGTACGAGCGGCTGCGCCGGGTGGGGGAGATCCTGGTCGGGCGGCTCGCCGACTGGTACGCGGTGGACCTTCTCGACGAGCGCGACCAGGTGGACCGGGTCTGCGTCGTCCACCGCGGCGCCGCCGCGCTGCCGGCCGCCGCGTACGAGGGCGGGCTGCCGCCGGTGTCCGAGACCGCGCAGGGTCCCCTGCCCCGGGCGCTGCGCGGCGCGGGCCCGCTGCTGCTCACCGAGATCCCGCCGCCCGGCCGGGCCACCAGCGCGCTGGACGCCCGGCAGCTCGAACTGTTCGCGCAACTGGGCGCGCACAGCGCCGTCGTCGCACCACTGCGGGCCCGCCGGGAGGTGCTCGGCGCCCTCACCGTCGCCCGCACCGGCGGCGGGCGCCCGTTCACCGAGGAGGATCTGCCGCTCCTGACGGACGTGGCCGGCGGGCTCGCGCTCGGCGTGGACAACGCCCGCCTCTACCAGGAGACCCGGCAGATCGCCGAGCGCCTCCAGCGCTCCCTGCTGCCCGAGCTCCCCGACCTCGGACACCTGCAACTGGCCGCCCGCTACGCGCCGTCCTCCACCACCGCCCACGTCGGCGGTGACTGGTACGACGCCTTCCGGCTACCCGGCGGCGACCCCGTCCTGGTCATCGGCGACGTCACCGGGCACGACCTGAAGGCCGCCGTCGCCATGAGCTCCCTGCGCAACATGTTGCGCGGCATCGGCGTCGACCGCCAGGAACCGCCCGGAGAGGTACTGCGCCGCCTCGACCTCGCCAGCCAGACCCTGTACGGGCAGGCGACCGCCACCTGCATCTACGGCGTGCTCGACGGGAATCCCTCGGCGGACGGCACCGCGAGCCTGCGCTACGCGACCGCCGGTCATCTGCCGCCGCTGCTGACGACCGAGGAGGGCGGTACCCGGTTCCTCGACGCCGGCGCGGGCGTGCTGATCGGCATGGACCCCGGACTGCCCCGCCCCACCGGCCACGAGACGCTGCCGCCGCACTCGACGCTGCTGCTGTACACCGACGGCCTCATCGAACGGCGCGGCGAGTCCCTCGACGACGCCATGACCCGGCTGCGCCAGTGCACCGCGTCCCTCGCCCGTGCACCGCTCGACGTCTTCTGCGACGAACTGCTCCTGGGCCTGGGCGCCGACAGCACGGACGACATCGCCCTGCTGGCGCTACGGGTGACGCCGCCCTGATCCCCTCGGGGACGGCAGGGCGGCGTCGTCACTTCGCCGGACGGCCCGTCAGCAGTACAGGTTGCCGCCCGCCGACGTCCCCAGGATCTGGACGAAGCGCTGGTAGGCGTCGACCCGGCTCTGGACCTGGGCCGGGTTGCGGCCGTCGCACTCCAGCGAGCCGTTGATGCTGCGGATGGTCTGGCCGAAGCCGGCGCCGTTGACCATCGCGTTGTGCGGGGTCATCGTGCCGGGGCCCGACTGGGTGTTCCAGTACCACAGGCCCGTCTTCCAGGCGACGGAGGCGTCGGTCTGCACCAGGTCGGGGTTGTGGAGCAGATCTATGCCGAGGGCGTCGCCGGCCGCCTTGTAGTTGAAGTTCCAGCTGAGCTGGATGGGGCCGCGGCCGTAGTAGGCCGACTGTCCGGCCGGGCAGCCGTAGGGCTGGTTCCAGTCGCAGTAGTGCGAGTAGTTGGCGGTGTTCTGCTCCACGACGTAGACCAGTCCGCCGGTCTCGTGGCTGACGTTGGCGAGGAACGCCGCCGCCTCCTGCTTCCTGACCGTGTCGCTGCCCGTGTTGGCGAAGCCGGGGTAGGCGCTCAGCGCGGCCTTCAGCCCGCTGTACGTGTAGAACGAACTCCGGTTCGGGAACATCTGGTTGAACTGCGCCTCGCCGACCACGAAGCCGGAGGGGTTGGTGGAGCCGCCGGTGTCGCAGGCGTAGGGCTCCCAGAACCAGGTGCTGATGGTGGGGTCGTAGCCCGGGTTGTCGTGCTCGGCGATGTAGGCCTTGCCGTCGGTGTAGCGGACGATGTCGCCGGTGACGTAGTTCCGGCCGGCCGCCCAGCTCGGGTAGCTGGAACAGGAGGCGGCGGCGGACGCGGAGGCCGGGGCGGCCGGCGTCAGCAGCGGGGCGGCGGTGCCGATCACGAGCGTGGCCAGGAGGGCGGAGAGTCGGGCGGAGAGGCGGCGCTTGGGCACGGGTGACCACTTCCTTGGCGTACGGGCCGCACCGAGGGCAGGACGGAGCCTGCCGTGCACGCGCCGACAGGGCCGGCGGTCGCCACGGTGCGGCCGCGGTGGGGGGTGTGACACCCACTCAAGCGCATTGGTATGTACCAGTCAAGGTATAGACCAATAGAATCAGGCGGCCGTCACCACCCGACCGCCCCGGCCACCCGCTACGCCCCGAGCGCACCCGACGGTTCGCCCCGGCCCCCCAACGCCGCACGCATGAAACGGAAACGGTCCATGGCCACGCGGCGCATCCACAGCACCCAGACGCAGTACACGGCCACGGCGGCGGCGAAGCACAGCGGGAAGACCAGGGAGCCGCTCATCGCACCGGCGACGACCGTGACGGCCGCCGCCAGAACCATGAGGGCGATCCAGTACGGCAGCCACCGGCGGCCCTTCTCCAGCCGCCCCAACTGGTCGGTGACCAGCCCCCGCATGGCCTCCCGCTCCTCGGGCTCCTCCGGTACCTCGCGGTGCCGGATCATGCGGCTGAGCCTCGCGACCCCGCGCGCATCGGTACCCGCCGCGCGGGTGGCCCTGCGGCGCTGCGCGATCACGAACGCGAGCGCGACGACGGTGTAGAGGACGCCGTTGACCACCCACGACAGGGGGTGTCCGCCCCGGCGGAACAGGGCCGAGATCCCGATGCACAGCACCAGGAGCAGGGCCGCCTGCCCGACGAGGCTCCGGTCGAGCCAGCGCTTGAAGGCGCGCACGTACGTACCTCCTCGAAGACGACGAATGCCGCTCTGTCGTCCTTCGGGTACCCCGGGCGAGCACGTCTACTGACGAAGCGTCACGCTCCGCATGCCTCCACACCGCCACTCGGCCGGACGTCAGTTGCCGCCGGGGGCCCAGCCGGCGATCGCGAAGTGGGTGCCGTCGCGGCGGACTTCGGCCGCGCCGGGGCCCGCGAAGTGGGCGGGGACGACCAGTTCGCGGAGGTCGGCGGCGCGTTCGAGTACGGAGCGGCGGGTCGCGGCCGCCGCCCGGGGGTCCTCGCAGAAGCAGCTGTTGTACTCCGGTTCGAGGATCTGTACGGGGCTGTGCAGCATGTCGCCGACGAACACCGCGCGGTCACCGCCGGAGGACAGCCGGACGACCGAGGAGCCCGGGGTGTGTCCCGGCGCCGGCTCCAGGGTGAGATGGGCGTCGATACGGTGCCCGCCCTCCCACAGCACGGCCCGGTCCAGGACCGGCGTGATGCTGTCCGCGTACACCAAGTGGCTGCCCTCGCGCCGCCGTTGCTCGTACTCGTCCCGGGGCGCGGGGCGGCGGTGGGCGTTGCGCGGGTCGAAGTACACCTGGTCGGTCCTCGGGATCAGATACGTGGCGTTCGGGAACGTCGGCACCCAGGAGTCGCCGTCCAGCCGGGTGTTCCAGCCGACGTGGTCGTAGTGGACATGTGTGTTGATCACGACGTCCACGTCCTCGGGCCGGACACCGGCCCGCGCCAGCCGGTCCAGGAAGTCCGTCCGCAGATGGTCGAAGAGCGGCACCTGCGGCCGGGTCCGGTCGTTGCCCGCGCCCGTGTCGACGAGGATCACCCTGCCCTCGCTGCGCAGCACCCAGGTCTGCACGGCACCGTGGTACGCGTCGGTCTCCGGCCGCCAGTGGTCCGGCGCCAGCCAGGACGCGTTGTCCCGCCAGATCCCGGGCGGACTGTCCGGGACCATGAACCGGGCGGGCGCGATCTCGCCCTGCCACTCGACCACCTTGGTGACCTCGACCTCGCCGAGAACGAAACGTTGCATACGACCACGCTACGACGCCGCAGTGAGCCGATCCATGCGTGAATGGCTCACCTCGTTGCGCGGACGTCTCACCGCTGCCCGTTCCGGTGCCCGCGCCCCTGGGCTACGGTGAAAGGGTGGACGTACTCAGCGACGTGATCACCACCATGCGCACCGGCCGGCCCTCCTCCAGCCGGCTCCGGGTGGACCCGCCCTGGAGCTACCGGTTCGACCGCTACGAGGGCGCCGGCTTCCACGTCCTGCTGCGCGGCACCGGCTGGCTGCTCGCCGAGGGCGCCGCACCCGTGCCGCTGGGCACCGGAGACGTCGTCCTGGTCCCGCACGGCAGCGCCCACGTCCTCTCCCACGCGCCCCGGGCCGAGGGCGCGGTCCCGCTCGACGGGGCGGTGGCCGACCCGGACGGCCGCACCGAGTTCCTGTGCGGCAAGTACCGCCTCGACCACACCCGCGGCCACCCCCTGCTCGCCGCGCTCCCCGACGTCGTCCACCTGCCCGCGGGGCCCGGCCGCCACCCCGGGCTGCGCGCGGCCGTCGACCTGCTCGCGACCGAGGTGAGCGGCGGCCGGGCCGGCCGGGACGCCGTCGTCTCCGGTCTCCTCGACCTCCTGCTCGTCTACATGGCGCGCGCCTGGTTCGACGACCATCCGGACGGCGGCTGGCCGCGCGCCCTGCGCGACCGGGAGGTCGCGGCGGTCCTCGAGGCGCTGCACACCGACCCCGCCGCCCCCTGGCGGCTGGAGGAGCTGGCCGCCCGCGTCGGCCTCTCGCGCGCGACCCTGGCCCGGCGCTTCACCGCGCTCACCGGGCAGCCGCCCATGACCTACCTCACCTGGTGGCGGATGACCAGCGCGGCACGGCTGCTCCGGACGGGCGACCAGCCCCTCGCCGCCGTCGCACGACAGGTCGGATACGGCTCGCCGTTCGCCTTCTCACACGCCTTCAAACGCCACTTCGGCCACACCCCGGGCCACTACCGCGCGTCCGCGTAGTCCCGGGCGTCCGCGGGGTCCAGGCGGAGCATGGCCCGCTCGTCCGGCGTGTCCGGCACCGCCTGGTAGACCACCATCCGCTGGCCGCCCGTCCGGGCCAGCCGCATCACCTCGAACGTCAGCGTCATCGCGCCGACCTTCGGATGCCGGAAGCACTTCTGCCCGCCGCCGCGCTCACACACGTCGTACCGCTCCCACAGCCGCGCGAACTCCGGTGACTTCACCGTGAGTTCGCCGACCAGTGCGGTCAGCTCGGGGTTGTCCGGATCGGCTCCCGCGACCGCCCGCAGATGCGCCACCGAGGAGGCCACCGTGTCCTCCCACGGCTCGTAGAGCGTGCGGCCGACCGGGTGGAGGAACAGGTAGCGGGTGATGTTGCGCTGCTCCTCCGGCCAGTCCCACAGCCCGGGCAGCAGCCGCCGGCCGGGCGGGTTCGCGGCCAGCACCCGGTTGTAGCGGCTCACCACGTACCCGGGCAGCGGGCGCACCGACTCCAGCATCCGCAGCACCGAGTCGCGCACGGTGTGGTCCGCGGAGGCGGGCAGCTCGCCGACCCGCCCGGAGGCCAGCTCCGCGAGCTCGTGCAGCCGCTCGTAGCCGTCGCCGCGCAGCCGCAGGGCGCGGCCGAGGGCGTCCACGACGGCGGGGGAGGGGTTGGTCTCCCGGCCGCGCTCCAGCCGGATGTAGTAGTCGACGCTGACCCCGGCCAGCGCGGCCAGCTCCTCCCGGCGCAGCCCCGGCGTGCGGCGCAGCCCCGCCCCGGCCGGGAGCCCGACGTCCTCCGGGCGCACCTGTGCCCTGCGGGCCTTCAGATATCTGCCGAGTTCGGTGCCCCGTACGTCCGCTGCTGCCATCCGCCCATTGTCGCAGGCGGGAAAGGTGGGTGGGGGGCCGTGTCAGGGCCAGGAACGCGGCACCCCGGGAACGGCGCGGTCTGCCGGACGGCGGCGCGGGAGCGCAGAGTTGACCCCGGAGCGGGCGGCCCGGCCGCCGGGGCCCAGGGGGTGCGCGACACCGGACCGCGTCCCCGACGGCCCGAGGCCGCCCGCCGTTCCCGTACCCGCGCACGCACCACCCACGTCCGTACCGGCCGACCGGCCACCAGAGGAGCCACCATGCCGTCCACCCCGCCCTCCGTCCCCACCCACTCCCCGGCCGTGCCCCTGCCCGACGGCACCTCCGCCGGGGACGAGGCCCCGCCCCCGGGGCCCGGACCACGGGAACGGCCCCCGGGCCGCCGGCCCGGCGGCAGCCACGGCCGCACGCCGGGCCTCCTCGCCTCGTTGCTCGGCTTCACGGTCATCACCATCGACGTCTCGGCCGTCAACATCGCCCTCCCCGCGATCGGGAACTCCCTGCACGGCGGCATGGCCGGACTGCAGTGGGTGGTGGACGCCTACACCCTGATGTTCGCGGCCCTGATGCTCTCCGCCGGCGCCCTCGCCGACCGCGCCGGCGCCCGCCGCGCCTACGCCTGGGGCGTCGCCCTGTTCACCCTCGCCTCCCTCGGCTGCGCCCTCGCGCCCGGCATCGGCGCACTGGTCGCCGCGCGCGTGGCACAGGGCGCCGCGGCCGCCGTCGTCATGCCGGCCTCCCTCGCCCTGATCCGGCAGGCCTACGACGACCCCCGGGCCCGGGCCCGCGCCCTCGCGGTGTGGACGGTCGGCGGTTCGGTGGCCATGGCCGCGGGCCCGGTGCTCGGCGGACTGCTCACCGACGCGGCCGGCTGGCGGGCGGTCTTCCTCCTCAACCTCCCGGTCGGCGTGGTGATCCTCGGCCTGCTGGCCCGGGTGCCGCGCTCCCCGTCCCGGCCGGCGGCCCTGGACCCCGGCGGCCAGCTCACCGCCGTACTCGCCCTCGCGGGGCTGGCGTTCGCCGTGATCGAGGGCGGCCGTCTGGGCTGGACCAGCGCGCCCGTGCTCGGCGCCGCCGCGCTCGCCGTCGTCTCCGCCGTCGCCTTCCGTACGGTGGAGGCCCGGCACCGCCGGCCGATGGTGCCGCTGGGCATGCTGACCGACCGCCGGGTGTCCGTGCCGCTCGTCGTCGGGTTCGCACTCAACGCCGCCTTCTACGGCGGGATCTTCGTCCTCGGGCTGTACTACCAGCAGCTGCGCGGGATGTCGGGGACCGCGGCCGGGCTGATGTTCGTGCCCATGTCGGTGGTGGTGACCGCGACCAACCTCCTCTCGCCGCGGCTGGCGGAGCGGTACGGGCGGCGGCCGGTGCTCGTGGTCGGGCAGGTGGTGTTCGCGGGGGCGATGCTGACCATGCTGCCGCTGGCCGCGCACACCCCGGTGTGGCTCGTACTGGTCCTGCTGCTGCCGCTGAGCATCGGCGGGGCGGTGGTGGTGCCCGTGCTCACCGCGCTGCTGATGGACGCCGTCCCGGGGGAGCGGGCGGGGACCGCGTCGGGGCTGCTCAACTCCCTGCGCCAGACCGGCGGCGCCCTCGCCGTCGCCCTCTTCGGCAGCCTGGTGGCCGGTTCCGGGGGCGCGTTCTCCCTGCCGGGCATGCGGGTGGGGCTGCTCGCCGTGGCGGCGCTGCTGCTCGCCACCGCGGCGCTCTCCCGCGCGCTGCTGCCGCGCGGCTGAAACGACGTTTGCCCGGTGGCGGGTGGGGCTTACGCTCCTTCCCGTGACAGTTGTCGAGTACGAGTGGCGGGGGGCCTTCGACAACGCCTCCCTCAACGCGCTCCATGCCGAGGGGTTCGGGCACGCCGTCGACGACACGGACTGGCGTGGCCGGCTCGCACGCCACAGCCTCGGCTGGGTCTGTGCGCGACGGGACGGCTCGCTGATCGGGTTCGTCAACGTGGTCTGGGACGGGGGGTCCCACGCGTTCCTCCTGGACACGGTGGTCGGCCGGGGGCAGCGGGGGGCGGGGGTCGGGGCGGGGCTCGTCGCCGTCGCCGTGCAGCGGGCGCGGGCGGCCGGGTGCGAGTGGCTGCATGTCGACTTCGAGGAACCTCTGCGGGGGTTCTACCTGGATGCGTGCGGGTTCGGGGAGACGGCGGCGGGGCTGATCGGTTTGTGAGGCGGTGGGAGGGCGGGGTGTTTGTTTCGCCGCCGCCCCGCCCCGCCCCGCCCCGTCCCTTCCCGTCCCTTCGCGGGGCTTCGCCCGTTTCGGGCGCGGAGTCACGGTCTCGTGGGAAACTCCTCGACCCCCAGGACGCGTAGCAGCTCCAGGCGTTCGCGGGTTTCCGCGTCCGCCGGGGTGAGGACCAGCAGTTGCTGGCCCTGGTCCGGGGTGATCAGGGTTTCGCAGTCCATCAGGAGGGGGCCCACCCTCGGGTGCAGCAGGGTTTTGCGGTCGGCGCGGCGTACCGCCACCTCGTGGGCCTCCCACAGCTCGCGGAACTCGGGGCTCGCCGCCCGCAGCCGTGCGACGAGCCCGGCGACCACCGGGTCGCCGGCACGGCGGCCGGCCGCCGCGCGCAGGTCGGCCACGAGCTGCCGGGAATGGTGCGCGTGCTCCTCGGGCGGCCGGCCCGCCCGCTCGGCGGGTTCGGTGAACCAGCGGTGCACGAGGTAGCGCCGGTCGCCGGTGAACCCCGTACGGTCGCCGCCCACCAGTACCGACATCCGGTTCTGGGCGAGGATCTCGCCCAGGTCGGACATGACCAGCGCCGACGCGTCGCCGAGCAGGTCGAGCATGCGGATCAGCCCCGCGCGGGCCATCCGGGCCACCCCCTCGGCGGGCGGCGGCGGGTGCCCGGCCAGATGGAACAGGTGCGCGCGCTCGTCGTCGGACAGCCGCAGCGCCCGGGCCAGCGCGCCCAGCAGCTGCGGCGAGGGCTGACTGCTGCGGCCCTGTTCGAGCCGTACGACGTAGTCCACCGACATCCCCGCCAGCATCGCCACCTCCTCCCGGCGCAGACCGGCGGTACGGCGGCGCGGGCCGTCGGTGATCCCCACCTCGGCCGGGCGGATCGCCTCCCGGCGGCGGCGCAGGAAGTCGGCGAGCTGCTCACGTTCCATGCCGTCCATCGTCCCTCCCGGCGGCCGGTGCCATCCAGGGAGCGGCTCTCCCACGATGAACGCTCCGCTCCCGCGTCCCGCCGCGCACGGTCACAGTGGACAGTGCACCGACGACGTGAGGAGAACACGATGCAGACGCGAACCCTGGGCAGCACCGGCCCCACCGTCTCCGCGCTGGGCCTGGGCGCGATGGGCATGTCGGGACCGTACGGCGAGACCGACCGCGCGGAGAGCGTCGCCACCGTGCACGCGGCACTGGACGCCGGCGTCACGCTCATCGACACCGGCGACTTCTACGGCATGGGCCACAACGAAATGCTGCTCGCGGAGGCACTGCGCGGCCGGGACCGGGACAGTTACCTGCTGAGTGTGAAGTTCGGCGAGCTGCGCAGCCCCGTGCCCGGGCCCGGCACGCAGGACTGCCGCCCCGAGGCGGTGAAGAACTTCCTCGCCCACTCCCTGACCAGGCTCGGCACCGACCACATCGACCTCTACCGCCCGGCCCGGCTGGACCCGAAGGTGCCGATCGAGGAGACGGTCGGCGCGATCAAGGAGGTGATCGACGCCGGATACGTGCGTCACCTCGGCCTCTCGGAGGTGGACGCGGCCACGATCCGCCGGGCGCACGCCGTGCATCCGGTCGCCGACCTGCAGATCGAGTACTCGCTGCTCTCCCGCGGGGTGGAGGCGGAGATCCTGCCCACGCTGCGGGAGCTCGGCATCGGCATGACGGCGTACGGCGTCCTCGGCCGGGGCCTCATCTCCGGCCACTGGAAGGCCGGCCACCGGGCCGGCCCGGGCGACTTCCGTGCCCACAGCCCGAGGTTCGCGGACGGGAACGTGGAGCACAACCTCGCACTGGTGGAGGCGGTGCGCGCGGTCGCCGAGGAGAAGGGGTGCACGGTCGCCCAGCTCGTCATCGCCTGGGTGGCCGCCCAGGGCGAGGACATCGTGCCGCTCGTCGGCGCGCGCACCCGCGAACGGCTGGCCGAGGCGCTGCCCGCGCTGGAGGTGGACCTGACCGCGGACGACCTCGCCGCGATCGAGCGGGCGGTCCCCCGGGGCGCGGCCCGCGGCGACCGCTACCCGTCCGCCTTCATGGCCGCCCTCGGCACGGGAAACTGAGGCAGGCGCGCGGCGGGCACGGGACGGGTGGGTGAGGGGCGCTCGGCGGGCGCGGGACGGGTGGGTGACGGGCGCGCCCCGCTCAGCGCACCGGGAACCCGAAGCTGTACCCCTGCTGCTTGAGCCACGGCAGCACCTCGCGCAGCGCCTCGACGGTCTCGGAGCGGTCGCCGCCCGCGTCGTGGAAGAGCACCGTCGGGCCGTTGGAGATCTCCTGCTTGACGGTGGCGACGATGGCGGCCGTACCGGGGTGCTCGAAGTCCTTGGTGTCGACGTTCCAGCCCAGCGGCCGCATCCCACGGGAGGCGGCCAGGTCGCGGCTGTACGGGGTGAACGCGCCGCCCGGCGCCCGGTAGTACTGCGGGCGCACGCCCCCGGACGCCTTGGTGATCATCTTCTCGGCGTCCAGGATCTGCTGCGACTGGTAGGCCTCGGACTTCTTGTCCATGGTGACGTCGTGCGACACCGTGTGGTCGCACAGCCGGTGCCCGTCCGCCAGGACCGCCTTCACCAGGTCCGGGTGGGCCTGGGCCTGGGTGCCGACCATGCAGAAGGTGGCCTTCACCCCGTTCTCCTTGAGCACCTTCAGCACCTGCGGCGTCCAGGTGGGGTCGGGACCGTCGTCGATGGTGATGTTGACGCCGCGGTCACCCTTGTCCGAGGCGTGGGCGATCTCCACCGACACCTTCTTCGGGGCGCGGTCGGCAGTGGCGGACGGGTGCGCCGTGACACCGTGTCCCTCGGCCGAGCCGGTCCCCGCGGTCCACAACGCGGTGGCCGTGACCGCCGCCGTCACCCCGACCGCCGCCGCGAGCACCCGGCCGTGCCAACCCCGTCCACCCTGCCTGCTCATGTCCGCCGCTCCGTTCGTGGTGTCCTCGTCGTTCCCGTTGCACCCCAGCAGACGGCAGAACGGGCCCGAGGGATCCCGCTGTTACCGATCAAGAACAATTCCGCGGGAAACCGGGGACAACGCCCACCGCACCGGCGGGCCGGGAGGACGTCAACGAAGCTCCGTCGGCGCCCACTTGACGCGCACGGACCGCACGGCCCCGGTGCGGGCCGTGTGTACACTCGGGGCTTCCCGGACGCCGGAGGACACATGAGCGCCGCACCGTTGAGCGGGACCGACTTCTCCCCGCTGTTGCGCACGGACTTCACCGACGACGCGGCGTGGCGGGCGCTGCTGGAGGAGATCGAGCAGAGCTGGCTCACGGTCATGGCGGACCGGGCCCACGAGGGCCTGTCCGTACCGGAGTTGCTCGCCCTGGTCCCGGACGGCAGCCGGTATCCGACGCTCGTCGTCGCCGACCGCGAGACGTTCGCCGCCGAGGAGCGCACGCTGCTCCTGATCGACGTCCAGGAGGAGCCGGGCCGCACGTTGCGCGTGGCCGTTCCCGACGCGTTCGCCTCCGTCCTCGGCAATCTGGCGATCCAGAACCAGAGCTTCGACGACTACCTCGAGTCCGGCTCCCTCGGCGAGGACGGTGTCTACCGCCTCTCCGACCGTCACCGCCAGGCCCTGGCCGAGTTGCGGGGCGCACAGGGTACGCAGGACGCGCAGGGCGTTCCGTCGTTCGCGCGGGTGCGGGGCAGGGTGCCCGGACCGGGGAATCAGCGCGGCTGACCGTCCCCGTCCCCGCCCACGTCGCCGGCTTCCAGGGTCTCCCGGACCAGGACCGGTGCCGTCCCGCCCAGCACGAGGTGCACGGACAGGCCGGGCAGGGTGGGCAGCGCCGCCCAGTGGGTGACGGGTTCCTCGCAGGGCGGGCCGCCGTACGGGAAGCGGACGACACCGTCGGAGTCGACGAAGCAGTCGTGGTACTCGGTGCCGTCCTCGGCGAAATGGCGCCGCTCGAAGTGCATCGGCAGCACGATCCAGTAGTCCTCGGGGCCGATCGGGCCGTCCTCGTCCTCCCCGGGCGGGTAGGTGCCGGTCACCGCCGCCGCCACAGGCGCCCCGTCGTCGGGGAACCCCTCCCGGGCGTCCACCCACTTCACCGTCGCGTCCATACGCTCCTCCGTTCCCCGCCGGGTCTCATGCCGTGCCACGCCGGGTCTCACGCCGTGCCCATGATCTCCCCGGCCCGGACCTCGTGCAGGAACGCCTCGGCCCGCTCGCGTGCGACGAGCCGGCCGGGGTCGCGGCCGCTGAGGATCCAGAAGAACGTCGGCCCCACCAGCAGGGCCGTGGCCTGTTCGAGGGGGAGCGCGCCGGGTCCCTTCCCCAGTACCCGCGTGACGACGGCGCGGGCGCTGTCGCCGAGGACGTCCTTGTGCGCGAGGAGCGCCGCGACGGCCGAGTCGCCCTGCGCCTCCCCGATGAGCGCCCGGTACGCCGCACCGGCCGGCGAGTGGGCGAGGAAGCGGGCCAGCGCCTCCAGATACGTCGTCAGATCCTCCACGGGGTCGTCCGTGGGCTCGACGGCCAGTTCCTCGGTGGCGTCGTTGACGCTGGCCTCGAAGAGGATCTCCGCCTTGGTGGACCACCACCGGTAGACGGTCTGGCGCGAGACCCGCGCCCGTTCGGCGATGCCCTTCATCGTCACGCCCGCATAGCCGACCTCCAGCAGCAGGTCGTCGACGGCGTGCAGCACGGCCATGCGCGCCTCCTCGCTGCGCGGCCGTCCGCCGGTGCCGGACTCCTTCGCGCCGGTTTTGTCCGCGCCCAGCCCGGCCCTGGCCCTCTTCGCTGCTTCCGTCACCCCGGAATTCTATACATGGACACGGTGTCTCGTATCTGTTAGCTTTCTGGACATGGTGCTCCGTAACTCGGATTCGGGGCGCCGTGCCCGTTGCGACCGCCCTGGAGAGGGCGAGAAGGAGGCCACACGCATGCGTGTGTTCATGACCGGAGCGAGCGGCTGGATCGGATCCGCCGTCGTCGACGACCTGCTGACCGCGGGCCACGAGGTCGTCGGCCTCGCCCGCTCGGAGAGGTCCGCGCGGTCACTGGAACGGAAGGGGGCGGGCGTCCTGCGCGGCGACCTGGACGACCTGGGCGCGCTGCGCCGGGGAGCGGCGGAGGCGGACGGCGTCATCCACCTGGCCAACAAACACGACTGGTCCGACCCCGCGGGGTCGGACCGCGCCGAGCGGGCCTCGGTGGACACCCTCGCCCGCGAACTCGCGGGCAGCGACCGCCCGTTCGTCGTCGCGTCGGTGCTCTCCGGCCTCTTCCGGGGCCGGCCCGTCCTGGAGACGGACGTCTCGCCCGCCGTGGGGCCCGGCTCGAACCGGGGCGGCAGCGAGAACCTCGCGCTGGACTACGTGCACCGGGGCGTGCGCACGGTCGTGGGCCGCTTCGCGCCGAGCGTGCACGGTGCGGGCGACTGGGGCTTCGTCAAGTTCCTGACGGACGCGGCCCGCAAGCAGGGCGTGTCCGGCTACATCGGCGACGGCTCCACGACCTGGTCGGCGGTGCACCGCTCGGACGCGGCCCGGCTGCTCCGGCTCGGCCTGGAGAAGGCTCCCGCCGGGACCCGGCTGCATGTGTGCGCCGAGGAGGCCGTCACCACCAGGGCGATCGCCGAGGCCATCGGGCGGTATCTCGGCGTCCCGGTCGTCCGGGTCGCCCCCGAGGACGCCGGCGCGCACTTCGGGTTCGTCGGCGGCTTCTTCGCGCAGACCATGACCGCGTCCAGCGAGCTCACCCGCGCGGCGCTGTCCTGGACCCCGACCGGACCGACCCTGGTCGAGGACATCGAGGCCGGTGCGTATGCCCTCGTCTGAGCCGGGAGGTCTCGTGTCCCCGCGGCCCCCGGCCCCCGGGGCGGCGCCGTCCGGCGCCGCCCCGGCGGGCGGGGCGCGGAACGTGCTGGCCTGCGTCTGCCTCTGCACCGTCCTCGTCGTCGGCTTCGTCGCGGCGGTCAACCTCGCGATACCCCCGCTGGCCGCCGGGAGCCTGCACCCCTCGTCGGCGCAGCTCCTGTGGATCGTCGACAGCTACGTCGTGCTCTTCGCGTGTCTCGTGATCCCGGCCGGCGCCCTCGGCGACCGGGTGGGACGCAAGGGGGTGCTGCTCGGCGGCCTGCTGGTGCTCGCCGCCGGGGCCGTCGTCTCGGCCGCCGCCGGCGGTGTGGGCGTGCTGCTCGTCGGCCGTGCCGTCACCGGCATCGGGGCCGCCTGCGTCCTGCCCAACGCGCTCGCCGTACTGCTGCACGCGACCGAGCCGGCCCGCCGCTCCCGCGCGATCGCCGTCTGGGCCGCCATGTCCGGTCTGGGCGGAATGATCGGCAACGTGGGCGGCGGCGCCGTCCTCGGCGCCGGGTCCTGGCGGCTGCTCTTCGCCGCCGTCGCGCCCCTCGCCCTGCTGTGCGCGCTGTGGGTGGCGGTGGCGGCGCCCCGCAGCCCGCGCGGCCGGCGCGACCTGGACCTGCGCGCCGCCGTCCTGCTGACCCTGGCCACCCTCGCCCTGCTGCTCGGCATCATCCAGGGGCCGGAACAGGGCTGGGGGAGCGCCGTGGTGCTCGGTGCCTTCGGGTGCTCCCTGGTCCTGTACGGCCTGTGGGCCGCCGGTGAACTGCGCGTGCGGCAACCCCTGCTGGACCCGCGGCTGTTCGCCGTGCCGGCCCTGCGCGCCGCCTGTCTGGGGATGCTGGTCGTCTTCTTCGGGATGTTCGGCTTCTTCTTCCTCAACGCCTCACTGATGCAGTACGGCCGCGGGTACTCCGTCCTGCGGACCGGGCTCGCCGTCCTGCCGATGACCGTGCCGCTGCTGGCCGGCACCCGGTACGTGCCCGCCCTCGTCGCCCGGTTCGGCGACCGGAGCGTGCTGGCTGCCTCGTTCACCGTCACCGGACTCGGCCTCCTCGGCCTCGCCGCCACCGTCGGCGCCGGTTACGCCGCCTACGCGGTCTGGCTCGTCGTCGTCGGCACCGGAGTCACCCTGGCGCTGCCGGCGCTCACCGCGGCGATCGCCGGCGCGCTGCCGCGCGAACAGGCCGGTGTCGCGGGCGGACTGCAGGCGACGACACGGGAGTTCGGCAGCGCGCTCGGCGTCGCCGTGATCGGCACGGTCCTCACCGGGCGCTTCGTCCACGAGCTGCCGGGCCGGGCGCCCGGCGCCTTCGCTCCCGGCCACACACCGAGCAGTGTCGCCGAGGCACTGGCGGTCGCGCCGGGGCGGCACCGGGCGATCGTCGCCGCCTACACCGCGAGCGCCCAGACGGCCTTGCAGGTGGCCGCCGTCGTGGTGCTCGCCGCGGGGACGCTGGTGGTCGCCGAGCTGAGCTGGGCGGCGCGGAGGGCCCGCCGAGCCGTCGGCTGAGGTGCGCCCGTCAGGCCTTGGCCAGCAGTGCGCGGATCTCGGCGGCCGAGGCCGGGCCCGCCCCGAAGGACAGGAAATCGGCCGAGGCGGGACCGGCCGCCAGGGAGCCGAGCGAGTCGCCGGGCGCCGCCGAGTACGGAGCCCCGTACGCGGGCGTGCCCGGGGCGAACAGCCTGCCGTGCTCCAGCGGTCCCGCGTCGACGGCGTCGTAGCCGAGGACGTCGAGCAGTTCCGTCGCGTGCCGCTTGGCCTCGGCGCTGTCGCCGGCGAGGGGGAGCGCGGTGCGGTCCGGCGCGCCCGCCGGCCTGCCGAGGACGGCGAGGTGCTGGTGGTGGATGTTGTTGAACGCCTTGACGACGTGTGCCGCTGCGCCGAGGTGACGCTGGAGCAGTTCGCCGCTGGTGAGCGAGCGGTCCGCCAGGGCCTCGATCCCGCCGTCGCGCTGCGGTGAGTAGTTGCCGGTGTCCAGGACGGTCTTCCCCGCCAGGGACGCGCGCGGCAGGGCTTCGTATGCCTTCACGGGGACGCTCACCACGACCCAGTCGCCCGCCGCCGCGGCCTCGGCGGGGGGCGCCGCCCGGGCCCGGGGGCCGAGTTCCGCGACCGGACCGGCGAGGGTGCCGGGGCCGCGCGAGTTGCTGAGGACGACGTCCAGTCCGCCCGCCACGGCGAGCCGCGCGAGCGTGCCGCCGATCCGTCCGCTGCCGATGAGTCCCAGGGTGGCCATGCCGGGCCAACCAGCCGTGCTCCACGGGTATTCCGCACGCGCCCGCCGCGGGCGGCCCGTGGTGCTCAGGCGCTCACGGTCTCCCGGACCGCCGCGGCGAACTCCTCCGTGAGCGGATGCGTGGGGTGGGCCGGGCGGGCCAGATAGACGGTGGCGGCGGGGGCGTCGCGGACGGGGACGAACCGGACCCCCGGGTGGCCGAAACTCTGCGCCGTGCCGGAGGTGCCGAGGCCGAACGCCCCACCGGTGGCGATGAGGTTGAGCCACTGGTCCACGTTGCCGACCTCGACCGTACGGGCCGGCCGCTGCCCCGGGGGCCACAGCTCGGGCGCGGCGGTGCCGGTGTCGGGACACAGGGCGAGCGGGAGGTCGGAGCCGGGGGCGGCGAGCCGGGCGGTGAGCTCGGCCATCAGTACCGTCTCCCGGTCGGCCAGCGGGTGGTCGTCGGGGAGGGCGGCGACGCGGTCCTCCGTGTAGAGGGCCTCGGTGTGGAACAGCGGGCCGGCGGGGCGGGTGCGCAGCACGGCCACATCGGTGTCGCCGGTGGCCAGCCCGGCGGTGCTGTTGTCCTGCCGGACCACGTCGAGCGGGACACGCGGGTGCGTACGGCGCCACGAGCGCAGCAGCGGCACGGTCTGCCGCCCCAGCACCGCGCAGGTGTAACCGAGCCGCAGCGGGCGCACCACCGTCCGGGTGTCGGCGAGCGCCGCGTCGAGCCGGGCGAGGATCGCCCGCCCGTGCCCGAGCAGGGTGGTCCCGGCGGAGGTGAGGGCGAGGTGCCGGCTGGAACGGTCGACGAGCCGCACGCCGACGCGGCTCTCCAGCTGGGCGAGGGTGCGGGACAGGGCGGGCTGAGTCATGTGCAGCCGGGCCGCCGCCGCGGTCACGGTGCCCGCCTCGGCCACGGCGTCCAGCGCACGGAGATGGCGAAGCTCCACGTCATCCATGCCTGCCAAGCATAGACCCTGCCCAAACGGCATTTCCGTACGCGGTACCGGCGTCCGTAGCGTCGCAGGCACCGGGGAGGAACCCCGGGACGCGACTGCGGATTCGACGGGCATGAGAACGGTGGAGCGAGCGTGAGGATTCTTCTGATCGGCGCGGGCGGCACGCTGGGCGGCGCGGTGCGCCGGGCACTGGCGGAGCGCGGGCACGAGGTGATCGGCGTCGGCCGGTCCGGCGGTGACCTGATCGCCGACGTGACCGACCCCGAGGCGGTGACCCGGCTGTACGCGCAGGCCGGCCCGCTGGACGCGGTGGCGGTCGCGGCGGGGGAGGGGGTGTTCCGGCCGCTGGGCGAACTCACCGCCGACGACGTCGTGACGACCTTCCGCGGGAAGGTGCTCGGCCAGCTGGACCTGGTCCGCCAGGGCGCCCGGCACGTGGCGCCGAACGGCTCCTTCACCCTGGTCAGCGGCATCCTCGGCGAGCAGCCGGTACCCGCGAGCGCGGCCGCCGCGGCGGCGAACGGCGCGGTGGAGGCCTTCGTCCGCGCCGCGGCGCTCGAACTGCCGCCGCAGCGGATCAACGCGGTCAGCCCGACCGTCGTCGAGGAGTCCCTGCCGCTCTACGGCCCCTTCTTCCCCGGCATCGAACCGGCCCCGGTCGCCCGTGTGGCGACGGCCTACGTCCGCTCGATAGAGGGGGCGCAGACCGGCCTGACGTACCGGGTCTGGTGACGGCCCCGCGGCTCCCCTAGCGGGGCGCGGACAGTACCGACAGCAGGGTGGTGACCGTTTCCGTCACTTCCGTCCGGGCCGGGCCCAGGTACTTCCTGGGGTCGGTCAGGGCGGGCGTGGCGGCCAGGGTGTCGCGCACCCCCCGGGTGAACGCCACGTTGAGGGCCGTGCCGATGTTGACCTTGGCCATGCCCGCCTCCACCGCCGCGCGGAGGTCCGCGTCGGGGACGCCCGAGGAACCGTGCAGTACCAGGGGAACCGGCACGGCCTCGCGCAGACGGGCTATGAGCCCGTGGTCCAGGGAGGCCGTGCGCTCCGTCATCGCGTGGCTGCTGCCGACGGCGACCGCGAGCGCGTCGACGCCGGTGCGTGCGACGTAGTCGGCGGCCTCGGCGGGGTCCGTGCGCACCCCGGCGGCGTGGGCGCTCGCGGGGGCGTCCGGTTTGCCGCCGACGTAGCCGAGTTCGGCCTCCAGCCACAGCCCCGCCCCGTGCGCCCACCGCGCGGCCTCGGCCGTGGCGGCGATGTTGCGGTCGTGGGGGAGCGCGCCCGCGTCGAACATCACCGAGGAGAAGCCGTTGTCCGCGGCCCGGCGCACCAGTTCCATGTCGGTGGCGTGGTCGAGGTGGAGCGCCAGCTCCACCTCGCTCGCCTCGGCGACGGCGGCGGTGGCACGCGCCAGTGGCGCGAGCCGGCCGCCGTGGTAGCGCACGGCGTTCTCGCTGATCTGGAGGATCACCGGACGTCCGGCGGCCTGTGCGCCGTCCGCGATCGCCTCGGCGTGCTCCAGCGTGATCACGTTGAAGGCGGCGACGCACCGCCGCGCGGCGGCGGCCCGGGCGACCAGTTCTCCGGTGGGGACCAGGGGCATGTTGGTGTTCCTCCGACGGCAGACGGGGTGGGCAGGGGGTGGGGGCGCCGGTCTAGCCGGTCACGCCCGTCGTCGCCCCGGGGGCCACGGTGCTCTCCTCGCGCTTCTCGTCGGTGTAGACCATGAGCGTCGAACCGGCGAGGGCGAGGACGATGCCGATCGTGCCCCAGATCGTGGGCAGGGTCTGATAGATGATCAGCGACAGCACGATCGTCAGGACCGGTGCCAGCGCGTTGGTGATGGGTGCCACCACGCTCGCCTTGCCGCGGCTGAGCGCCATGACGAGGAACAGCGCGCCCACCGCGTTGAGGACCTGGGTCCCCGCCGTGATCGCCGGGGCCTGCCACGGCGCCGACGGCAGGCTGCCCATCATCAGATAGGCCACCGGGACCAGCAGCAGACCGCTGATCGTCATCCAGCCGAACGTCGTGGCGTCGTTGACGCCCGCGAGCGCGGCCTTGCGCATGAAGAACGCCTGGGCGCCCCACGCCACGCAGATGATGACGGCGAGCACCATCCAGGAGCCGCTGTCGACGTCACCGCCGGCCCCGGCGGGAATGCTGAGCAGCACGATCGCGATCGTCGCGGCGATCACGCCGACCACGGCGAGCCGCGCTATCCGCTCCCGCAGCAGCGCCACGGCCATCAGGACGGTGATGACGGGGGAGAGCGAGACCACCGGGAAGATCAGATAGGCCGGGCCGTCCGCGAGGGCCTGGAAGAGCAGCAACTGCCCGCCGGCGCCCGTGAGTCCGGCCAGCAGGCCGTACACGGCGGCCACCGGACGGCGGTCGAAGCGCTCACGCCGCAGTGCGAAGCCCGCGGGGACGAGCATCGTGAAGGCCCAGATGATGTAGATCATCTCGTCCGGGTAGTCGTACCGTTCGACGGGCTGGCTGGAGGTCGCCCCCCAGACGCCCCAGAACAGCACCAGCAGTCCGGCGTAGACGATCCAGCTCCGGCTCTTGTCGGAGGTGCCGGTCGCACCGGCCAGGTCAGAAGACGTCATCTCTGTCCTCCGTGGGGTGAGCGCCCGCGCCGGTGCGCAGAGCGGTGAGTGCCGCGGTGTCCAGCGGGGTCCCGGCCCGCTTCGCCGCGTAGAGCGCGGCCCCGACCACCGGGGTGAACAGGGGCGTGCGCAGGTCGTACGTCCCGGCGCCGTCCCGCAGTCGCGCGGTGAAGGCGTCCCGGACGGCGGCGGAGCCGAAGACCCCGCCCGAGTAGGAGACGGGGACCGTCTCCTCGGCGGCGAAGCCCAGCCGGCGCCGTGCGGTGTCGACGAGCGCGGCCAGTTCCCGGCCCGCGTCGGCGAGGATGCCGGCGGCGGCCTCGTCGCCGAGGTCGGCGGCCTTGGCGACGCTGCGGCTCAGGCCGGCGATGTCGCTGCGCCGCCCGTGCCAGCGGTTGAGGACCACGTCGATGACCTCGAGGTCGTCGGTGAGTTCCAGGTGGGTGCGGAGCACGTCGGCGAGGGGGCCCTCCGGCAGCCGGCCGTCGCTCATCCTGGTGAAGGCGTTGAGCCCCTGGACGGCGATCCAGTAGGCGGAGCCCTCGTCGCTGAACATCTCGCTCCAGCCGCCGACCCGCACCCCGGCGCCGTTCCGCTCGCCGTAGACCATGGAGCCGGTGCCGCTGATGACGTTGATGCCGTCGACGGCGCCCAGGGAGCCCGCCCACCCGCAGATCATGTCGTTGTCGCAGGCATAGCGGTCGCTGCCCAGGACCTTCCCGGGGGCGGCGTCCAGCGCGGGCAGGTCGCGGGGCGCCTCGCCGTAGCCGGGCAGGCCGAGGAAGGCGTAGTCGATGCCGTCCGTCGTGATGCCGGCCTCGGCGCAGACCGAGGCGATGCCCTTCTCCAGCACCCGGACGACATGCTCGACGCCGCCCGTGCCGTTCTCCGCGAAGTAGTAGGCGCCGTCGCCGAGGGCCTCGGCCCGGACGGTCCCGGCGCCGTCGACGAGGCAGAAGGCGGTCTTCGTGCCTCCACCATCCACACCCAGAAACATCGTCGTTCCTCCTATCGGCTCGGTGTGCACGTCGTCGTCACGCGCGGTCGCTGCCGCGCTCCGGAAGCGGGTGCAGGGTCACGCCCTGCACCACCCGGTTCACCTCGCCGGAGGGGAACGGGTTGTCGGGGCGGATCCCGCGGGCGAGGGAGGAGCGCAGCGCGATGAGCTGCGCGCACACCACGGCGGGCAGGGCCAGCGCCGCGTCCTCGACCGCCCCGGCGCCGGGAACGAGCCAGGAGCCGTCCTCGGGCAGCCCGTCCGGGCGGCCCGCGACCGCGATCACCGTGCCCTCGGGGAGCCCGGCCCGCAGTTCGCTCAGGATGTCCAGGTCGTAGGAGCGGGTGTAGGGGTCGTTCGAGACGTAGACGAGCACCGCCGTACGGTCGTCGAGGACCGCCTTCGGGCCGTGCCGGAAGCCCAGCGCCGACTCCGAGGAGGCGACGACGGCGCCGCCGGTCAGCTCGAGCAGCTTCAGCGCGGACTCCTCCGCCAGCCCCTTCAGGGAACCGCTGCCGAGGTAGACCAGCCGCTCGGGGCGGCGGGCGACCAGGGCGTCGATGCCGTCGTCCAGCCCGCCGGTGGTGAGGTGCTCCGCGGCCTTCGCGAGCGTCTCGACCTCCTCCTCGCCGGTCACGGCGCCGAAGGCGAGCAGGCACGCCAGCACCATGGAGGTGAAGCTCGACGTCATGGCGAAGCCGCGGTCGTTGGACGCGGCCGGCATCTGCAACACGTGGGAGCCGGGGTCCGCGGCGTGCTCGCGGGCGAGCCGGCCCTCGCTGTTGCAGGTGATGACCAGATGGCCGACCCGGGTGAGGCACCGGCCGGCGAGTTCGGCCGCCGCGACGCTCTCGGGGCTGTCCCCGGAGCGGGCGAAGGACACCAGCAGGGTGGGCACGTCCTCGCCGAAGGCGCCCCAGGGGTCGGAGACGATGTCGGTGGTGGCCACGGCGTCGACGCGGCGGCCGGTGCGACGGGCCAGCACCCCGCGGACCAGCTGTCCCGCGAACGCCGACGTGCCGGCCCCCGTCAGCACGATCCGCAGGTCCTCACGGGCGAGGAAGGGCGCCAGGAAGGCGTCCAGCGACTGCCGGCCGTCCGTCAGGATCCGGCCGACCTCGCGCCACATCCGCGGCTGCTGCCCGATCTCGGCCACCGTGTGCTCGGCGCCGTCCTGGCGGGAGGGGAGGGTGTCGGTCGTGGTGGTCACGCGTACTCCTTGTCGTGGCGTGTGGTGGTGCGGCAGGCGCGGTCGTAGTCCCGCAGGACGTCACGGACGCGGTCGACGGCCAGGGCCCGCGGGCTCGCCTGAAGCAGGCCGGCCCGCACGCGCCGGTACTGCTCGGGCAGCCGGGCGCTCAGCAGGGGAAAAGGGATGCCGGTGGCGGAGAGGTTGTCGAAGAGGGCCGTCACGGCCTCCTCTATCGCGGGGTCGGGCCAGTAGTAGCGGACCCGGTCGCTGTAGCTGTAGCGCCGGGCGAGCCGCCGCTCCCGGTCGTCGCCCTCGTAGTACCCCTCCCACCAGGACGGTTCGGCGCGCATCCGACGCTCGACGACCTCCGGGAGGCCGGAGCGGCGCGCGGTGTCGACCAGTTCCTCCTCGATGCCGGCCAGCGCGTAGAGCGCCTCGCGCAGCGCGAAGGTCAGGCCGGGGCCGACCTTGAGCACCGCCCAGTGGTCCTCGACCAGCGCGGCCAGCGCCTCGGGGGTCTGGTAGTCGGTGGAGTGGGCCTCGAAGACCATGCCGGGCTCGGCGTCCAGCACCGAGCGCAGCTCCTCGGTGCGCTCCCGGGCGTAGTCGACGACCTTCAGATGGTCGAACTCGACGCCCGGCTGGACGACCAGCGCCATGACCCGGGGCCAGACCCCGCTCACCCCGTGCTCCGCGAAGGCCTCGTGGTGACGCTTGAGCGTCAGCCGGGCCGCGTCCGCCGTGGTGGGACGGACCCCGTCCAGCGTCTCGTGTGCGCCGCCCGGCACCGGAACCTCAGTGCCGATGACGTACCGGAGCGCGGCGGTCCGCTCCGCCCCTGTCTCCCGTGCCGTCGCCTCCGCGACGGCGACCAGGCGGGCGGCCCGGTCGGCGACCACGTCGTCGCTCAGCGGCGCGGGGTCACCGGCGCAGGAGAAGCTGCAGTCCAGGTGGATCTTGGTGAAGCCGGCCCGGACGTACGCGGCGACCAGCTGCTCCGCCTCCCGCATGGCCTCCTCCGGCGGCAGCGCGCGCCACCGGTTGGGGCCCAGATGGTCGCCGCCGAGGACGACACGGTCGGTGGGCAGGCCCAGCCGCTCGGCGATGCCGAGCACCAGGGAACGGAAGTCGTCCGGCCGCATGCCGGTGTAACCGCCGTACTGGTCCACCTGGTTGGAGGTGGCCTCCACCAGGACCTCGCCCCCGGACTCCAGCGCCTGGAGCACCGCCGCCTCGATCACGAGCGGATGGGCGGAGCAGACCGACGTGATCCCCCGTGCGTCACCACCTTTCTGGTGCCGCACCAGTTCGTCCAAGGCACTGCTCATGATTCACCCCACGGTCGCACAAGTCGGGCGGGACCGGCGAATCCCGCCGAATCGCCCCCGGAGAAGCCAACTGGAACGATACTGGCCTGAAAACTGGCCGTCAATGGTCTGCCTCTGGTATTTATCTGGTATGGCAACTCACTGGTACGGTACTGGTATGGCCGCCTCGGACTCCGCCCTCCCGCAGGGACTCCTCAGCAACGACGCCCTCCCGCTGTACGCCCAGGTCGCCGCGCGCCTCCTCGACGACATCTCCGGCGACGGCGCCCGGCCCGGCGACCGCCTCCCCTCGGAGCGCGCGCTGGCCGGCCGCTACGGCGTCTCCCGCGTCACGATGCGCGCGGCGCTCAACGAACTGGCCTCGCGCGACGTCATCGCCTCCGCACCGGCCCGCGGCTGGTTCCTCGCCGAGGGCATCACCCGCGTCCTGTCCGCACCGCGCCGCCCTGCGGGCGCCACGGGCCCCGCCGGGGGCCGCACGGTGCAGGGCTTCGCCGACTACGCCGAACAGCACGGCTTCCGCATCCGTGCGGAGGTCCTGGAGTCGGAGGTGCGCCCGGCCACCGTCCGGGAGGCCGAGCGGCTGCGCATCGGCCCCGGCGCCGACCTCTTCGAGATGCGCCGCGTCCGCTACCTGGACGACCGTGTCGTCGTACTGGAGCACAACCGGCTGCCCCTCGAACTGTGCCCGCTGCTCGCCGAGACGGACTTCTCCAAGGACTCCCTCTTCGCCACCCTGCGCCGCGCGGACCCGCCCCAACTGCCGCGCGTCGCCGACTACTCGGTGGAGGCGCGGCAGCCCACGGACGTGGAGCGCGAGCTGCTGGAGATCACGGACGCCACGCCGGTCCTGGTGGCGACGCAGCTCGCCTTCAACCAGTACTCCCAGCCCCTGGAGCTCACGGCGGCCATATACCGGGGCGACCGGTACCACTTCCGCGCGTCCATCACCGGCTGACGCGGGCGGCCCGGCAGACGGCGGCCCGCCCCGCCCGGTGTCCGCCGCCCGCCCCGCCGTCCGCTCACGCGCGGCGGACGGCGTTCGGTGTCGCGCCGTAGCGTGTGCGGAAGGTCCTGATGAAGTGGCTGCTGTCGGTGAAGTGCCACCGCGCCGCCAGCTCCGACACGGTGAGCGACGTGGACAGCAGCTCCGCCCTGGCCCGGTCCAGCCGCCGCTCGCGCACATGTCCCATGACCGAGGTGGCCTCCTGGGCGAACGCGCGGTGCAGCGTACGGACGGACACGTGCAGCGCGGCCGCGATCGCCCCGGGATCCAGGTCCGGGTCGGTGAGCCGGCGCTCAACGTACTCCGTCGCGGCCCGCACCAGGGCCGGCGAGAACGGGGGGTCGTCCACGACCCGGTCGCTCAGCACCCCGTGGAACAGTTCGACGGCGGCGTCGCGGGCCGCCCCCGAAGCGGCGGGGCCGAGCCCGTCGGCCACGTCGGCCCAGGCGCGCAGGTGGGCGAAGAGCAGCCGTACGGCGGGGGCGCGGTGCTCGGCCGTCACCACGTTCCTGCGGGCGGGGAAGCGGATGTCCCGCGCGGGCAGGCCGAGCGCGACCGCCCGCGTGCCCCGCGCCACCGTGAAGTCCCACGGCTCGTCGTTCCGGCGGACGCACAGCAGCCCGGCACCCGCCGCGGACGTCCGCCCCGCCGAGGTGAACCGCCACTCGCCGCGCACCGTCAGATGCGCCATGATCCGGTCCTCGTGGTGGCCGTGCAGCCCGCCGGTGCTGCCCGCGACCGCGTCGCTGTACTGGTCCTCGAGGCGGAGGTCACCCAGGTTCCGCAGCCGGATGCGGACCCGGTACGCGCCCTCGCTCCGCCGGGGCAGCGTCAGGGGAGGGGGCGGTACCAGCTCTCCCGCCTGCCGCCGCCACCGCTCCCGCAGCACATGGTCGCGGCCGCTGTCGGCGTAGGGGACGGCGAGGTCGATCGTGAAGCCGCCCGAGGCGTCGTCGCTCGGCCACGGCGCCGGGCCGCCCTCGTCACGCATGGGTCGTCCCGCCTCTTCTTCACTGTTCGTACTCAATGGACAACACCGTTGGCTGCAGGGGTAGTTGGTTCCCCCTCTTCCGTACGGTCACGACGGCACGAGGATGCCGTTTCCTGGCACGGACGTGCAATGCGGCGCGTGCCGGACGGACAAGACTCCTGTCGTTCGCCACAGATCCCTGGGGGAGTGCATCCCGTGTCCGCATCAGTTGACCCCGTCATCTCCGACGTCCCCGTCGTCTCCGTCTTCGAAGGGCTCGTCCACGCCGGGCCGCCCACCGCCGCACCCGTCCTGTTCGAGACGGCGTACGTCCTGGGCGGCAGCGTCGCGGGCCTGCTCGCCGCACGCGTGCTCGCCGACCACGCCCGCCACGTGGTCGTCGTCGAACGCGACGAGGTCACCACGGACGGCACGCCGCGCCGGGGAGTCCCGCAGGACCAGCAGGTGCACACCCTGCTGCCCGCCGGCCTGCGGTGGATCGAACGCTGGCTGCCGGGCTTCTCGCAGGACGTGCGGGAACGAGGAGCCACCCTCACCGGGATCGACAGGGCCCGCACCGTCCTCGACGGGCACCCCCAGGCACCCAGCGGCGCCAACCTGACGGTGCTGGGCATCGGCCGGCCCCTCCTGGAGTCCCGCATCCGGGCCGCGGTCCTGGCCCTGCCCAACGTCTCCGCCCGGCACGCCCGCGCCACGGGGCTGCGCCACCGCGACGGCGCCGTCGACGGCGTCCGCCTCGTCGAGGACGGCACCGAGCGGGTGGCGGACGCGGACTTCGTCGTGGACGCGACGGGCCGCGCGAGCCGGCTCCCGGACTGGGTACGGCAGGACGGCTACGACGAGCCGCCGCTCGAACGCCTGCCCGCCCCCATCAACTACGCGACCGCCCACTTCGCACGCCGCACGAGGACCGCCGACCTGGACGTCGCCCTCGCGCTGAGCATCCACTCGCCCGGGTACGACGCGGGCGGCGTCTCCGTCGCCGCGGTGAACGCCATCGAGGACGACCAGTGGATCGTCATGCTGATGGGATACGGCGAGGACCGGCCAGGCAGGACACTCGACGCGTTCCGCGCCGCGTGCGCCGAACTGCCGCCCCTGTTCGCCGAGGCCGTGAGCGGTGCCGTCACCCGCGACATCGTCACCTACCACCAGGCGGAGAGCAGACGGCGCACCTTCACCGGACCGGGCCGCTTCCCCGCCCGCCTGGTCGCCGTGGGCGACGCCGTCGCCTCCTTCAACCCGGTGCACGGACAGGGACTGAGTTCCGCCACCCTGCACGCCTCCTGCCTGTCCGCGTATCTGACGGGCAAGCCCGACCTCGCGGCGGCGGCCGCGGAGTTCTTCGCGCTCCAGCGGATCGTGGTCGACGCGGCCTGGGCGGTCTCCGCCGGTGGCGACGCCGCCCGCCACGACGCGCTCACCGGCGCCGAGGTGCCCGAGGAGGTCCGCCGACAGCGCTGGGCGATGGGCCAGTTGACGGCCGCGACACTCCACGACGGCGATCTCGCCCGGGCCTTCAACGACGTCTCGTTCATGCTGCGCCACCCCGCCACCCTGGCCGACCCCGCCCTGCTGGAGCGCGCCGCCGCCGTCAACGAGGCGGCACGGGACTGACTCGGTTGCGTAACTCCCGTATCCGTACGGGAACTTGAGCGGCACCTGAGGCGTCTGTGGTCTCGGACGCCTCACGGGTGCCTCGTCCCCGGGCCGGGCTCCGCCGTACCTCTCGCACCTGCTCACCCGCCCCGGAGGCCCCTCCCGATGCCGATCAACGAACTGAGCGGCGCGACCCAGTACGTCATGGACCTCCTGGGTATCTTCGCCTTCGCCCTGTCGGGCGCGTTCATCGCCGTACGACGGGACTTCGACGTCTTCGGCACGGTCATCCTGAGCGAGGCCGCCGGACTGGGCGGCGGCCTCTTCCGCGACCTCGTCCTCCAGGTGCCGCCGGCCGCCTTCACCGACCTCGGCTACTACTTCACCCCCGTCGTGGCCGCCGCCGTCGTCTACTTCGGCCACCGGCTCTACGACGACCTCCTGGTGAGCAAGAGCGTCATCTTCGACGTGTCCGACGCCGGGGCCCTCGGACTGTTCAGCGTCACCGGCACCATCAAGGCCCTCGTCCATGGCTTCAACCTCCCCGCCGCCGTCACCCTCGGTGCCGCGAGCGCCGTCGGCGGCGGCGTACTGGCCAGCGTCCTCGCCATGGAGGTGCCGTCCCTGCTGCGCTGGGACCGCGACCTGTACGCACTGCCCGCCCTCGTCGGAGCGGGCTCGACCGCCGTCCTCCACCTCGCGGGACTGCTCGACGTCGGTACGGCCGTCGGCGCGTCGGTGTTCGCGATCTCCCTGCGGCTGCTCGCCCTGCGCTACGGCTGGCGCAGCCCGCGCTCGCACTTCTGGCGCAACCCCTTCTCCGGGATGCGGCACCAGGAGGCCGTGGAGCACGTAGGGCCGGGGGCACCCGTGTCGCCCGACGCGGACACCGTGCGGCTGAACCCCCACGAGGCGCACACGGTGCGGATCCAGATGCGGGACCTCGCCCGCGGCGCCGGCCGGTCCGTGCCGGACCCGCGGCTCGGCTGGCGCGGGCCCGCGCTCCCGCACCCCGGACACGAGGACGAAGCGGGCAACGAGCCCCGCCGGCGCTGACGGGAGCGCGCCGCCCGGGCCGCCTCCGCCGTGCGTCAGGAGGCGCCGAGATACGTGGTGGCGTGGATCTCGTGGAGATGGATGAGGACGTCGTGCGCCTCACCGAGCGCCATCTCGTACTGGTAGGTGTCGGGCCAGCCCGCGCCGATGTTGTAGGTGGTGTGCCGCTGGTCCAGCCAGGCCCGCACGGCGGGCGGGGCGGTGCGCGTGTCGAGGATGTAGTCGCGCCGGCGGGCCCGGTCCAGGGTGTACTCGTTCGAACCCGGCCGCGCGCCGCCGACCGTGCGGGTCCGCACCACGCCGTCGTCCGTGCCGAACGCCTTGAAGCTGCCCTCGTAGAAGGTGAAGCCGATGCTGACGTAGTCCGTGCCCAGCGCGTCACGCAGGAACGCGCCCTCGGTCTTGGGGTAGCGCGGGTCGAACGAGTCGTAGGACACGTGCGTGTTGTGCGCCGACAGCAGGATCCGGTCGCCGGTGTGCCGGTGCCACCACAGCGTGTTCTCGGCCATCGTCCGGTCGCGGTACTTCATCATCCGCACGACCTGGGCGTCGTCGTTCGTGTCGAAGGAGAAGACCTGGGCCATCTGATGCACGGCCCGGGCGTTCTGCACCGCCCACAGGCGGGCGCGGGCGTCCGCGCCGCGCCCCGGGCGCTGCTTCGCCAGCAGGTCGAGCACCTTCCCGGTGCGCTCGGCCCGGTCCTCGCGCTCGGCCAGGGACAGTTCGAGGTACTGCTTGCCGTACGTCGCGGCGTCGGTCGTGGGCCTCAGGCCTGAGTAGAGGGACGTGACCCGGTCCAGCAGTTCCGGGTGCGCGTCGGCCACGTAGTCGGTGATCCGGTCGTACAGCTCAGGACCGGCGTAGCCCATGTCGTCGCCCACGAAGTGCACCGGGTCGTGCGGGTGGTGGACGTTGTAGGCCCTGATCCACTCGATGAGGTCGCGGTAGTCCTGGTTGTTCCACAGGTCGTACGAGCCCTGGAACTCGTCGTGCGCGATGTCCTCCAGGTTGCCCTTGCCGTGCACCACGTAGTCGTCGAGGCGCAGCCCGCTGCTCCAGGGCAGTTCCAGGGCGAAGGCGCGGAAGCCCTTCTCCTGGACGAGGTGGCGCAGCACCCGGTGCTTCATGCGGAAGAAGTCGGCGGAGCCGTGGGTGGCCTCGCCGAGCCCCACCACCTGGGCGTTCCCGATCATGGGGTTCAGTGCGCGCAGGTCCCGCAGACCGCTCTCGGGGTCGGTGGTGCGCAGGGTGTGGGCGCTGTCGTCGATGCCCCGCACCACCCGGTCGGCGGCGCGGCCGGAGCTGTCCGCCGCCGAGACCTGCGCCGGGGAGTGGGTCGCCGTGTCCGCCAGGGCCGGTGTGGCCGGGGCGAGGGTGGCGAGCGTGAGGAGTGCCGAGGGGATGAGGATGGCCGTGCGTCGTGTCATGGCCTCAGACTCCCGCGCGCGCCCCCGCGCCCACCAACCCATGCGCTGCCCACCTCGTGGTACAGCGGGCACCACCAGGAGCGGGGGGAACGCCGCAGCTTCGGCGTTCCCCCACACGTCCTGTGCGGCGGGCGGTGCAAAGCAGCCTGGCGGCTCAGGCGGTGCGGCGGGCCGCCCAGGCCGTGCGCGTGGTGCGCACCCCGAGATCCTTCCGGCGCGGCAGGGACCGCGGCCCGTCCGGGTCGAGCAGTTCGTCGAGCGCGGCCAGGTCCCGCGGCGACAGTTCGGGGGCGACACCGTCGCGGATCCGGCGCAGACTGCCCAGCGCGTAGCGGGCGACCGCGTCGTCGCCGGACGGGATGTCCGTGCCCGGTTTCAGGTCGACGGCGAGGGTGCGTTCGTCCTCCACGGTGAACCCGGCGCCCGTCAGCAGGGTCGCCCAGTCGGCGTCGCGGTGGGGCAGGTGTGCGGCGTGGTGGCGGTCGAGCACGGCATGGCAGCGGTCCTCCAGGCCCGGGGCCGCCTCGGGGGCGTCGGCGGGCAGAAACCGGGGGAAGCCGGCCAGTTCGACGGCCGCCAGCAGCCCGCCCGGGGCCAGCAGACCGTGCACCCGGCGCAGCGCGCGCTCCGGATCGGCCATGTGGTGCAGGGAGGCCGACGCCCACACCAGGTCGGGAGTGCCCAGGTCGGGCCACTCGGCGGCGTCGAGGTCCGCCGTCACGGCGCGCACCCGGTCGGCGACGCCCGCCGCGGCCGCCTTCTCCCGCAACCGGTGCAGATGGGCGGCCGAGGAGTCGACGGCCGTCACCTCCGCCTGCGGGAAGCGCCTGAGCAGGGCGAAGGTGCCGGCGCCGGTGCCGCAGCCGAGATCGACGATGCGGCGGGGGCCGCTCCCGACGGGCAGCCAGTCGATGAGGGAGGCGAGGTGGTCGGCGAGCACCTCCGCGTCCAGGTCGAGCAGCTCCGACTGGTCGTCGGAGTCGTGCGTGTGCTCGTGCGTGTGCTCGTGCTCCTGGTGGGCGGCGTGGTGGTGTGTCGCGTGCGGGGAAGGGGGGTTCATACGGCCACGCTAAGCGGCCCGGCCGCGTACGGCCCGGCCGTTCCCCGCCTGGGCAAGGAAGAGGCGGACCGTGCTGCCGCACGCGCAAGAAGCGGGCGCCGAGGAGTGGTCAGGACGACGGGCGCGCGGGCCGGCCGGTGTCCTCGCCGCGCTGGTGGCCGCGGCGGGCATCGCGGTCGAAGATGCCCAGGATCTCGCACGGTCCGCCCTCCGCCCCGATCGCGTGCGGCAGCATCGTGGGGAACTCCGCCGCCTGGTTGGTCTCGATCCGCAGCCGCCGGTTGCCCAGCAGCAGGGTCGCGGTGCCGGACAGCACGACGAGCCATTCGTGGCCCGGGTGGGCCCGCATCCGGGAGGGGTTGCCGGGCGGCGGGTTGGTCATGCGCTGCCGTACGACGGTCACGCCGGGCTGCGCCTTGAGCGGCCAGCTCTGCTGCCCGCGGGCCGCGTCGATCGCCGGGTGGGAGACGACGTCGTCGGCGGCGGTCTCGACCAGCTGGTCGAGGGAGGTGTCCAGCGCGCGGGCGAGGGTGACGAGCTGGTCCAGGGCCAGCCGCCGCCGTCCGGTCTCGATCCGGCTGAGCGTGGACTGGCTGAGCCTGGCCCGGGCGGCCAGTTCCTCCAGGGACCACCCCTGCGCCATCCGCAGGGCACGGATGCGCTTGCGCACCAGACTGTCCAGATCGCCGTCAGTGTCTTGCGTCATGAGCAGCATCGTATGCCGCACCGGCAACGCCTGCGCGCCCGCCGCTCCCGGAGCGCCCGGTCCGCGAGCGGCGTGGCGGCGCGGCAGTCGGTCCTACTTGCTCTGCAACTTCCCCAGTGGGTCGCGCCCCTCCTCCAGAGCGGCGGCCGCCGCCTGCCAGCCGGTGTCGCCCGGAACGAGGGCGTCGCGCAGGAAGGCCGTCGTGAGCCGTTGGATCAGCGCGACACGCGCGGGGCTCTCGTCCGTTGTCGACGTCACCTCCTGGCCGTAGATGCCGCCGAGCGAGTGCTCCGCCCCGGACAGCGTGAGCAGACTCTTCGGGGCCGGGCTGTAGAAGTAGGGGTCGGTGAACCAGTCCGGACCGCGGGTCGAGAGGAGGGACTGGTCGTTGTCCCCGGCGACGATGAGGGCCGGCGCGGTCATCCCGTCGAACGAGGGCTTCATGAAGGAGAAGTTCTCGGCGGCGAACGGCGTCAGGCTGTCCCCGAGGCCGGTCAGCGCGAGCAGGACGCCAGCCGTGACCCGGCTGTCGGTCATGTCCTCGCCGGGCACGCCCTCGTCGTCCAGCACGCGCGCACCCAGCAGGGTGCTCACCGACTGTGCGCCCCAGGAGTGGCCGGCCACGGCGATCCTGCCGTGGTCGAGCCGCCCGGCGAGGCCCGGCACCGCGGCTTCCAGCAGGGGGAGGTGGTCCAGCACACGGACCAGATCCTCGATGCGGTGACGCCAGATGCGCGGTGTGCGGGGGTCCTCGGGGGGAAGGGCGAGCGTCCGGGAATCGAGGTGGGTGGGCTGGACGACCGCGAAACCGGAGGCGGCCCAGTAGTCCACCAGCGGACCGTACTCGTTCATCGATCCGCCGAAGCCGTGCGAGAAGACGACGATCGGCAAGTCACCGCCGCTCGCGGGGGCGGAGACGCGGACCTGGAGGTCGTCGCCGCGTCCCGGGGCGGGCAGGAGGACCGGGCGCAGGGAGATCACCGGGGTGGGCGGGGGAGCGGTCTCCCGCAGGTCGGCCGTGTTCGGCATGGGTCGAGCCTTCCGTTCGGTATGTGTGGTGGTGAGAGGCGTCCCCAGGGAGCGCCGGGGCGCGCGGATGGACGCCACGCCGTGGAGCTGCCAGGATGGACAGAAGCGGAACGTTGCTCCGCTCACGATACGGAACATTGCTCCGCTTCGCAATGTTCCCGGGAACGGCCACGTGCGGAAAAGGAGCACCACGGTGAACGACGGCGCCACACGGGTGGCCGGGGGCAGACGCAAGGACGCCCGGCGCAATGAGCAGACGCTGCTGGACGCGGCCGCCGAGGTCTTCGTGGCCTCGGGAGTGGACGCGCCCGTGCGCGACATCGCGGCCCGGGCCGGCGTCGGCATGGGCACGCTCTACCGGCACTTCCCCACCCGGGCCGACCTCGTCATCGCCGTCTACCGGCACCAGGTCGACGCCTGTGTCGAGGCCGGACCCGCCCTGCTGGCCTCCGCTCCGACACCGCACGCCGCCCTCGCACGCTGGGTGGACCTCTTCGTCGACTTCCTGGTGACCAAGCACGGCCTCGCCGCCGCACTGCGCACCGACAGCACCCGCTTCGAGACCCTGCACACCTACTTCCTCGACCGGCTGCTGCCGGTGTGCGCGGACCTCCTCGACGCGGCCGTGGCCGCCGGCGAGATCCGCCCGGGCCTCGACGCGCCGCAGTTCCTGCACGGCATCGGCAACCTCTGCATCGGCGCCGAGCGCGACCCCGACTACGACGCGCGCCGGCTCGTCGCCCTCCTCGTCGCGGGCCTGCGGGAACAGGGCTGAGGGCAGGGGGCGTCGGGACGGAGAGGGAAGGGGCGGGGGATGACGTGGACGGAGCGCACGGTCGTCCGGGACGGCGTACGGCTGGTCTGCCGGGACTGGGGCGGCAGCGGGCCGCCGGTGGTGCTGCTGCACGGGCTGGCCGGCCACGCCGGCGAATGGGACGCCCTGGCCGCGCGGCTGAGCGCCACGCACCGGGTCGTCGCGGTGGACCAGCGCGGGCACGGCGCGAGCGAACGGCTCCCGCCGGACGTCTCCCGTTCCGCGTACGTCGCGGATGTCGTCGCCGTGGCGGACCGGTTGGGCCTGGAGTCACCCGTCCTGGTAGGTCAGTCGCTCGGCGGGCACACGGCCGTCCTCACCGCCGCGCGGCACCCCGCGCTGGTCCGCGCGCTCGTCCTCGTCGAGGCCGGGGCGGGCGAGCCGAACCCGGACGCCCCGGCCCGCATCGGGGCGTGGCTGGACTCGTGGCCGGTGCCCTTCCGCTCGCGCGACACCGCGGTCCGGTTCTTCGGCGGCGGGCCCGTCGGCGAGGGCTGGGCGGACGGCCTGGAGGAGCGCGACGGCCTGCTGTGGCCGCGCTTCGACCGGGACGTCATGGTCGGCTCACTGGCGGAGCCGGCCCGGCGCTCCTTCGCCCACGAGTGGCGAGAGGTCGCCTGCCCCACCCTGCTCGTCCTGGCCCGGTCCAGCCTCCTCCCGCCCGCGGAGATCGGTGAACTGCTGCGGCAGCGCCCCGACATGACGTCCGTCAGCGTCCCCGGCACCGGACACGACCTGCAGCTGGAACGGCCCGGCGTCCTGCACGAGCTGATCTCGCGGTTCCTCGCCGACGGGCGCCGCCCGCCCGGCGCCCGGGACTGACCGCGCGTCAGGTCTGCTGCGACGGCGCGTACACCTCCGCGTCGACACCGAACGTCCAGGCCACCCCCTCCTTCGCCGTGCGGGTCCTCGGGGGCACGCGGAGCCAGTAGGTGCGGTGCGTGCCGTCCGGCTCGGGGGTGGAGTTGAGTACCTCCACCATCACCAGCGGTTCGTCACCGACGAGGTCGATGCGCCACAGGGTGCCGGTCTCGTCGCGGTGCAGGGGTTTGGCGTCGGAGTCCTTGAGGTAGCGGTCGTAGCCGTAGTACTCCAGCATCACGCGCCGCAGTTCGGCGTTCTCCTCCTTGTGGATCCGGACCGGCGTCAGCGTCGCCAGTTCGGTGAGGAAGTCGGCCGGGACCGGCATGCCGCGCCAGGCGTGCAGGGCGAAGCCGTCCGGGTAGGCCAGGGCGGGGCCCTCCCCGTTGTCCAGCCGCCCGGCCTCGTCCTGGTGCAACGCCACGGGCCGCTCCGACATGACGGCGACCCGGGCGTACGGCCACCACCAGCCGGCGCTGCGGCACACCTCGGTCAGCGCCTCGAACGGACCGCCGGCCGGGGCGAACGCGGCGAGCCACGGCGCGTCGTGCTGCCCGAGCACCGCCTCCAGGAGCAGCAGCCGCACCGCGGTCGCCTCCTTGCCCGTCGTCCCGCCGGCCAGATCCTCCAGCACCCCGGTCCTGATCCGGTCCACCAGGGCCTGCGTGGACTCCCACAGCCGGCCGCCCGTCGCCGCCCAGTGCTCCGACCAGCCGCCGGCGCCCAACTCGGCGTGCAGTCGGGCGCGTTCGGCGGCCCAGGGGGCGTCGCGGACCACGTCCCGGACACAGGCGCCCCGGTCGGTCAGCTCCCGTATCAAGGACACGGCCGCGCGCGGGGACCCGGCCCACACGATCCGCTCGGGCTCGGGGAGCCCGGCCGCCCGGTAGGCCGCCCGGACGCCCGCCTCGGCCGCCGCACGGTCGGCGGGGACGATGGCCCGCGCCCACGTACGCCACGTGCCCAGCCCGTCGACGGAGCCGTCGTCCGTCGACGTGGTGTCCACTGAGTCGCCGTGCGCCGAAGTGGTGTCCGCCGAGTCGCCGCGCGCCGAAGTGGGCTTCACGGAACCGTCGTTCGTCGCAACGCCGTCCGCCGGCTCCGTTCCGGCGGTGTCCGCCGCGCCGTTGCCGTCCGCCCCGCTGTCCCCGCCCGCACCGCTCATGCCCGCCCCGCTCATGTCCGTTCCGTTCCCGCTCATGTTCGTGTCCCTCATGTCTTCCGGCCTCGCGCCGGCGTCCACACCCACGCCTGCGCCCACACCCGCGTCCGTCCGGTCCCTGCCGGCGCCGCGGACCCGCTCAGTCCGCCACGATGCGCACGGACCCGGGCACGTACTCCCGCTGCCTGATGACCCGGAACCAACCCTCCGGCAGCGTGATCACCGCATGCTCCTCGTGCACCACCCGGCCGCCCCGGGGCAGGTGCAGCAGCATCGGCCCGAACGGGCCCGGCTCACGTATCAACTCGCCCGGCCCGACGACCGCGTGGGCGTGCCCCGTCACCTCGCCGAGCGCCAGCACGAGCCGGCCCCGCGCGTCCCGCCGCTCCCTCGGCGCGTGCGCCACATGAGCCGGGACCGCTTCCTCCGCGACGGGCACGATCAGTACGTCTCCCTGCCGGTACATGGCTCTCCCCTCCGGCCGGGTGCACCGTGCACCGGCCTCATGAACGACACCGTAGGACCCACCACTGACAACGCCCCCCGCACCGCCGCGCGATCCGTCCCCGCACCGCGCTCCGTCCGCCCCGCCGACGGCGAGTGTCAGTGGCTCTTGGTAGAACTGCGGCAATCGCGGGACTGCCGCAATCAACTGCCAAGGAGCATGCGCGTGTACGACGCCGACGAGATCGAGACGCTGTACGGGTTGCCCGCCCACGACTTCCCGGCCCCCGACGAGCCCCTGGACGGCCTGCCCGCCGCCGACTCGGTCGCCTGGCGCGTCAGCAGCCGCCTGTACGAGGTCGACGAGGAGTGGCCCAAGGCGTTCGGGCGGTTCTGCGAGGGCGTCGACACCACTCGGGTGCGGGCGCTGGTCGTGGGCGCGTGGGCGGCAGCGTACGAGGGCGACTCCTCCGAGGTCGTCGAGACGTTGGTGGCCGCACGGGGCCGGTTCCCGGCGCTGCGCGCGGTCTTCCTCGGCGACATCTCGATGGAGGAGGCCGAGATATCGTGGATCAGCCAGAGCGACGTCACCCCGCTCCTCGCCGCCTACCCCGCGCTGGAGGAGTTCGGGGTGCGCGGCGGCAGCGGACTGGAGTTCCCCGCCCTGCGCCATGAGGGGTTGCGCCGGCTGGAGGCGCAGGCCGGCGGACTGCCCGCCGCGATGGTGCGCGGCGTCGGCGCCAGCGACCTGCCCGCCCTCGAGCACCTCGACCTGTGGCTGGGCACCCCCGACTACGGCGGCGACAGCGAGGTCGCCGACCTGGAGCCGATCCTCTCCGGTGCGCGCCTGCCGAAGCTGCGCCATCTCGCCCTGCGCAACAGCGAGATGCAGGACGCGGTGGCCGCGGCCGTCGCCGCCGCCCCGGTCGTGGCCCGGCTCGAGGTACTGGACATGTCCATGGGCGTACTGACGGACGAGGGTGCCGGCGCGCTCCTGGGCGGACAGCCGCTGACCCACCTGCGCCGGCTCGACCTGCACCACAACTACCTCAGCGAGCCCATGCGCGACCGCCTCCGCCAGGTGCTGGAGCCGGCGGGCGTGGAGCTCGAACTGGAACGGGGCGACGCCGACGAGGACACGGAGGACGACGGCACGGTGTGGCGCTACATCGCCGTGGGCGAATGAGCCTCTCCGACACGGCGGGACCGAGGGCGCCGCGCCGGGCGCCGTCCGCGGTCCCGCCGGCCGGGTCACCGGCCGTGCCGCCGCCGCACGGCCGGCGCCTGGCGGTGGTCGGCAACCCCGGCAACCGCCGGGTGACCCTGTTCGCACAGGCGGTGCGCGCGGCCGGGCTGCCCGGTCCGCGCGTCGTGCCGTGGCTCGACGTGCTGCGTGAGGGGGGCGCGGACTTCGCCGCCGACGAGATCGTGCGCCTCGACTCGCCGGGCGAGGACCCCGAGGCCGACCGCCTGCTGCGAGACGCCGAGGACCCCGCCCGGGTGGAGGGCTCGGCCCGCTGGTACGCGCGCTTCACGGCCGCGGTGGGCACCCTGCGCGGCGGCGTCCGTCTGGACGACCCCGACGACCTCGCGGTGCTGTTCGACAAACGCCGCTGCCACGCCGTCCTCCGGGCGGCCGGCGTTCCGGTCCCCGCCTCGCCCACCTCGGGCCCGGACGCCGCCCCGGTGCGCGGCTGGGACGACGTACGGTCGCTGATGCGTGTTCACCGAATGCCGCGCGCGTTCGTCAAGCTCGCGCACGGCTCGTCCGCCTCGGGGGTCCTGGCCGTCGAGACGGGCGGCGGCCGGATCCGGGCCACCACCTCGGTGGAAAGGACCCCGGACGGCCTGCTGTACAACTCCCTCAAGGTGCGCCGCTACGAGAGCGAACAGGAGATCGCCGCGATCGTCGACGCCCTCGCACCCGACGGGCTGCACCTGGAACGCTGGCTGCCCAAGGCCTCCCAGCAGGGCCGCGCGGCCGACCTCCGGGTGGTCGTGGTGGCCGGCCGGGCCACCCACGCCGTGGTCCGCACCAGCCGCACCCCGATGACCAACCTCCACCTCGGCGGCCGGCGCGGCGATCTCGACGCGGTGCGCGAGGCGGTGGAGACCGCGGGCGCCCGCTGGGCGGACGTGCTCCAGGTGTGCGAGCGGGCCGCGGCCTGCTTCCCGCGCACCCTGTGCGTCGGCGTGGACCTGCTGCCGGCGATCGGCTGGCGCAGGGCCTTCGTCGGCGAGGTCAACGCCTTCGGCGACCTGTTGCCCGGGCTGACCGGTCTGCCCGGCAGCGGCGCGGAGGGGGCCGACACGTACGCGGCTCAGGTCGCGGCCGTCCTGCGCGGCCACGGCACCCACGACCCGGCGGCCCCCACCCTCGGCAGCGCGGCACACCCGCACCACCAGCACCACCCGTAACGAACAGGACCACCCATGCACCAATCCGCCGTACCCGGCCCACCGGCCACATCCGGACCGCCCGGCCCACCGGCCACACCCGTTCCGCCCGGCCCACCCTCTCCCGACATGAACGCGATCGTCGGCGCTCACGACATCCTGCTGGTCACCCTCGACACCCTGCGCCACGACGTGGCCGTCGAGCTGGCCGAACAGGGCCGGCTGCCGAACCTCGCCCGCCACCTGCCCGACGGCCGGTGGGAGGAGCGGCACGCGCCCGGCAGCTTCACCTACGCCTCCCACCAGGCCATCTTCGCGGGCTTCCTGCCCACCCCGGCCGGACCCGGCCCGCACCCGCGGCTGTTCGCGGCGAGCTTCGCCGGCAGCGAGAGCACCGCGCCCGGCACTTTCGTCTACGACACCCCCGACCTCGTCTCCGGGCTGGCCGGGCAGGGCTACCGCACGGTGTGCATCGGCGGCGTCGGCTTCTTCAACGGACAGGGCCCGCTCGGCTCCGTCCTCCCCGGTCTCTTCCAGGAGGCGCACTGGGAACCGGAGTTCGGCGTCACCTCGCCCCACTCCTTCGAGCACCAGATCGACCGGGCCGAGCAGGTCGTCGCCCGGCTCCCCGCCGAACAGCGGCTGTTCCTCTTCGTCAACGTCTCCGCGCTGCACCAGCCCAACTGGTTCCATCTGCCCGGCGGCACCCGCGAGGCCGGCGACACCCGGCGGACGCACGCCGCCGCCCTGGAGTACGTCGACCGGCACATCGGCCGCCTGTTCGCGGCCGCCGCCTCCCGCCGCCGCTGCTTCGCCATCGTCTGCTCCGACCACGGCACCGCCTACGGCGACGACGGCTACACCGGTCACCGCCTCGGCCACCCCTGCGTGTGGACCGTGCCCTACGCCCACTTCTTCCTCGACCCCGCCGAGGCCCACCGATGACGACAGCCCCGACCCGCACCACCCCGGCCACCACCGCACCGCCGGCCACCCCCTACCAGCACTACGTCTACGCCTACCCGCACAAGAGCGCCTACCGCCGGCTCCCCGACCGCCCCTCCCTCACCTCCCTGTGGGCGGCGGAGGACAAGAGCGCCCTCTCCCTCTATCTGCACATCCCCTTCTGCGAAGTACGCTGCGGCTTCTGCAACCTCTTCACCCGCATCGGCGCCCCCGACGGGCTCACCGGCGCCTACCTGGACGCCCTCGAACGCCAGGCCGACGCCGTGCGCGAAGCGCTCGGTGAGAGCGAGGACATCCGGTTCGCCACGGCCGCGTTCGGCGGCGGAACGCCCACCTTCCTGACCGCGCGCGAGCTCGACCGCCTGTGCGACATCGCCGAGTCGCGCATGGGCGCCCGGCTCGACGCGATACCCCTCTCCGTCGAGGCCTCACCCGCCACGGCCACCGCCGACCGCCTCGCCGTCCTGGCCGGCCGGGGCGCCACCCGGCTCAGCCTCGGCGTGCAGAGCTTCGTCGAGGCCGAGGCCCGTGCCGCCGTACGCCCCCAGCGCCGCGCCGACGTCGAGGCGGCGCTCGGCCGGATCCGCGACGCCCGCGTCCCGGTGCTCAACATCGACCTGATCTACGGCATCGACGGCCAGACCGAGGACACCTGGCGCCGGTCCCTGGACGCCGCCCTCGCCTGGGAACCCGAGGAGCTCTACCTCTACCCGCTCTACGTCCGCCCCCTCACCGGCCTGGACCGCCACCGTGCCGCCTGTGGACCCGGCGGCGACCCGGCCTGGGACGCCCAGCGGCTGCGCCTGTACCGCGCCGGCCGCGACCACCTGCTCGCCCGCGGCTACACCCAGCAGTCCATGCGGATGTTCCGCCGCGCGGACGCCCCGCCCCAGGGCGCGGACGACTACGCCTGCCAGACCGACGGCATGATCGGCCTCGGCTGCGGCGCCCGCTCGTACACCGCCGGGCTCCACTACTCCTTCGACTACGCCGTCGGCATGCACGCCATCCGCGGCATCATCGACGACTACGTCGCCACCGAGGACTTCACCCGCGCCGAGGTCGGCCACCGGATGGACGCCCACGAGGCCCGCCGCCGGCACCTCCTGCAGTCCCTCCTCCAGGCCGAGGGCCTGACCGAGAGCGACTACCGCACCCGCTTCGGACAGGCTCCCGCCGACGACTTCGGCACCGAGCTGGACGTACTCGCCGACCGGGGCTGGCTGTCCGCCGCCGACGGCCGGCTGCGGCTCACCCCCGAGGGACTGGCCCACTCCGACGCCGTCGGACCGCTGCTGTTCTCCCCGGCCGTGCGTGCCGCCATGGCCGCGTACGAGAGGAAGTGACCCGCCGCCCATGGACCTGACCGTCCTGTACCGGGGGCCGCTCGCCTCCTGCGACTACGACTGCCCGTACTGCCCGTTCGCCAAGCGCCGCGACTCCACCGCCCAGCTCCGCGCCGACCGCGCCGCCCTGGAACGCTTCGCGCACTGGGCCGCCGACCGGAAGGACGACCGACTCTCCCTGCTGTTCACCCCGTGGGGAGAGGGGCTGGTCCGCTCCTGGTACCGGCGGACCCTCGCCGAGCTGTCGCACCTGCCGCACATCCGCCGCGTCGCCATCCAGACCAACCTCAGCTGCCGCACCGACTGGCTCGCCGGGGCCGACCCCGACACCCTCGCCCTGTGGTGCACGTACCACCCGGGCCAGACGCCCTACGACCGCTTCCTCGGCAAGTGCCGCGAACTGGCCGACCGGGGCGTCCGGTTCAGCGTCGGCGTCGTCGGCCTGCCCGCACACCTGGACGCCGCCCGCCGGCTCCGCGCGGACCTGCCCGACCATGTCTACCTGTGGATCAACGCGGCCGAGGACCACACCTATACCGACGCCGAGGCCGGCCACTGGACGGCCCTGGACCCCCTGTTCCCCTACAGCCGCCACCCGCACGCCAGCGCCGGACTGCCCTGCCGCACCGGCGAGTCGGTGATCTCCGTCGACGGCGAGGGCACCGTCCGCCGCTGCCACTTCGTCCGCGCCGAACTCGGCAACCTCTACGACGGCTCCTACCGCGCCGCGCTGCGCCCCCGCCCGTGCCCGCTCGCCGTGTGCGACTGCCACATCGGCTACGTCCACCTGGAGACCCTGCCGCTGTACGACGTCTTCGCGGGCGGCGTCCTGGAACGCATACCGGCGGCCGTCCCCACGGCTGCCACTCACCCGGTCACGCGCACGGCCCGCCGTACCGGGTGAGCCGGTACGGCGGGCCGCGTCGGAACGGCAGGAGGAGCTACAGCGTGTTCGCCAGGCGGTCGGCCACCGTCCTGACGAACCGTCCGGGCTCCTCCGGCCGCCCGCCCTCGGCGAGCACGGCCAGGGTGTGCAGCAGCTCGGCGGTCTCCACCAGACCGCTGCGGTCCTCGCGCTCCCCGTACGCCCGGTTCAGCGCGCTCACCAGCGGGTGCCCGGCGTTGAGTTCCAGGATGCGCTTGGTCTTCGGCACCTCCTGGCCCATCGCGCGGTACATGTTCTCCAGCGCGGGGGAGAGGTCGTCGGAGTCGGAGACGACACAGGCGGGGGAGGTGGTGAGCCGTGCCGACAGCCGGACGTCCTTGACCTCCGACTCGAGCTGCTCCTTCATCCAGCCGAGCAGCGCGGCGTACTCCTCGCCCTGCTTCTCGCGCTCCTCCTCGCCCTTCTCGTCCGGGACGGGGTCGACCTCGCCCTTGGCGACCGACCGCAGCCGCTTGCCCTCGAACTCGCCGACGGTGTCGACCCACACCTCGTCGACCGGGTCGGTGAGCAGCAGCACCTCGACGTCCCGGGCGCGCAGCGCCTCCATGTGCGGGGAGCTCTCGATGCTCTGCCGGGACTCGCCGGTCATGTAGTAGATGTCGTCCTGGCCGTCCCGCATCCGCTCCACGTACTCCTGGAGGGTGGTCGGCTCCTCGCCGTGCGTGCTGGCGAGGGTGGTGACGGCGAGGATCGCGTCCCGGCTGTCGGAGTCGGTGACCAGCCCCTCCTTGACCGCCGTCCCGAACTCCCGCCAGAACGTGGCGAACCGCTCGGGGCTCTTGGCCTTCATGTCCTTGAGCGAGGACAGCACCTTCTTGGTGAGCCGCCGCTGGATCATGCGGATGTGCCGGTCCTGCTGCAGGATCTCGCGGGAGACGTTGAGCGAGAGGTCCTGCGCGTCCACGACACCCTTGACGAACCGCAGATAGGACGGCAGCAGCGCCTCGCAGTCGTCCATGATGAGGACGCGCTTCACGTACAGCTGCAGTCCGTGCCGGTAGCCGCGCGTGAACAGGTCGTGCGGGGCGTGCTCCGGGAGGAACAGCAGCGCCTGGTACTCGAACGTGCCCTCGGCCTGGAAGCGGATGGTCTCCAGCGGGGGCCGCCAGTCGTGGCCGATGTGCTTGTACAGCTCGTGGTACTCGTCGTCGGACACCTCGTCCCGCGGACGCGCCCACAGCGCCTTCATCGAGTTCAGCGTCTCGGGCGTGGCCTGCGCGTCCCCGTCCTCGCCCGCCTCGCCGCCCTCCGGCTTCTCCCCGGCCATCCGGATGGGCCAGGTGATGAAGTCGGAGTACCGCTTGACGATCTCGCGGATCGTGTACGGGGAGGTGTAGTCGTGGAGCTGGTCGTCGGGGTCGGCCGGCTTGAGGTGCAGGGTGACGGCGGTGCCCTGCGGGGCCTCGTCGACCTTCTCCAGGCTGTACGTGCCCTCGCCGCGCGAACTCCAGCGGATGCCCTGCGACTCGCCTGCCCGGCGGGTCACCACGGTCATCTCGTCGGCCACCATGAAGCCGGAGTAGAAGCCGACGCCGAACTGGCCGATGAGCCCTTCGGCGCCGTCGGCGTCACCGCCGCTCTCCTTGGCGCCTGCCTCGGCGCTCTCCTTGGCCTCGCGCAGCTCCCGCAGGAACTCGGCGGTCCCCGAGTTGGCGATGGTGCCGATGAGCCGTCCGGCCTCGTCGTACGACATTCCGATGCCGTTGTCCCGCACGGTGAGCGTCCGGGCGTCCGGGTCGGTCTCGATCTCGATGTGCAGATCGCTCGTGTCGGCGTCGAGGGTGTCGTCGCGGAGCGCCTCCAGCCGCAGCTTGTCCAGTGCGTCGGAGGCGTTCGAGACGATTTCGCGCAGGAAGACGTCCTTGTTCGAGTAGACCGAGTGGATCATCAGCTGGAGCAGCTGACGGGCCTCTACTTGGAACTCAAACGTTTCGGCCGGCATGGCTGGCGTTCACCTCACAGGTCGGGTCACCGGTATGGGTCGACGTCACTTTAAAACAGCCGGGCGGCGGGACGGATCCGTTCTTGCGCTGCCTAGGATGAACGCGGTCGTCCCGGCTCGGCCGGGCGGTCCACCGCCCGCCGTACCGCTCGCCTTCGCACGAGGAGATCACGTGTCCGCCGACAGCCCGTCCGCATCCGGTGACGCGTTCTGGCGGGAGCGCCGGGTCTGCTTCCTCGTCACCCCGCGTCCCGACGGGACACCGCACCAGGTGCCGGTCGGCGTCACCTACGATCCCGCGACGCGGATCGCCCGGGTCATCAGCAGCGGGGGCAGCAGGAAGGTGCGCAACGTCCGCGCCGCCGGGGCGGCGGGCACACGGGTCGCCCTCAGCCAGGTCGACGGCCGCCGGTGGTGCACGCTGGAAGGGGTCGCCGTCGTGCGCGACGACGCCGCGTCGGTCGCCGAGGCCGAACGCCGGTACGCCGAGCGGTACAAGCCGCCGCGGCCCAACCCCGAGCGGGTGGTCATCGAGGTCGCCGTCGACCGGGTCATGGGGACGGTGAAGCCGTCCGGCTGGTAGGCGCGGGACGGCCGGCCGCGCGGCGGTCAGTGGTTCGGGCAGCGGTGGCCCGTCCGCCAGTTGTCGGTGGCGAGGGCGATGACCTCGTCCAGCTCGCCCCGGGTGGTCAGGAGCTCGTCGATCCGCCCGTCGAGCCGCCGCCGTTCGGCGGAGAGCCGCTCAAGCAGCTCCGGTGTGGCATCGCCGTCCGCCGCGCGCGGCAGCAGCTCCCTGATCGTCCGGCTCGACAGACCCGCCGCGTACAGCCGCTGGATCAGCCGGACGCGGTCGACCGCGTCGTCCGGGTACCGGCGCCGGCCGCCGGGACCGCGTTCGGCGGCGAGCAGTTCCTGCTCCTCGTAGTACCGCAGGGCCCGCACGCTGACGCCCGTGAGGGCGGCGAGTTCGCCGATGCGCATCGATGCCTCCGGGGCGGACGGACGCCGGCGCTTGCTCCTGACGCCGACGTGAGCTTTTAGCGTAGTCCTCGCCGCGCCCGCCCCGTCGGGGCCGCCGGGCGCCGGCTCTCCCTTCCGCTTCCGCGTCCGAAAGAGGATCTTCCCGTGACTGAAAACGACATATCCGTCATGCCGGTGATCGATGCGCATCTCGCCGCCGCCGTCCCCGTCGTCTCGGTCAAGCCGGTGACGCTGGAATCACCCGACCGGGGCATCGATCTCCAGGTCAGGATCTCCGCCCCGGTGACCGGGAGCGCGCTCCCCGTCGTCCTCTTCTCCCACGGCTACGGCTCCTCGCTGGACGGCTACGGGCCGCTGGCCGACTTCTGGGCCGCGCACGGCTTCGTGGTGGTCCAGCCCACCCACCTCGACTCCCGTACCGTCGGCCTGCCCCAGGACGACCCCCGCACACCGCGGCTGTGGCGGTTCCGGGTCGAGGACATGAAGCGCGTCCTGGACCACCTCGACGTGCTGGAGGCCGCCGTCCCCGGCCTCCGCGGACGCGTCGACCGGGACCGTGTCGCCGCGGCCGGGCACTCCTTCGGCGGCCAGACGACCGGCAACCTCCTCGGACTGCGCGTCCTCGACCCGGTGACCGGGAAGGAGGAGGACGACCTGTCCGACGCGCGGATCAGGGCCGGAGTCCTCCTCGCCACGGCCGGGAAGGGCGGCGCCGACCTGACCCCCTTCGCCGCTGAGAACTTCCCCTTCCTGAACCCGAGTTTCGCCCGTATGACGACTCCGGCCCTGGTGGTCGTCGGTGACCGGGACGACTCCCCGCTGTCCCACCGGGGGCCGGACTGGATGACCGACGCCTACACCCTGAGCCCGGGCGACAAGAGCCTGCTCACCCTGGTCGGGGCCGAGCACTCGCTGGGCGGGATCCCCGGCTACGAGGCCGCCGAGACCACGGACGCCGATCCCGCCCGCGTCGCCCTGCTCCAACGCGTCACCTGGGCCTATCTGCGCCACGCCCTCGGGATCGACGACGCGGCCTGGGTGGCGGCGCGCAAGGCGCTCGCAGACGACGGGGACGACGGCGCCGCCGCCCGGGCCCGCCTGGAAACCAGGAGGGGGCCGGGCGGAGGGCTCTCGGAATAGGCGGTCAGCGGCGGGCCGAGGCCGCCAGCATCGGGAGCGAGACGACATCGGCCAGGGCCTGCTGGCCGGCGATGTTCGCGTGGATGCCGTCCCCGAGGTCGTACGCCGGGTTGATGCTGTTCGGCTTCACCGGGTCCGCCAGCACCTGGTCGAAGGGAAGGACGCCGTCGCAGGTGCCGGAGCAGTTGTTCCACGTCGACACGAACGTGCCGACGGTGTGCCGGTCGCGGTTGTTCTGGTCGCTGTAGCCGGGGCGGGGGGTGATGGGCGTGACGTACACCTTGATCCCCGCGTCCCGCAGCCGCTGGAAGACCTCGCGGTAGCTGGCGAGGATCTGGTCGGCGTCGCAGCCGTCGGCGAGGTCGTTGGTGCCGTAGTAGTAGAGGACGCCGGTGACCCCGTGCAGCGCGAGGACGTCCCGCTCCAGCCGGGAGGCGGCGTCCAGGCCGCGGAGGGAGTCGCCGATGCCGGGACAGGTGGAGGCGCTGGTGGTGCCGCCGATGCCTTCGTTGGCGACGGCGAACTGACGCGAGGCGGGGAGTTCGGCGGTGATGCGCCGGGCCAGATCGTCCGTCCAGCGCAGGTTCTCGCCCGGGCGCTCGCAGCCCGGGCCGCAGCTGGTGGAACCGGTGCCGTCCACGACCGAGCTGCCGAAGGCGACGAGGCTGCCGCGCAGCCGGGTGTTGTGCACGTCGACGGCGCTCACCAGGTAGGTGGACTCCGTCTTCTCGGTGTACGCCTCGCCGCTCGCGTCGGCGGTGTGGTCGCCGGAGCCGGGCGGGGTCAGGTAGTTGGTGCGGAACGCGCTGTCGTGCCGGCCCGCGGGCGCCGTGCCGGAGACGGACAGCGACACCGCGACGTCGCCCTGGGCCCTGGTGGTGAGCCGGGTGCTGTCGCTCCACACCTCGCCGTGGGCCGGGACGACGACCGTGCGCCGGCCGTCGAACGTGACGGTGCGCGGGGTGCCTTCCGTCGCGGCGCTCTTGCCGGTGGTGCGCGCCACCGTGGCCGCGTCGACGGTGAGGGGGGTGTCGCCGAAGGTGTTCTGGATGCGCACGCGCAGCGCGTCACCGCCCTGGCTCAGGTGGGTGATCATGCGCAGGGACTGCTCGCGCAGCGGGGTGCCGGACAGATGCTGCTGGGAGGTGGCCCACGAGGTGAACCAGCCGTGGTCGCGGCCGTGTTGACCGGTGGCGGGGGCGGCCGCCGTGGTCGCGGAGGTGGCGATGACCGACGAGGCGACGGTCAGGGCCAGCGCGGCCGCGACACGTCTGGTGCGGCGGGTCCGGACGGGGCGGAGCACGCGGGCGAACAGTGGACGCATGGGGGTGCCTTCCGACGTGAGCGGACGGGTGCGGTCATCTGCGCGCGGGCCATGGGGCGGATCCGTTCCGGGCCTCTGTGACGACTCCCGCATCCTAGACACCATCGGCCCACCCCGAAACAGTGCGTGGGCGCACCGACGGCGCGGCACGAAGCGCGGTTGAGAGGGCGCGAGACAGGGGAGGACCAGGCACGACGGCGCCGTGCCACGTCCGGCGAACACGGGGGTGCGGAGGCAGGGTTGAGGGAAATGGCAGAGCTCGCGGAATGGGTCGCGCTCCTTGACGCGTGCGTCGAGCCCATCGCCACGCGACCGGTGGACATGACCGACCCGGAATGGCCGCGCACCATGCGGGAGGCCCCGCATCCGCTGGACGAGGCGGGGGTCAGGGCCGATCCGCCACCCGGGGGGTGGGGACGGTTTTGAGGACGACGTCGTTCGTGGGCATGTGCCCCTCGCTCTCGATCGCTCGGAGTCTCGCCTCGACCTGGACCAGTCGCGCCCGCGCGGCGGCCACGGCGGCCTCCAGTTCCGCCCGCCGCAGCCGCAGCATGCCGCGCAGTTCCTCGGCGCCGGCCTTCTCGTCCACGATGTCCCGGACCTGGCGCAGGGTGAAGCCGAGGCCCTTCAGCGCGATGATCCGGTTGAGGCGGGCGAGTTGGCCGGCGGTGTAGTGGCGGTAGCCGTTGACGGGGTCGACGTGGGCCGGGCGCAGCAGACCGGTCGCGTCGTAGTGACGCAGCATCCGGACCGAGACGCGGCCGTGCCGGGCGAAGTCTCCGATGGTGAACATGATGTCTCCGAGTCGACCGCCTGACACGGTGTGAGGGTCAAGACGCCGTCCGGTGACCCGGGTCGCCCCGGCGCGGCTCAGTGCTCCCGGTGCTCCGCGCGCACGCCGTCGATCGCGATGTCCAGGAGCCGGCGCGCCTGCTCGTCGTCGTCCTGGTGCTCGGTGGCCAGTGAGATGGTCCTGACGAGGGCGAGCAGGTCCTCGACGCGGATGCCGGGGCGGGCCGCGCCCGACTGCTGCGCCCGGCGCAGCAGTTCGCCGGCCGCGGCGGTGATCATCGTCGTGCAGCCGTCCTTCTGCCGCACCGGCTCCGGCTCCCGGTCCCGGCCGTCGTGCACGAGCGAGGCGGCCAGACCGCGGCAGGTGGCCGCGTAGGCGTTGAAGTCCCGCAGCCAGGAGAAGAGGGCGGTGCCGGGCTCGCTCTCCCGCGCGTACTGGTGCGCCTTGGCGCAGAGGGCCTCGACGCGGTCGTGGAAGACGGCGTCCAGCAGCGACCGCCGGGAGGGGAAGTGGCGGTGCAGGGTCGCCGAGCCGACGCCCGCCCGGCGGGCGATCTCCTCCAGCGAGGCGCCGGCTCCATGGGTCGCGAACGCCTCGTGGGCGGCGGCGACGATGCGCTCGTGGTTGCGCCGGGCGTCGGCGCGCACGGGCCGTCGCGCTGCGGTGTCGGGCACGGTCACTTCCCGCCTTTGCCACGTGGGGTACCTCTCCGGGCAGCCTAGCGGACACGAAATGAGGTGCCGCCCCACGCATGGTGGCGCCTCAGACCGGCAGGCGCCTGGCGCGGGCGGTGAGACGTTCCCAGTTGCGGTGGCCGATGTCGGCCTTCTGCTCGTCGGTGAAGGGCGAGTTCTCCAGGAAGGAGCGGGCCTCGCCGTCGCTGGTGTCGACGTAGGGGAAACCACCGGGGCGGAAGCCGTAGGTGAAGGGGTAGTCCGTGGAGTACAGCATCCGGTCGGTGCCCATCACTTCGGCGGTCCAGCGCAGGTAACGAGGGCTGTTGGTGCCGCTGCCGGCGACCCAGAAGTTGCGCGTGAAGTAGTCCGCCAGCGGCCGGCCCAGGCGGCCCGCCTCGCCGAAGAAGCCGGTGTGGTCGAGGTAGAAGAGCACGACCTCGCCCCAGTGCCCGGCGATCACCTGCAGTTCGGGAAACCGGTCGAAGACACCTGAGAAGATCATGCGCAGGTACTGGACGCCGAGGTCGTAGTACCAGCCGAGCCCGGCGCCGGCCAGCAGGGGGCCGATGGGCTCGGGGAGATCGGAGTAGTAGGCGTCGATGACGGGCTGGACCGGTGTCTGCGGGTGGAAGTGCAGCGGCACGGCGAGGCGCTCGGCCATCGCGTACAGCTCGTCGTTGTCCGGGTGGTCGGCCGGCTTGTTACCGGTGCGCCCGTACACCATGGCCCCGGGAAAGCCCAGCTCGCACACGGCACGCTCCAGCTCGGCCGCGGCCGCGGCCGGCGACTGGGTGGGGATCGCGGCGAACGCCTGGAAGCGATCGGGCCGGGAGGCGACGATCTCGGCAAGCTGGTCGTTGGCCTCGCGCGCCACCGCCACGGCGTCGGTCTCCGGCAGGTCCTGCACGCCGGGGGACGACAGGGAGAGCACGGCGACGTCGATGCCCTGATCGTCCATGTGCGCCAGCCGCCGCGCACCGACGTCGCGCAGGTTCTTCGCGATCGGGCTGTCCCCGAAGCCCCGCGAGAAGATTTGGGGCGATCCGGCCCGCTGGTACGCCTCGTGGACGGCCGGTACGACGACGGTCTCTTCCACTCCGATGATCCGCAAACGGTCGGACATGACGCTTCTCCTCGTTGTTACCGTTGAAACCCTTATTGCGTTACCGGTGATAGTAACAGCGGAAGCGCCAAGATGCGATCAACGATATCGCTCGCGGCTTCGAGATCGCACGACCCGTCCCGCGATGTGACCGGCATCACTCCAGACGGAAAACCTGTCGCCGTCGCCCCGCGTCTAGAAGGCGTGAGATCAGGAAGGAAGGCGCCGGGTGAGCTGGACGAGGAGGGGCTCGTCCGGCTCGTGGCCAAGGGTGACCGTGGTGCGTTCGAGGAGCTGTACCGGCGGACCGCGCCGTCGCTGGCGGTGCGGTTGCGCCGGCGGTGTGCGGACGAGCAGATCGTCGCCGAGGTGATGCAGGAGACGTATCTCGCGGTGTGGCGCGCGGCGGGCGCGTTCGCCGGGAGCGCGGCCGGCGGCACCGCCGTCGGCTGGCTGTGGACGATCGCCGCGCGCCGCCTCGTCGACGCGTTCCGGCGCCGCGCCCACCACGCGGAGCCGCCGCCCGCCGCCGCCCCGCGCACCGCGGCGCCCGCCGCCGAGGAGGAGGCGCTCGCGGCGACCGTCGACGGCGACGTCGGGGACGCGCTGCGGCGCCTCGCGCCGGAGCTCCGGCAGGTACTGCAGGCCCTGGTGCTCGACGGCATGTCCGTCCGCGAGACCGCGGTCCTGCTCGGGCTGCCCGAGGGAACCGTCAAGACCCGCGCCCGCCGGGCCCGGCTCGCGATGCGGAAGGCACTGACATGAGTGGGGAACACGCGTCGGTACGGAGCATCGACGCCTACGCGCGCGGCGTCACGGACGCCCTCGCCGACGACGAGGTGTGGGCCCTGGAGGCCCATCTGGAGGGGTGCCGGGTCTGCCGCGACCGGCTGGCGGACACCGTGGCCGCGCGGTCCCCGGCCGTGGCGGCACTGGTCGACACCGTGTGGTCGGGGCTCCAACCCCGGCTGGCCGCCACGCCCGTCATGCCGTACCGGCGGCGGTGGTCCGCCCGGCTCTCGCGCTGGATGACCCCGGTGATGGTGCCGTGGCTGGCCATGGTGGTGAGCGTGACCCTGCTCGCGCTGCTGCTCGACCGGATCGGCACCGGCACCGGCGAGGCACCGCTCGTCCTGCTGCTGGCCCCGGTCCTGCCCGTGCTCGGCGTCGCCGCGTCGTGGTCGCGCGGCCTGGACCCGGCGTACGAGCTGACGGCCTCCGTGCCGAGGGCGGGACTGCGGCTCGTGCTGCGACGCACCGCGTCCGTGCTCGCCGTGGTCGTCCCCGCGCTGCTCGTGGGCGGAGGGGCGACGGGGGTGACGGCAGGTCAGTGGCTGCTGCCCTGCCTCGCGTTCACCACGGCGACCCTGGCGCTCGGCGGCGTCATCGGCGTGACCCGTGCCGCCGTGTCCCTGGTGGCCGTGTGGACCGCCGTGATCGCGGCGCCGACCCTGGCCGCCGGCCGCACCGCCGCCGTCCTGCGGACGGACGCGCTGCCCGTGTGGGCACTGCTCCTCGCCCTCGGCACCGCGGTCGTACTCGCCCGCAGGGGCGCGTACGCCGAGCTGGGGGCCCATCAATGACGCGACATCAATGACGCGACATCAATGACGCGACATCAATGACCACGACATCGATGACGACGACCGCTACGACAACGACCACCGCTACGACAACGACCACCGCTACGACGACGACAAGGAGGACCCCCGCATGACGCCCGCAGTGAGCGCGGCCGACCTCGCCCCCACGGCGTACGCCTGGCAGATCCGGGCCGCCGGACTGAAGGTCAGGGCCGGCCGGAAGCGCATGGCGGTCGACGGGCTCGACCTGTCCCTCGGCACCGGCGTGCACGGCCTGCTCGGCCCCAACGGCGCGGGCAAGACCACTCTCATCCGGGCGCTGGCCACCGTGCTGCGCCCCGCCGGCGGCACCCTGGAACTGCTCGGCCAGTCCGTGGGCGGCAGGGGCGAACACCGGGCGCTGCGCCGCCGGATCGGCTACCTGCCGCAGGAGTTCGGCTACTACAAGCGCTTCACGGTGCGCGAGTTCGTCGAATACATGGCCTGGCTGAAGGAGGTGCCCAAGGCGGACATCCCCGCCGCCGTGCAGCGCGCGGTCGAGCGCGTGGGCCTCGCCGACCGCGCGGACGCCCGGCTGAAGACGCTGTCCGGCGGCATGGTGCGCCGGGTCGGCATCGCCCAGGCCCTCGTCAACGACCCGGCGGTCCTGCTTCTGGACGAGCCGACGGTCGGCCTGGACCCGGCGCAGCGGCTGCGCTTCCGCGAACTGCTCCAGGAGCTGGGCACCGACACGTGCGTCGTCGTCTCGACCCACCTGGTCGAGGACGTGGGCGCCGCCTGCACCCATGTGGTGCTCCTCGCGGAGGGGCGGCTGGTCTTCCAGGGCACCCCGGAGGGACTGGCCGCGGCCGGCGGCCCCGAACACGTGGGCGACACCCCGCTGGAACGCGGCTACTCGGCGCTGCTGCTCGACTCCGGCCGGGGAAGGTCCGGCACGTCCGGAAGGTCCGGCCGGGAAGGGGGCTCCTGGTGAACGCCCGTGTCCTGCGCACCGAGTTGAGGCGCTCCGTCGCGCCCTGGGCCGGCGCCGTCGTCCTCACGGGCGCGCTCGCGTTCCTGTACCTGATCGACGGCTCCTGGTGGCGGGGGAGCACGGCGTGGACGGCCCAGTGGACGTCGCTGGCCCTGTGGACCCGCGCCCTCCTCTTCTACCTGTGGCCGCTCACCGTGGGCCTCGGTGCGCTCCAGGGGCTGCGCGACCACCGCGCGAAGATGCCCGAGCTGCTGACCAGCACACCGCGGCCCGCCCGGCACCGCGCGGCCGTGCTGACCGGCGCGACGACGTTCACCCTCGCCTGCGCCTTCGCCCTCCTCGTCCTCGTCGGCGGCGCCCAGGTGTTCGCCCACACCGACTACACGCACCTGCGGTGGCTGCCGATCACGTTCGTGGGTGTGCTGTTCCTCGTCGCGGGCGCCGTCCTGGGCATGGGCGTCGCACGCACCCTGCCCTCCGTCCTCACCCCGCCCGCGCTGGCCATGGCCGCCTTCGCGTTCACCGTCCTGATGAACGCCTCCCTGGGCCGCACGCGGACGACCACCGCGGCCGGCGTCACGAACTCGGAGCCGAACCGGGTCTCCCTGCTGTCACCGACGGTGGACGAAGTGCACAGCGTCTTCGTCACGCTCTCCGCCTCCGTGCACGTCGGCCAGACGCTCTGGCTGCTCGGCCTGACCGCGACCGGCTTCGCCCTGCTGGTCGCCGCGACCGCGCGCACCCGGCTGCTCGCCGTGACACCCGCCCTGGCGGGCGCGGTGCTCGCCCTGCTCGTCCTGCCCACCGACCCGCACCGGATGTACGTCGTCGACGAGAGCGCCGCGGCACCGGTGTGCGACGGACCGGTGTGCGTGGCCCGGACACACCGAACGCGGCTCGACGACCTCGCGGGCCCCGGCAAGGAGGCGCTGCGCCTGCTGCGCCGGGCCCTGGGCGACCGCGCCCCGGACACCGTCCGGGAGAACACCACGGTCCTGCCGGACGGCACCACACCGCGGTGGTCCCGCGAGACCGTGCTGTTCGGCTTCGACGACGACCTCGTCGGCGCGGCGAAGGGTGAGGAACTCACCCGGGCCCTGATCGCCGAGGGCATGGCACCGGGGTGCACCCCCGTCGGCTGGAGCAGCGTCGGCGGGGACCTGTACGCGCAGGCGGTCGCGGTGGGCTGGGTCCTCGGGGACCTGAAACCGTTCCCCGCCGGGGAGTCGGATGTCCTGCGCCGCCAGGTCGACGCCCAGGCCCGCCCCGTCTGGAAGAGGCTGGAGGCACTGCCCCGGGCCGAACAACTGTCGCGCATCAACGCCATGCGCACCGCCGCGTTCTCCTGCCGCGGCGACGCGTTCGAGGCGCTCAAGGGCGGTGGGTCCCGGTGAGATGGCTGACGCTGTACGCGCGCTCGCGCCGGGTGCCGGCCTCGCTCGCCGTCCTGCTGGTGAGCGCCGTCGCGGTGCCGGTGCTCGCCCAGGACACGGCGGGGGACCCGCGACTGCCCCTGCTCGTCCTCGCCACGGGGGCGATGGCGGCCTCGGTCGGCCTCGGCGGCCAGGACCTCGCACTGGACCGGACGGCCGCGATCCGCTGGGCTCCCCGCCGGGCGGCGCACGTGCTGCTCGCCGCCGCGGCCGTCGGCGCGGTACTGGCGGCCGGTGACCCGGCCACCACGGAGTTCGCCGTCCGCGACGCCGCGGGCCTGCTGGGGCTGGCTGCCCTGGGCGCGGCACTGGCGGGCGCCCAGTACGCCTGGACCCTCCCGTTCACCTGGCTCGTTCTCACCCTCTTCGCCCCGCCGGCGACAAGCACCCCGGCCCGGATCGCCACCTGGCTCCTGCAACCCCCCGGCACCCCGACGGCCACCTGGACGGCGGCAGCCCTCACCCTCACCGGCACGACGGCCTACGCCCTCACGGGCCCGCGTCGCTAGCGGCGGACGGCGCGGTGGCCGGCCCCGGTCCGCGTGAGTGCGGAGCGTGAACGCTCCGGACGCGCGGATCACCGGACCAGGCCGGCCAGCAGCAGGTCGAGGAGGCGCTCGGCCTGGGGGCGTTGGTGGGGGGCGCCGGTGACCAGGGTGACGCCGGCGAGGGCCATGAGGATGTCGGGGGAGGGGACGTCGTCACGGAGTACCCCCTGGGCGACGCCGGCCAGGCGGAACTCCTCGATGGCGCCGGTCAGTTGCTCGCGCGTGCGGGAGCCCAGGCGCTCGTCGTCCCGCAGGAGGGCGTTGAGGGTGTCGGCCATGCCGTGCTTGGCGACGAGGTAGTCCAGTACGCGGGACATCCAGGTGCGCAGGGCGCGGTCGGCGGGGAGTTCGGCGAGCAGGTCCGGCGCACCGGCGGCGAGCCGGGCCGTCTCGTAGCGGTAGGTCGCGTCGACGAGCTGTTCGCGGGTCGGAAAGCGCCGGTACAGCGTGCCGATTCCGACGCCCGCGTCCTTGGCGATTGCCTTGAGTGTCGCGGCGGCGCCGTCCCGGGCGAAGGCCCGCGCGGCGGCGGCCAGCAGCTTGTCCTCGTTGGCCCGCGCGTCGGCACGGACGGGCCGGCCGGATGACTCAGGCATGCGGGTGTTCTCCCTCTGGGCTCTCGTTCGGCATGCGGGTGTTTCCCCCGCTCACTGCTCACTGCTCACGGCTCTCGGCTCTCGCTCGATGTCCGGCTTGCTATGCGGAGTCGGCTCCGCTTAGTCTGACGGCTCAAGCGGAGCCGACTCCGTTTGGGTGTCACGGTAGCAGCCGGCCACCCGCCGCTCCCATGCCACCACCGCACCCACCGGAGGGTCCACGCCATGCAGTACCGCACGCTGGGCAGTACCGGCGTCCAGGTCAGCTCGTTCTGCCTGGGCGCGATGATGTTCGGCCAGTGGGGTAACCCCGACCACGACGACGCGGCCGCCATCGTCCGCACGGCGCTCGACGCGGGCGTCAACCTCATCGACACCGCCGACGTGTACTCCGGCGGCGAGTCGGAGGTCATCGTCGGCAAGGCGATCGCCGGACGGCGCGATGACGTCGTCCTCGCCACCAAGGTGTCCAGCCCCATGGGCCCCGGCCGCAACGAGCGCGGCGCCTCGCGGCGCTGGATCGTCAAGGCCTGCGAGGCGAGCCTGCGCCGCCTCGGCACCGACCACATCGACCTCTACCAGGTGCACCGGCCCGACCCCACGGCCGACCTCGACGAGACCCTGGGCGCCCTCTCCGACCTCGTCCGCGCGGGAAAGATCCGCTACGCGGGCTCCTCCACCTTCGCCCCCTCGGCGATCGTCCGGGCGCAGTGGACCGCCGAACGACGGCAGCGCGAGCGCTTCGTCTGCGAACAGCCGCCGTACTCCCTGCTGGCCCGGGGCATCGAGGCCGACGTCCTGCCCACCTGCGAGACGTACCGGATGGGCGTGCTCGCCTGGAGTCCGCTGGCCGGCGGCTGGCTCTCCGGCCGGCTGCACCAGGACGCGGCCGTCCTGTCCAGCCACCGCACCCGCACGATGCCGTTCCGCACCACCCTCTCCCACTACGATCTCGGCATCCCGGGCAACCGCGCCAAGCTCGACGCCGTCACGGAACTCGCCGGCATCGCCGCCGAGGCCGGACTGACCCTGATCCAGCTCGCCCTCGCCTTCGTCACCACCCACCCCGCGGTCACCGCGGCGATCATCGGCCCGCGCACCGCCGCACAACTGGAGGGCCAACTGAGCGCCGCCGACATCGTCCTGGAGCCCGCGGTCCTGGACCGCATCGACCGCGTCGTCGCACCGGGCACCGACCTCAACCCCGAGGACACCGGCTACGCGGCCGACATCCTGGCCGACCCGCGACGCCGCCGCCGCGCCGCCGTGTGATGACCCCCGCCGAGCCCGGCCCGCTCGGAGCACCCCGCCTCACGTACGGCACCCGCGCTCACACACGGCGCCCGTGCGACGGCCCCACCAGGCGGTCGCCGGAGAGCAGCGTGCCCGCCTGCTTGAGGTGCCGCAGCACGGGGGAGACCTCCATGCTCTGCAGGCCGGCCAGGGAGCCGACGCGGTCCGAGGTGAACTCGAAGAGTTCGTCGAGATCCCGGCAGTGCGCCACGGCGTGGACGTTGGACGGCCCGGAGACGGCCGCGGCGAAGGCGATCCCCGGTTCCCGCGCGAGGGCCCGCCCCACCTCCTTGACCGCCGACGGATGCACCCGCAGCCACAGATTGGCCCGCGCGTGATACCCGAGGGCGGCCGCGGCGATCTCCACGTCGATGTGGACGACCCCGCGCCGCAGCAGGGCGTCCAGGCGGCGGGAGACCCGCCCCGGCGTGGAGTCCGCCGCCGCGGCGAGGTCGACGAGACTGGCCCGGCCGTCCGCCGCGAGGGCCGCGCAGATCCGTTCGTCCCCGGCCGTCAGCACCGCCGGCTCCCGGGCGACGACGGGGACCTCGGCGAACGGGGAGCCGTCGCTGCCGAGCAGCGCCTCCTGCTCCGGGGACAGCACGCCGTGCAACGCCGCCCAGTAGTGGCCGCGGCCGCCCAGGAACTGACGGAGCATCGCGAAGGCGTTGATGTCGAGCACCGCCGCCGTGCGCGGCAGCCGCCGGCCGAGCAGCTCCTCGCGCTGCTCACGGCTGCGTGACTGGATCGCGCACGTGATCTCGTAACCGGCCGCGCTCAGGGCCACCCAGTTGACGTCCTCGCGTCCGGCCAGCGCGTCGGCGATCGCCGCGACGCTGCCCGGCCGGCAGCGCAGCCGCACCAGCCACCTGCTCTGCCCCAGCGCCCCCGGATTGACCACCCCGGCCACCCGCAGGACACCCTCGGCACGCAGCCGCCGGTACCGGCGATTGACAGCGCTTTCGGTAAGACCGACCGCGCCCGCGATCGCCGCGAAGGACGCCCGCGGAGCGATCTGCAACGCGCGGATGATCCGCACGTCCTCGGGCTGTACTGCGAAGGATTCCGACACTGAGGCACCCGGCATGACGGGAATCCTACAGAAGTGCCCCTCCGGCTCGTTCCGGCGACAGGGACGCGCACAGACTGGCCGCACACCACCGGCCGCCGAACGAACAGGACACCTCATGCCGTCGACCACCGGGAACCCGCCGAGCCCGCACACACCCACCGCACTCGTCGTCGGCGCCTCGCGCGGCCTCGGCCACGCGATCGCCGCCGAACTCCTCGACCGGGGATGGAACGTCATCGGCACCGTCCGTGACACCACCGCCCGCACCCCCCTGCACGACCTCGCCGACCGGTCCGGCGGGCGCGTCACCGTCGAACACCTCGACATCAACGAACCCGCCCACCTGCCACCCCTGCACGCACGCCTCGCCCCGCGCCGTCTCGACCTGCTCCTCGTCAACGCGGGCACCACCAACAACGTGGACACCCCGATCGGCGCGGTCCCGACGGCCGACTTCGTCGACATCATGGTCACCAACGCCCTCAGCCCGATGCGTGTCATCGAGGCACTGGAGGACCTCGTGTCCGACACCGGTCTCATCGGGGCGATGTCCTCCGGACAGGGCAGCATCACCCACAACACCAAGGGCGGCCGCGAGGTCTACCGGGGCAGCAAGGCCGCCCTCAACATGTTCATGCGCGGCTTCGCCGTCCGGCAGTCCGGGACACACCGCGCCCTCGTCCTCATGGCACCGGGCTGGATCCGCACCGCGCTCGGCGGACCCGACGCGCCGTACACCCTCGAGGAGAGCACCCCGCTGATCGTCGACGTCCTGCTCTCCCGGCTGGGCACGCCCGGCCTGGCCTACCTGGACCGGACGGGCGGGACCGTGCCCTGGTGAGCGGCGTGTCCCCGGTGTCCATGCCCGGGCGGCCGGCCCGACGCCCGCTCACTGCCTGTATTACGGTGCGGAATACATGCCGTACGACGAGGGGGAGCGACGGATGAGCGAGGCGCTGGTGCTGGGCGGCGGGGGCGTGGCCGGGATCGCGTGGACCACCGGGGTGCTTGCCGGACTGGCCGACGCGGGGCGCGACGTCACCGGGGCCGACCTGCTGGTGGGAACGTCGGCGGGCGCCACCGTGGCGGCGCAGCTCGGGAGCGGACTGCCCCTGGAGGAGCTCTACGCCCGGCAGACCGACCCCGCGCGGCAGTCCGCCGAGATCATGGCCGACTGGGACATGGAGTCCTTCGGCGCCGAACTGGCCGGTGTGCTCGCCGACGCGGCCGACATCCCGGCGATGCGGCGCGCGGTGGGGAAGCTGGCGCTGGACGCCGTGACCGTGCCGGAGCCCGAGCGGCGGGCGGTGATCGAGTCACGGTTGCCGTCGCACGAGTGGCCCGGTCGCACCCTGCACGTCGTCGCGGTGGAGGCGGGAAATGGCGAACCCCGGGTGTTCGACCGCACGTCCGGGGTGGGCCTGGTCGACGCGGTCGCCGCGAGCTGTGCCGTGCCCGGCGTGTGGCCGCCGGTGACGATCGACGGGCTCCGGTACGTCGACGGCGGCGTCCGCTCGCTCGCCAACGCCGACTACGCGGCCGGCGCCTCGCGTGTACTGGTGATCGTGCCGATGGGCGGCGCCGAGCTGTTCCCCAGCGAGGCCCCGCTGGAGGCGACGGTGGCGGAACTGCGCGCGCACGGCACGGACGTCCTGGTCGTCGAGCCCGACGAGGCGTCGCTCACGGCCATGGGCACCAACCCCCTGGACCCCACCACCCGGGCACCGGCCGCCGAGGCGGGACGCGCGCAGGGGCGGAGCCTGGAGCTGCCCTGGCGCTGAGGAGGACGAGCCCGGCCGGCCCCCCGCCGGCCGGCCGGTGCCGTCAGGCGGCCCGGGACCGGCTCCCTCCGGACGGCGTCCGTCAGCCGCCTGCGGGTCCGGCGGAGCCTGTGCGTCCGGCACCTGCGGGTCCGGCACCTGAGGGGCCAATGTGCATGTCGTGCATGTACTCCCAGAAGCTCGCGTGCCGTACGGGCGGGGCGGCGCGCCAGCCCGCCCAGGTGTACACGGCCCACTCGCCATGCTCGTCCGCGTCCTCGGGATCCATGAGCACGTAAAGGGCGTCGGACTCGACGTCCAGCTGAAGCCCGCTCCGCCAGATGGCCGCCTCCCGCCGCTCCTCGGCAGTGGCGTCCTCCTCCAGGTACTCCGCGAAGTCGTCGGCGAGTCCGGAGTCGTTGTCGTGCCAGCGGGCCTCCGCCGTGCCCGCGAGCAGCCAGACGAAGCCGCCCGCGTGCCGCCAGCCGTCGGTGACGGCGAGGAACTCCCGGTACGACGGAGGCATCCGACGGCCGAGGCGCGCCTCCATGGCGGTGATCCGCTCCTCGGAGGCGGGTGGGAACTCCGTCATGCTCCAGATGCTGCCACCCACCACTGACAACGCCCCGGCGGCCGCCGGGCCCGCGGGCTCTCCCGCTGCCACAGCTTCTGCCGCGTCTCTTGACACCTTGTCATGACCGCCCGGACACTCCGTGCGTGGGAGAGCGCTCTCCCAGTTTCTCCCGCGCTCCCCCACGACCCCTCACGACCTCCACCACCCCCACTCCAGGAGGTTTCCATGCCACGCAGATCCAAGGCCCTCTCCGGAACGCTGATCGCGGGCGCGCTGCTGTGCGCCACGCTCGGCGCCGGCGGCATCGCCGCGACCGCCGGGGCGGCGGCCCCCGGCACGACGGCCCCCGCGTCGCACACCGCTGCCCACTCGGGTCATCCCGGCGGCTCGAGCCATGCCATGGCCGCGTCCATGAAGTTCACCGCGGCCTCCCCGGACGACCCCGACGGCGACGGCTACATCCCGGCGAACCCGCCGGTCACCGGTGTCACCCCGTCGACGCAGGACCCGCCGCACCGCTACTTCCACGAGTTCCAGGCCAACTGCGGCGTCACCCACACCGCTCCCGACGACCCGATCGTCTTCCCGCAGCAGCCGGGCAAGTCCCATGACCACACGTTCATGGGCAACACCACCACCGACGCCTACAGTTCGACCGCCTCGCTGGCCGCGGGCGGCACCACCTGCAAGGCACCCGGCGACCTCTCCGGCTACTGGATGCCCACCCTGCTGAACGACGGCAAGCCGGTGCTGCCGGTCGGCCCCCAGACGATCTACTACAAGGCCGGAGTCACCGACTACACCAGCGTCCGTCCCTTCCCCAAGGGCCTGCGGTTCGTGGTCGGCAGCCCGATGCAGAGTGCCGCCGAGTTCCGCGACCACCCCGGCTTCGTCGAGGGCTGGGAGTGCGGTGACAGCTACTTCAACACCGAGTTCCCGGCGAGCTGCCCGAGCCGCGCCGACGTCCAGCTCAACATCCGCTTCCAGGCGCCCAGTTGCTGGGACGGCACGTACCTGGACACGCCCGATCACAAGAGTCACATGGCCTATCCGGTGGTCAAGCCCGGCACCAACGACAACGTCTGCCCCGCCGACCACCCCGTGGCGCTGCCCATGATCGAGTTCAAGATGGCGTTCCCGGTCAACGGCGACATGTCACGGGTCACGCTGGCCAGCGGCTCCGGGCACAGCTTCCACTACGACTTCTTCAACGCCTGGGACGACGCCACGCTGAAGGCCCTGGTCGACCACTGCCTCGTCGGCGGACTGCAGTGCGACGCACGCGGCTACGACCAGACGCACCCGGAGGCGGGAGCGGCGCTCGACGAGAACTACCGGCTCCCGTAACCCCCGAGAAGGACACCGTGACCCCACCACGCACCCGTACCCGCCGCCTCCTGACCCCCCTCACCGTCGGCGCCCTCCTGGCCGGCGCCCTGGCGGCACTCCCCGCGACCGCGGCGCACGCCGCCGGCAGCGTCGTCAAGGTGACCGGCTCCCAGGGACACTGGCAGCTCACCGTCGACGGAAGCCCGTACCAGGTCAAGGGCCTCACCTGGGGCCCGGCCGTCGCCGACGCCGAGAAGTACCTGCCCGATCTGCGGTCCATGGGCGTCAACACGATCCGCACCTGGGGCACCGACGCCTCCAGCAAGCCCCTGTTCGACGCCGCCGCCGCGCACGGCATCAAGGTCGTCGCCGGGTTCTGGCTCCAGCCCGGCGGCGGCCCCGGCTCCGGCGGCTGCGTCGACTACCTCACCGACACCTCGTACAAGAACCAGGTGCTCGAGGAGTTCCCCCAGTGGGCGCGGACCTACAAGGACAACCCCGGCGTCCTGATGTGGGACGTCGGCAACGAGTCCGTGCTCGGTCTGCAGAACTGCTACAGCGGGGCCGAACTGGAGCGTCAGCGCGACGCCTACACCACCCTCGTCAACGACATCACCAAGAAGATCCACGCCGTCGACCCCAACCACCCGGTCACCTCCACCGACGCCTGGGTCGGCGCCTGGCCGTACTACAGGAAGAACGCGCCCGACCTCGACCTGTACGCCGTCAACTCCTACAACGGTGTCTGCGACGTCAAGGCCGCCTGGGAGCAAGGGGGTTACACCAAGCCCTACCTCGTCACCGAGACCGGTCCGGCAGGGGAGTGGGAGGTGCCCGACGACGCCAACGGCGTCCCGCAGGAGCCGGGCGACCGGGCCAAGGCCGACGGCTACACCAGGGCGTGGGGCTGCGTCACCGGACACGAGGGCGTCGCGCTCGGCGCCACCATGTTCCACTACGGCACCGAGTACGACTTCGGCGGCATCTGGTTCAACCTGCTGCCCGCCGGGCAGAAGCGGCTGTCGTACTACGCGGTGAAGCGGGCCTACGGCAAGGACACCTCACACGACAACACCCCGCCCGTCATCGGCGACCTGTCCGTCGAGGGCGGCGCGGGCGCGGTGCCGGCCGGACGCGCGGTGACCCTGGACGTCCGGGCGAGCGACCCCGACGGCGATCCGATCACCTACGAGGTCCTGGACAACAGCAACTACCTCGACGGCAGCAAGCAGTTGAACTCCCTGCTGTTCACCAGCCCGGGCACGGGACGGCTCACGTTCACGGCACCCGACCGGCCGGGCGTGTGGAAGGTGTACGTCAAGGCGACCGACGGACACGGCAACGTCGGCGTCGAGACCCGCTCCATCCGCGTCGTCCCGCCCGAGGTCGGCGGTACCAACCTGGCACTGCGCAGGCCCGCCACCGCCTCCTCCTTCCAGCCGAGCTACGGCGACTGCCCCTGCACGGCCGCCAACGCGGTCGACGGCGACCCCGCCACCCGGTGGGCCAGCGACTGGAGCGACCCGCAGTGGCTCCAGGTCGACGTCGGCACCCGCACCTCGTTCCGGCACGTACAACTGGTGTGGGAGTCCTCCTACGCCAAGGCGTACACCGTCCAGACCTCCGACGACGGACAGTCGTGGCGGACCGTGCGCACGGTGACGGACGGCAACGGCGGCGTCGACGACTTCGACGTCACCGGCACCGGCCGCTACGTCCGCGTCAACGGCACGGCACGCGGCACCGGCTACGGCTACTCGCTGTACGAGTTCGGCGTCTACGCCTGAGAGGCGGCCGGGGGAGCGCTCTGTGCCAAGTGATCGTCACGCGGTTAAGGTGCGTGGCATGAGCAGGAGGGCTCCCACGCTGGAGGACGTCGCCCGGGAGGCAGGGGTGTCCCGGGCGACCGTCTCCCGGGTCGTCAACGGCATCCGCAATGTGGACCCGGCGATCCAGGACGTGGTGCGCCGGGCCATCGCACACACCGGCTACGCCCCCAACCGGGCGGCCCGTTCGCTGGTGACGCGGCGCGCCGAGACCGTCGCCCTGGTGGTGTCCGGGGCGGGCGAGCCCCCGGACGACACCCAGGAGGCGTTCGCCGCCCGGGTGTTCACCGATCCCTTCTTCGGCCGGGTGGTGGCCGGCGTCGTCGGCTATCTGCGACCGCACTCGATGTACCCGGTGCTGATGTTCGCCGACTCGCCGCAGGACCGGCACGAGGTGCTGACCTATCTGCGGCAGGGCCGCGCCGACGGCGCCCTCGTCGTCTCCACCCACGCCGACGACCCGCTGCCCGCGCTCCTGGCCGAACAGGCCCTCCCCGCCGTCCTGTTCGCCCGCCCGACGCGCCAGGTGCCGCTCAGCCACGTGGACCTGGACCACCGCGCCGGCGGCCGGCTCGCCGCCGGGCACCTCCTGGCGCGCGGCTGCCGGCGGCCGGCCACCGTGTCCGGGCCGCTGGACGTCGGCGCGAGCCGGGAGCGCCTCGCCGGTTTCCGCGAGGCACTCGCCGACGCGGGACACGAGACGGTCCCCGTCGCGGAGGGCGGCTTCACGCACGACAGCGGCGTCGCCGCCATGGCGCGGCTGCTCGCCGAAGTACCCGACGTGGACGGTGTCTTCGCGGCCAACGACCTGATGGCGCAGGGCGCCTGCGAGGTGCTGCGCGAGCACGGCAGGCGGGTGCCCGAGGACGTCGCCGTGGTCGGGTTCGACGACTCCGCCGTCGCCAGGACGTCCCGCCCCGCGCTGACCACGGTCCGGCAGCCCGTGGAGGACATGGCGGCCCGGATGGCCCGCCTCCTCGACGAGCACGTGCGGGGCGAGCGCACCGAACCGGCGTCGGTGGTCTTCGCCCCGGAGCTGGTCGTGCGCGACTCCGCGTGAGAACGTGCGTGCGTCGCGCTCAGGCGTCCTGCGGATACCAGCGCAGCTCCACCGTGTTGCCGTCCGGGTCCTCGACGTAGAGGGAGAGGGCCGTGCCCCGGGCGCCGAAGCGTTCGCCGGGGCCGTCCAGCACGGTGAAGACCCCGGAGTCGACGACCTCCTGCCAGTCGAGCGGTTCGACCACCAGACAGAGGTGGTCGACGTTGGACGAGCCCTTCGGCTGCCCGGCGGGCGCCTCGACGAGGTCGATGATGCTGTTCTGGCTGATCCGCACGGAGGGGAACGGCGCCCGGCCCGCCCGCCATTCCTCCACCCGTACCGGGGCCAGGCCCAGCGGCCCGGTGTAGAAGGCGAGTGAGCGCTCGATGTCGGCGACGTTCAGGACGAGGTGGTCGAAGGCGATCACGCGCATGGAGGTCTCCCGGGTGACAGTGGGGCGCCGAAGCGGTGACGGCGGAAGTGTGCCGCCGTGTTCAGCATGGCCGCGCGGCCGTCCATCGGTCCAACACATGCTTGTCATCCGATCCATCGTGTTCCACGATCAGTCGCATGGACCTCCAGCAGATGCGCTACGTCGTGGCGGTCGCCGAGACCGGCGGCTTCACCCGCGCCGCCGAGCGGTGCCACGTCGTGCAGTCCGCGCTCAGCCACCAAGTGGCGAAACTGGAGCGGGAGTTGGGTGCCCGGCTGTTCGAGCGGACCAGCCGCCGGGTGCGGCTCACCCCCGCCGGTGAGGCCTTCCTGCCGGCCGCCCGGCAGGCCCTGGAGGCGGCCGGGCGCGCCCGTGCGGAGGTGGCTGCGGCCGCCGGCGAGATACGCGGCACGCTCACCCTCGGCTCCATCCCCACCGTCGCGGCCGTCGACCTCCCGGCGGTGCTCCGCGACTACCGGCTGCGCTATCCGCACGTCCGGATCAGCCTGCGCACGGGCTCCAGCGAGCGGTTCGTCGAGCAGGTGCGCGACGGCACACTCGACGCGGCACTGCTCGGCGTACCGTCGGGATTCCGGCCGCGGGGCGTGCGGGACCGGGAGCTCGGCCAGGGCCGGCACGTCGCCGTGGTCGCCCCCGGCCATCCGCTGGCGGCGGAGGGCGAGGTGGACCTGCACCGCCTCGCCGACGAGGTGTTCGTGGACTTCGCCGACGGCAGCGCCGCCCGCGCCCAGTCGGACCGGGCCTTCGCGGCGGCGGGCCTGCGGCGCGAGGTCGCCTTCGAGGTGTCCGGCGTCGAACTCATGGTCCGCATGGTCCGCCACGGCCTCGGCATCGCCCTGCTGCCCGAGCCGTTCACCGCCGAACTGCACGGTGTGCGGTGCGTCGCGCTCACCGACGGCCCGGTACGCGTCGAACACCTCATCTGGAGCCGCCTGCCACCGCCGCCCGCTGCCGCCGCGTTCCTCGCACTGCTGGACACCGGCACACCGCCCGCACCGCACTGACCCCCGCCACCCGACCACCGCATACGAGCACTCGACCGAAAGGCGCACTCCCGCATGTCCGTCATCCATCGCACCACCCTCACCCCCACCAAGCTGGAACTGCTCATCTCCTGGCTGCCCACCCGGCCCTGGTACCAACGAGGCACTTCCGAGCCGGAGTTGGCGAAGGCCGGCGGCTTCCGGCTGGACGATCCGGAGGGCGAGGTCGGCATCGAGTTCATGGTGGTCACCGACACCGACACCGACACCGACACCGACAGCGCGCACCAGGTCACCTACCTGGTGCCGCTCACCTACCGCGGTGCCCCGCTCGACGGCGCGGAGCACGCCCTCCTCGGCACCACCGAACACGGAGTGCTCGGACGGCGCTGGGTGTACGACGGCTGTCACGACCCCGTACTGGTCCGCCAGTTGACGGCGCTGCTCGAAGGGCGGGCGCAGCCGCAGATGCAGAGCGTCAGCGACACCGCCGACCCGGACGTCCTCGTCTCCCACACCGCCGACAGGCCCCTCCCCGCCGACTTCACCGTCACCGACGAACCGGAGCGGACCGTACTGACCGCGCCGCGGGGCACGACGCTGCACCTGCACCGGGTACTGCGGCCCACCCCGGCCGAGTCGCCCTCCGCGTTCCCGGAGGCGGCCGGTCACGTCACCGCGGGCTGGCAGCCGCCGAACGGCGATCCCGTCCGGGGGGTGTTCGCCGTGCTGTACGACAGGCCGTAGCCGCCGTCGTCACCGCGCCCGCGCCGCCCCGTCCAGCGCCCGTCGGGCCGCCGCCACGAGGGCGGGGTCGGTGACGAAGTGGGTGTCCTCGTCGGGGGAGGTCCCCGCGGCGCCGAGCGGAGTCCAGGCGCCCGCGCGGCGGGGCTCGGCGCGGGCCTTGGCCGAGAGGTGCACCGCCGCGACCCCCGCGCCGACCAGCGCGGGGATGTCCTCGACGCGCACGCCGCCGCCCGCCATGACCTCCAGCCCGGGGGCCGCGGCGACCATCCCGGCGAGCGTGGTCAGCCCCTCCGCGGCGGTGGCCGCACCCCCCGAGCCGAGCACCCGGGTGACACCGAGCGGGAGCAGCAGTGCGGCGGTGGCGACCGGGTCGGCGGACTGGTCGACCGCCCGGTGCAGGGTGACCTCGACGGAGCCTCCCCGGTCGTGGGCGGCGTCGGCGAGGCGGGCGACGGCATCGGTGTCGAGGACGCCCTCGGCGGTGAGCGCGCCGACGACCACTCCGGCCGCGCCGGACGCGACGACGGAGCGGACCTCGGCGACCATGAGGGCGATCTCCTCCGCGTCGTACACGAAGTCGCCGGGGCGGCACCGCACCAGGGCCTGCACCGGTGGTCCGACGGCCGCGGCCGCCTCCACCGTGGCCGCCGACGGTGTCAGACCGCCCAGTTCGAGCCCGGTGCACAGCTCGACACGGTCGGCGCCGTGCGCGCGGGCGGTCCGGGCACCGGCCGGGGAGGTGACGGCGATCTCCAGAGACACGGGCGCGGTCCCGGCGACGCGGGGGACACCCGCCGGAGCTCCGAGCGGGGCGCCGGTCACTCGTCCTCCCCGGTGAGCGGCAGGTCGGAGGCCGGGATGATCCGCGCCGTCAGGTCCGGCTCTGCCATGTCGCGGTCGAAGGGGAACAGGGGGCGGCGGACGCGGCGGTGGCCGAGCCGCAGCAGGTCCTGGTCGACGCCGCCGGGGGTGAGCGCCATCTTCCAGCCCACGGCCATGTCGAACAGTTCCGGCTCCAGATAGCCGATCTTGACGATGACGAGGTCGGCGGAGCGCGGGTCCAGGTCCAGGTCGGTGAAGTCGTGCTCGTGGTGGTACGGCTTGCGCAGCCGGGTGAGGATCGCGTACACGCTGCCGACCCGGATCACGACCTCCGTCCCGGCGTCACGGTCGCCGTGCCGGATCGCGTGCACCACGCCGGTGAGGGTGACGGGCCCGGCGCGCCGGTCGTCCACCTCCGCCCCGGCGGTGACGGTGACCGTGGCTCCCACCCCGGCGGCGACGGCGGCGTCCACGGCGGCGGGGCCCGGCACCGAGGCGTAGAGCACCGTCGGACCGTCGTCCTTCTGGAACTCCGGGCGCTGAAGGAGACGGGTCAGGCCCCAGGTGACGTCGCCGGCGCCGCCCGCGGTCGGATTGTCGCCGGTGTCGCTGATGAAGTACGGCCGGTCCGGCGAGTCCAGGGCCTCGTCGAGGAGGGCGTCGAACGTGCCGGTGGGGGCGACGAAGGCGAAGTCGTGGCGGGCGTCCCAGAAGCCGCGTGCGAGGCGTTCGGCACCGGATGCCACGGCGTCCCGGTCGGTTCCGGTGACGACGACGGCCGCGCGGTTGCGGGGCTCGTCGGCCCAGGCGTAGCCCACCCATATCGCCGCGTCGATGACGCCGTCCAGGGCCTCGACCTCGTCGACCGCCGCGTAGACGCTCCGCGCGGGCTCGATGCGGGTGGAGGTCTGCTCCCCGGCCAGCAGCACCGGCACCGGCACCCACGCCTTGACCGGCCGCGGGCCGCCGGAGGCGAGCAGGCCGACCAGGTTGCGCACGGCGCGCTCCTTGGTCTCCAGGTGGTCCTCGTGCGGGGCCATCCGGTAACACGTGATCAGGTCGCTGCGGTGGGCCAGTTCGCGGGAGACGTTGCCGTGCAGGTCCATGGAGGTGGAGACGAGGACGTCGGAGCCGACGGTGGCGCGGATGCGCTCCAGCAGGACGGCCTCGGCGTCGTCGACGCCCTCCACGGTCATCGCGCCGTGGATGTCGTACCAGAGGCCGTCGAGCCGGGGGAGCGCGGCCAGGCGGTCGATGAGCTCGTCGGTGAGCGCGGACCAGGCGGCGGCGGTGACGGTGCCGCCGGGCAGCGACTTGCCCACCAGCGCCCCGTGCCAGTCGGCCGCCTCGCGCAGCTCCTCGCCCGGGGCGAGGAAGGGGTAGCGGTCGAAAATTGCGTCGCCGCGCGAGGGGTGGAAGGCGGCGGCCTCGGTGCGGGCCGGGGAGAAGGTGGACGACTCGATGCCGAGCCCGGCGACGGCGATGACGGGGCGGGCGGAGGTGACGGGGGCGGCGGAAGTTTCCGACATGGTTCTCCGTACGGGACGTGGGTGGCTCAGGGGATGCGGGGCGCGAGGCGGTCGGGCCGCCCGGTGCCGGATCCGCCGGCGCCGAAGCCGCGCAGGGCGTCGGCCATCGCGCGCTGGAGCGCGAACTGTCCGGCGCCGACGACACCGGCGTCCGCGCCGAGGCGGGCGCGTTCGATGGTGAGGTGCTCGGTGACCAGCGGATGGCAGCTCTCGTAGAGCCGGCTGCGGACGGCGGCGACGAAGGGCTCCAGGGTGGAGAGGATGCCGCCCAGGTACACGGCGTCCGGGTTGAAGAAGTTGACGTTGGCGGCGAGGACCTGACCGAGGTGCTCCCCGGCCCGGCGCACCGCGCGCGTCGCCTCGGGGTCGGCGTCGGCGGCGAGCCGCACCACGTCCTCGGGGCTGTCGACGTCGGCGCCGCGCTCGCGCAGGATGCGCACCAGCGCCGCCCCGGAGGCCACCGTCTCCAGACAGCCCGTCTTGCCGCAGGAGCAGGGGATGTCGGCGGCGCCGTCGATGCGGATGTGGGTGATGTCGCCGGCGGCGCCGGTGGCGCCCCGGTAGAGGTGGCCGTCGACGATGACACCGGCGCCGATCGCCGAGCCGATCTTCACCATGATCGACTGGCGGTGTTCGGCGGGCCGCACGGTGTGTTCGCCCATCGCCATGCAGTTGGCGTCGTTCTCCACGGCGGTCGCCACGCCGAAGCGGTCGCGCAGCCAGTCGGCGACGGGGAAGCGGTTCCAGCCCGGCATCCGGGAGGGCAGCATGACGGTCCTGGACCGGGCGTCGACCGGTCCGGGCAGCGAGAGTCCGACACCGCACAGCCGGTCGAGGCCCTGCTCCTCCGCCAGCGCCTGAAGCGTGTCCGCGAGCCGCGGCAGCGCCTCCTCGGGGCCGTCGGCGATGACGAACGGCACGGTGGTGACCCGGTCGAGCCGGCCGCCGGGCAGCACCGCGCCGATCCGGGCGTGCCGGCCGCCGAGGTCGGCGGCGACCGCGAACTCGTCGGTCCCGCCGAGGCGCAGCACCTTGCGCGGACGCCCGCCGGTGGACGAGTGGGTGCCCTCCTCCGCGATCAGCCCGCGCTCCACCAACTGCCCCACGGTGAGGGAGATGGTCGAGGGGGCCGCGCCGAGCAGGGCGGCGAGTTCCGCGCGTGAGGAGGCCTGGCCCGAGGCCACGAGCTCCAGGACCCGGGCGGCGAGCGGGGAGTTCCCCTTCACGGACTTCCCCTTCACGGGCTGGTCCCTCCCGGGCTGTTCCTTCACGGGCCGGCGGTTCCGCGCACTTATTTCAGTCATGTACGAAGTAACTTCCGCAACGGTGGGTGTGGCGAAGACAGTACGCCCGCGAGACGCGGACGGGAACCGTCTTCCGGACGGCAATACGAGGGTGGGAAACGGTGTGAATCGCTATAAACACGGCGAAATTGCAACGGGGCATGGACTCGTGAGACTTCCGTCGAGCCCGCAGAAACTTAGTTTTTACCGATCCTTGTTTGTTCGTTCGGCATGTGGGACGTTGACTGTCGTGCATGCAGCGCCGGTTCCCGCGGCGCCCGCCCCGGCTGTCGTCGGGGCCCCTCACGGGTCCTTCCACTTCGAGGAGAGTCATGTTTCCTGCTCGCACGGCGACCGGCCGCCGCTGGGCCCTGGTCGCGGGTGCCGCCGTCATCTCCGGCGCGCTGCTCACCGGTTGTTCCGGGGGCGGCGACTCGTCGTCCGGCGGACACTCGGCGGACAGCATCAACTACGCGCTCCCGGCCAACTTCACGCCGAACTGGATACTGCCGATCGGCACGGCCGCGCACCTCAACACCAACAACTCCTCCATATCCCAGGTTCTCTGGGAGCCGCTCATCGCCTACGACGGCTCCACCGGTGAGGTCGGCTGGAACAAGGACAACTCCCTCGCCACGGCGGCGCGGTTCGCCAAGGACAACCGAAGCGTGACGATCACCCTCGGCAACCGGCACTGGAGCGACGGCAAGCCGGTCACCTCACGCGACGTGGAGTTCTGGTTCAACCTGGTCAAGGCCGACAAGGCCGACTGGGCAAGCTACAGCCCGGGCAAGGCACCGGACAACTGGACCTCATTCAAGACCGTCGACGACACGCACTTCACCCTCACCTTCGACAAGGCGTACAACCAACAGTGGATGCTCGCCAACGAGTTGAGCATGATCCGCCCCATGCCGCAGCACGTCTGGGACAAGACGGGCGACTCCGCCACCGTCTCCGACCAGGACCGCACCGCGGCCGGCGCCAAGAAGGTGTGGGCGTACCTCAACAAGGCCGCCAAGAACATCTCCGGCTACGCGAGCGACCCGCTCTGGAAGACGGTCAGCGGGCCGTACACCCTCAAGTCCTTCTCCACCGCGGGCAAGGTCCAGCTCACCGCCAACGCCAAGTACGACGGCGGCGGCAAGGCCCACATCAAGAACGTCAACCTCCTGCCGTTCACCACCACGGACGCCGAGGCCAACGCGCTGCGGGCCGGCACGGTCGACTACGGCTACATCAACGCCACCGACCTCGGCCAGGAGGCCTCCTTCAAGTCCCGGGGCTACAGCATCAAGCCGTGGGCGGGCTGGGCGATCACCTACATGCCCTACAACTTCAACAACCCCGCCATGGGCGCCGTCTTCAAGCAGCTCTACGCCCGCCAGGCGATCCAGATGTCGGTGGACCAGAAGAGCCTGTCCAAGGTCATCTTCAACGGCACGGCCGTGCCCACCTTCGGCCCGATCCCGCAGGGGCAGACCTCCGACTTCGTCTCCCCGGTGCAGAAGAACAACCCCTACCCCTTCGACACCGCCAAGGCCAAGCAGCTGCTGACCTCGCACGGCTGGACCGAGCAGGGCGGCACCATGGTGTGCACGGACCCGGGCAGCGGCGACGACCAGTGCGGCAAGGGCGTGGACAAGGGCACCACGTTCCGTATGCAGGTGCTGTCGCAGTCCGGCTCGGCCGTCACCGACAACATGATGAGCGCCCTGCAGTCCTCCTTCGCGAAGACCGGCATCAAGTTCTCCATCAAGACCGCACCGGTCAACTCCGTGCTCTCGCAGTCCGGTCAGTGCAAGCCCGAGGACTCCGGCTGCAAGTGGCAGCTCTCCTTCTTCGGCACCGCCGGCAGTTGGTACTTCCCGGCCTACCCGAGCGGCGACTCGCTCTTCCAGACCGGCGGCGGCTCCAACTTCGGCAGCTACTCCAACCCCGCGGTGGACAAGCTGATCAGCCGCACCACCACCTCCGAGTCCACCGAGGCCGTCCAGGAGTACAGCGCCGCCCTGGCCAAGGACCTCCCGGTGATCTGGCTGCCGGAACCCGACTACCAGGTCTCCGTGGTCAAGAACGGGCTCGGCGGCTTCGCCCAGGACTCCCTCGCCAACTTCCACCCCGCCATGTGGAAGTGGACCGGCAAGTGAGCCCGGCCGGTGACCCCGCGCACCCCTGAGCCGAAGCGACCGGAAACCACATGAGCACTTCCACGTTCCTGATCAGACGCGTCCTCCAGGCACTCGCCGTCGTCGTCATCGTGACGATCGTCGTCTTCGCCCTGCTGCACGCCCTGCCCGGCGGCCCCGCCCGCGGCATCCTCGGCCCCCAGGCCACCGCCCAGCAGATCGCCCGCTTCAACCACGAACAGGGCCTCGACAAGCCGCTGCCCGTCCAGTACCTCTACTACCTCAACCAGCTGGTGCACGGTGACCTCGGCACCTCGTACACCCTCAACGCGCCGGTCTCCCAGCTCATCCAGGAGCGGCTGCCCAAGACCCTCGTCCTCACCGTCCTGTCCGCCGTCATCGGGCTGCTCCTGGCGATCCCGCTCGGCATGTGGCAGGCCGTGCGGCGCAACCGGCCGGTGGACTACGTCATCACCACGCTGAGCTTCATCGCCTACTCCACGCCCGTCTACTTCCTCGGACTCATCCTCGTCCTGGTGTTCAGCCAGGTACTGCCCTGGTTCCCCTCCCAGGCACCCCAGGGCGACTCCCTCGCCGACGTGTTCTCCGATCCGCAGGCCCTCGTCCTGCCGGTGGTCGCCGGCGCCGCCTCCATGATCGCGGTGTTCAGCCGCTACATGCGCGCCGCCACCCTGGAGAACCTCTCCGAGGACTACGTCAGGACCGCGCGGGCCGGCGGCGCCCGCTCCCGCGCCATCCTGCGCAAGCACGTCTTCCGCAACTCCCTGACCCCGGTGGTCGCCATGCTCGGCTACTACGTGCCCGTCCTCTTCGGCGGTGCGCTGGTGGTGGAGCAGCTCTTCAACTACCCCGGCATGGGGCTGCTGTTCTGGTCCGCCGCGCAGGCCTCGGACTACCCGGTCCTGCTCGGCTGCGTCCTCGTCATCGCCATCGCCACCGTGGTCGGCACCCTGCTCGCCGACATCGTCCAGCGGATCATCGACCCCCGAGTGAAGGCAGGCAGGGCATGAGCGCCATCCTCCAGCCGGCCGAACTGCCCGGCGCGACCGAGACCCCCACCGAGGCCGCCTCCGGCGTCCGGCTCGCCGTCCGGCGCTTCCTGCGCAACCGGCTCGCCGTCGCCGGGCTGTGCGTCGTCGTCTTCTTCGTCCTGTTCTGCTTCGTGGGCCCGCTGCTGTACTCCACGGACCAGACCCACACCGCGCTGCGACAGGTCAACCTCTCGCCGAGCGGCGCGCACTGGCTCGGCACCGACGCCGTCGGCCACGACGAACTGGGCCGGCTCATGTACGGCGGCAAGGTCTCCCTCGTGGTCGGCCTCGCCGCGGGCATCCTGGCCACCGTCATCGGCACCCTGTGGGGCGCCGCCGCGGGGTACGCGGGCGGGTGGATCGACGCGGTCATGATGCGGATCGTGGACGCCGGCATCGCCATCCCCGCCCTGTTCATCCTGCTCGTCGTCTCCGCGATCACCACGCCAGGGCTGGCGGGGATGATCCTCATCCTCGGCCTGGTGTCCTGGCTCGTGCCCTCCCGGCTCATCCGGGCCGAGACCCTGAGCCTGAAGAACCGCGACTACGTCCTCACCCTGCGCGCCATCGGCGGCACCCACGCCCGCGCCATCCTGCGGCACATCCTGCCCAACTCCGTCTCCACCATCGTCGTCGCCACCACCTTCCAGATCGCCGACGCCATCCTCCTCGTCGCCTACGTCTCCTACCTCGGCCTCGGCGTACAGCCGCCGGCCACCGACTGGGGCGGGATGCTCTCGGCGGGGCTCAACGCCGCCTACTCCGGCTACTGGTGGCTCATCCTGCCGCCGGGCCTGGCCATCATCCTGGTGGTGTGGGCGTTCAACGCGATCGGGGACGGGCTCCGTGACGCATTCGACGTGAGGGGACGAGGATGACCGCCGCCCACCGCAACGGCGCCGCTGCGGCCGCCGAGCCGATTCTCGAACTCGACGACCTCGGCGTCGTCTTCACCACCGAGTCCGGGCAGGTGCCCGCCGTGCGCGGCGTGTCCCTGCGGGTCCGGCCCGGCGAGACCCTCGCCCTGGTCGGCGAGTCGGGCTCGGGCAAGTCCACGGTCGCGCTCGCCGCGATGGGGCTGCTGTCCGGCAACGCCCGCGCCACCGGCCGGGCCGCCGTCGCCGGCACCGACGTCGTCGGCGCGGACGAGGCCGGGCTCGCCCGGCTGCGCGGCCGGACCGTCTCCATGGTGTTCCAGGAGCCGGCCACCGCGCTCGACCCGCTCACCCGGATCGGCAAGCAGATCACCGAGGTGATCCGCAACCACCACGACGTCTCCGCGCGGGACGCCGCCGCCCGCGCCGTCGACCTGCTGCGCCGGGTCGGCATCCCCGAGCCGGAGCGGCGCGCGGCCGCCTACCCCTTCCAGCTCTCCGGCGGCCAGCGCCAGCGGGTCGTCATCGCCATGGCCATCGCCAACGACCCCGCCCTGCTGATCGCCGACGAGCCGACCACCGCACTCGACGTCACCGTGCAGGCCGAGATCCTCGACCTGCTCCGCCGCCTCGCCGCCGAGACCGGCACGGGGGTCCTGCTCGTCACGCACAACATGGGCGTCGTCGCGGACTTCGCCGACCGGGTCGCCGTGATGTACCACGGCGAGATAGTCGAGACCGGCTCGGTGGAGGACGTCCTCCTCCACCCCACCCACGACTACACCCGCCGCCTCCTCGCGGCGGTCCCGAGACTGTCGGTCGCACCCGCCGACGAAACGCCACGGCCGGTCCCGGCCCGGCCCCGGACCGACGGCGCGCCCGGGAAGGCCCCGGCGCCCCCGGCCCACAGTGCGGGGGCCGGCCCGGACGATGCGGCCGGGCACTCCGACGGCGCGGAGACGACGGCCGACGGCTCGTCCGTGCGTCCGGAGACGACGGCCGCGGGCTCGGTGAGTCCGGACGCCGGCGCGAGCCCGGATACGACGGCACCCGCACCCAGCGGCGTGCCGCCGGAGGCGGCGGCGCGCCCTGCGGCCGCGGGGCCGCACGACAGGGCCGCACGTCCGGAGCGCGGCGACGGGCCGACCGGCGGTGCCCGCCCGGCCGCGGCGGAGTCCGCGGTCACCGACGGGCGTCCGGCCGCCACGTTCGACGGCGTACGGACGGAAGCCGTGGCCGCGCGTTCGGCTGGGGAGGGCGGGGGCCCCGACGTCGCTTCGGCCGGTGTGCCCGTGGTCGAGCTCGACGGCATCTCCGTCGTGTTCGGGCGGGGCAAGCGTGCCGTGCGCGCGCTGGACGGCGTGTCGTTCGTCGTGCGGCCCGGGGAAACCCTGGGGCTGGTGGGGGAGTCGGGGTCCGGGAAGTCCACCGCGGCGCGGGTCGCGCTCGGGCTGATCGGCCCGAGTTCCGGGACCGTCTCCCTGTTCGGTGCCGACCTCGGCCGCAGCCGCGCCCGCGCCCGGCGGGAGCTGCGGGCCGGAATCGGCGTGGTGCTCCAGGACCCGGTCGCCTCGCTCGACGCGCGGATGACCGTCGGGGAGTGCGTCGCCGAGCCGTTGCGCGTGCACCGCCGGGAGCTGTCCGCGCGGGAGCGGCGCGCCCGCGTCGAGGACGTGCTCGAACGGGTCCGGCTGCCGCGCGACCTGGCACGCCGCGCCCCCGGCGAGCTGTCCGGCGGACAGCGCCAGCGGGTCAGCCTGGCCCGCGCCCTCGTGCTCGAACCCCGGCTGCTCGTCGCCGACGAACCCACCAGCGCGCTCGACGTGAGCGTTCAGGAGTCCGTCCTGGAGGTCATCACCGAGCTCCAGGAGGACCTCGGCTTCGCCTGCCTGTTCGTCTCCCACGACCTCGCCGTCGTCCAGCACTTCGCCCGCCGGGTCGCCGTCATGCGGGCCGGGCGGATCGAGGAGCAGGGACCCACCGGCGAGACGCTGCTGCACCCGGAGACCGACTACACCCGACGGCTGCTGGCCGCCGCCCCGGTCCCCGACCCGGTGGTCCAGCGTGCCCGCAGGGCCGAACGCCTGGCCGCCCTCGCGGCCGGACGTACGGAGGGCGGGGCGTGAGCGACCGCATCCTGTACGCCGGTGTGGACATCGGCGGCACCACCACCCAGGTCGTCCTCTGCGACGAGACGCTCACGGTCCTGGACCGGGCCGAGACCACCACCCCGGCCGCCCGCGGCGGCCGGGCGATGATCGACGCCGCGCTCGGCGCACTGGCCCCGCTGCTGCGGAGCACACCCGGCCGGCTGGCCGGAACCGGCGTCGGCGCGGCCGGCCTGGTGGACCCCGCCGAGGGCCGCATCCTGGTCGCCAGTGACTCCTTCCGCGACTGGTCCGGCTTCCCGGTCACCGCCGCGGTCGCGGACGCCCTCGGCGTACCGGCGTACCTCGACAACGACGTCAACGCCTTCCTGCGCGGCGAGGCGTCCTCGGGCGCGGTCCGGGGCGAACCGGACGTCCTCGGCATCACCCTCGGTACGGGGGTGGGCGGCGCCCTGTGGACGGGCGGCCGCCTGTTCACCGGACCGCACGGCGCGGCCGGCGAGATCGGGCACATCCCCGGCTTCGGCGACCTGCCCTGCACCTGCGGAGGCCGCGGCCATCTGGAGACCCTGGCCTCCGGCCGCTCGCTCACCGCCCGGTACGCCGACCGGACCGGCCGTACGCTCACCGCGCACGAGGTCGCGGACGCGGCCGGCCGCGGCGACGAGGACGCCCGCGCGGTGTACGACGCCGCCGGTGCCGGGCTCGCCCGGGCGGTCGTCATGACCGCCGGGCTCGTGGACCTCACCACGGTGGTGATCGGCGGCGGCGTCAGCCGCGCCTGGCACCTGCTGGAGCCGGCGATACGCGCACGGCTCGCCGAGGAACCCCCGGTCAGCGGCCACCCGGTCCGCCTGGTCCGCTCCGGCCTCGGCGCCGACGCGGTCCCGGTCGGCGCGGCGGCACTGGCCCGCCGGGGGGCGGCCCGGGACGGCCGCCGTCCCGACCCGGCGCCGGCTCCGTAACCGCGCCCCCCGGGGCACGGCTCGGCCGCGGGGGCCCGCGCACACCGCGTGCGCGGGCCCCGTCCTCACCCGGCGGTCACGCCCCGGGCACCGTGTCCTCGAACACCGTCCCCGCCGCCCGGTACGCGGCGACCTTCGCCGCCACCTGCGCCGGCGTCAGCACCTGGTCCTTCACATGCAGGACGTAGTCGATCTTCTCGTCGTACGCCCGCGCACTCGTGCTCGACTGTCCGCCGAAGTCGATCAGCCACTGGTTGAAGTTGATCGACATCGGCCGCTCGGGCAGGTACTGCGCGTCATGCGTGCCGAACAGCTGCCCGTCGATGTAGTACCGGATGACGCTGTTGTCGAGGGTGAGCACCAGGTCGTGCCAGCCGTCGTAGCTCTGCCGGCCCTCCGTGTGCTGGTTCACCGCCTGCCACGGGTCCGGGTTGTAGGTCTCCCAGGACGTCGTGTACAGGATGTTCGACGACTCGCCCCAGCCGCCGTTGGGCAGGTACTCGAAGTCGTACTCCGAGTAGTCGTCGGCCATGGGCGCCTTGAGGTCGTTGATGGTGAAGAACGTCTGGACGAGGTGGTCACCGTCCGGCCCGCTCTTCGGGGCGTCGCTGAACCGCACCCGCGCCGCGTAGGTGCCGTTCTTGAACTTCAGCGCCTTGGTGAGGACTTCGGTCTGTTTCGTGTTCTCGCCCGCACCCGCCGTCGACGTCTCCAGGTTCATCACGGAGTTGCCGCCCGAGGAGGAGAACGTCACGTTCTGCGGCGCCCAGGTCGCCCCCGGGATCCCGGGGCCGCCGGAGTTGGAGCGCACGCTCCAGCCGTTGGCCGAGATCTTCGGGTCGTTGTACGCCGAGTAGTTGAAGTCGTCGAACAGGGCCGTCCCCGCGGAGGGGTCACCCGGGTCGCCCGGGTCCCCGGGGTCTCCGGGATCGCCCGGGTCGCCGGGGTCGTTGCCCTCGGGCGCCGTCCCCCACACCGTCGCGCCGCCGACCTGGGCGGTGACCTTCGTCCAGTTCGCGTACGACGTCTGGCCCGCGCCGAAGGAGTAGTCGTCGCTCTGGTTGAGCGGCTGCCAGTCGGAACGGTAGAACCGCAGTTGCAGATCGCCGGAGTCGGCGCCCGGGGCGAGCGTGCCCGCGCCGGAGGTGAAGCCGATCTCCAGATAGCGGTCGGCGTTCGCGGTGGGGTGCGCGAGGGTGCCGAACGTGCCGGTGACGTTGCCGCAGCCCTTGACCGCCCACGAGCAGGCGAACCGGTAGCCCGCCGACGCCGAGTCGGCCCTGAAGTAGTAGCGCACCTTCACCGCGCTCAGGGACACCGCCGAGTCACCGGTGTTGCGCACCTTCAGCCAGGGCTCCGCCTGGTCGGAACCCGTGGAGCCGGTGTGGTACTGCACGCTCACCCCGCTCGTGGCCGCGCCGGCGCTCGACGGGAGCGCGACGAGGCCCACGGCGCCGAGCACGGCGGCGACGGCGCAGGTGAGGGTTCTGCCGGGGGTCGTCCTTGTCATGGCTGTTCCTTTCCGGAACTGTGGGGGGCGGGGAGGTGGGGATGGAGCGGCCCGTGGCGCACGCCGAGCGCGGTGAGGCGCGGGGCGTGTGCCGTCAGGCGGTGGTGGAAGTGGGGCCAGGACGCGGCGCCGTACCAGGCCCGGTCGGCGAACGCGCACAGGCGGGGGAAGGCCAGATGGTCGAGGTGTTCCGGGGCGGACACGAACTCGGTCCACAACGCGGCCTGTACGCCGATGAGTTCACCGGTCGTGCCGCTGCTGTCCGGCACGGCGTGCTCGTGGACCGCGCGCAGGTCGACGACGGCTCCGGGCTGCGCCGGCGGTTCGGCGGGGGAGTCGGTCTGGGCGTAGTCGAGGTAGGCGGCACGGTGCTGCGCGCTGATCACCGCGTGTCCGCGTTTGAGGGCGATCCGGGTGTGCTCGGGTTCGCGCCAGGTCATCACCGTGAACTCCGGGGGCAGTCCCTCGCCGGTCTCCGCCCAGGCGATCGGGGTGCGGCCCCGCTCCAGCAGATGTGTGCCGACGCGGCGCAGGAACCAGCCGTGCAGCGCCTCCGTGTCCGCCAGCCCCTCGGCCGCCGCCCGTGCCCTGGCCACCGGGCTCGCCGCCCACTCGGTCGTCGGGCACTCGTCACCGCCGAGGTGGACGTGGGGGGAGGGGAAGACGTCGAGGACCTCGTCGAGGACGGTGCGGGCGAAGTCGAAGACCGGCTCGTGGACGCCGAGGACGGTGTCGCACACCCCCCACTCCGTCCACACGTCCACCCGCCGCCCCGGCACCGCGCCCAGCTCGGGCAGGGCGGCGATCGCGGCCCGGGAGTGCCCCGGCATCTCGATCTCCGGTACGACGGTGACCCCGCGCGCGGCGGCGTAGGCGACGAGACCGGTCAACTCCTCGCGGGTGTAGGCGCCTTCGTGCGGCACACCGTCGAAGACCGTGGACCCGGCGGGCCCCACCATCGACTCGGCACGCCGCCCGCCCACCTCGGTGAGCCGGGGGTAGGCCGCGACCGGCATCCGCCAGCCCTGGTCGTCGGTGAGGTGCAGTTGGAGCACGTTGAGCTTGTGCAGGGCGAGCAGGTCGACGTACCGGCGCAGCAGTGACACGGGCTGGAAGTGCCGGGCCACGTCGAGCATGAACCCGCGCCAGGGATGCCGGGGCACGTCGGTGATCTCCACGCAGGGCAGCCGCCGGACCGCACCGGGCGAGGGGCGCCCGGTCAGGGCCTCCGTCGGCAGCAGTTGCCGCAGCGTCTGGATGCCGCGCAGCAGCCCGGTGACCTGGCCGGCCCGCAGGAGGACGGCGTCGGGTGCGACGGTGAGGCCGTACCCCTCCGCGCCGAGCCCCGTCAGCTGTGGGTCGAGCGCCAGTACGAAGGGGCCGTCGGGGGAGGGCGGGAAGGCGAGACCGGTGGGCGGTCCGACGAGGGTGCGCAGCAGGGCGGCGGCGGGCTCGGCGCCGGGGGAGATCCGCAGCGACGTGTCCCGGCGCAGGGTGAAGAAGCCGGGCCTGTGTGCGAGTTGGGTGGGCTGGGGGATCAGTACGCGTCGGGATGCGGGCACCGCTGTCCTCCAGAGGGGACGGGAGTGGGGGGCGGGGTGTGGCGGCGGATCAGCCCTTGACCGCGCCGGCCGCGAAGCCGGACGTGACGTGCCGTTGCAGCAGCAGGAACACCACCAGCGCGGGCAGCGAGAACAGGGTGGAGGCGGCCATGGTGGCGCCCCAGTCGGTGCCGAAGACGTTGTGGAACGAGGACAGCCACACCGGCAGCGTGCGGTGGTCCTGCTGCTTGATGATCAGGAAGTTGGCGTAGGCGAACTCGTTCCACGCCGTGATGTAGCCGAACAGGGAGGTCGCCATCAGCCCGGGCGCGAGCAGCGGCAGGGCCACGTGCCGGAACGCCGACAGCCGTGTACAGCCGTCGAGTTGGGCGGACTCCTCCAGCTCCGGCGGGATCGTGGAGAGGAAGCCGCGCAGGACGACGATGGTGAACGGCAGGGTCATCATGAAGTAGACCAGCGTCAGCGTGGGCAACCGGTCGAGCATGTCGGTGTCCCGCGCGATGATGTACACGGGGATGATGAGCGACTCCCACGGCGCCATCTGGGCGACGAACACCGCCAGCATGAACTGCCGCCGGCCCCGCCAGCGCATCCGTGCCACGGCGAAGGAGGCGCCCAGTGCCACGAGCAGCGCGAGCACCACCGTGCCCAGCGTCACCAGCAGACTGTTGCGCCAGAACAGGCCGAAGCCGTCGGCGTCGACCGCCCGCCGGAAGTGGTCCAGCGTCCAGGTGCGGGGCAGCAGCCGGGGATGGGCGGACTGGATGTCACGGTTGGGGGTGAACGCGGTGGTGATCATCCAGTAGACCGGGAAGAGACACACCACCACCGTCACGGTCGCGGCCAGGTGCAGCGGAAGCCGGCGAAGTGCCCGTCGGGTGCTCACAGTTCGGCCTCCTGACGGAACATCTGCCGGAAGTAGAGGACCAGCACGCCCGACATCAGCAGCACCGTGAGCATGGACGCCGCCGAGCCGAGGTCGTAGCGCTGCTGGCTGAGCGCCGTCTGCACGGCGTACACCGGCAGGATCGTGGTGGCGTCGCCGGGGCCGCCGCGGGTCATCACCCAGATCTGCACGAACGCCTTGAACGTCCAGATGACTTCGAGCGAGAGCACCAGCATGAACAGGGGCCGCACGATCGGCAGCGTCACCGACCGGAAGATGCGGGCACCGGAGGCGCCGTCCAGCCGCGCCGCCTCGTACAGGTCGCAGGGCACGGTGGTGAGCGCCGAGTACAGGGTGATCGCCGCGAAGGGCACCGACTGCCACACCACGAGCGCCACCAGGATCGCGAACGCCGCGGGACCGTGCGCGAGCCACGGGTAGTCCTTGAACGAGGTGAACCCGAGCCCGGTCAGGGCGTGGTTGACGATGCCGAACCGTGAGTGGAACAGCCACTGGAACACCGTCGTCGCCGCGACCACGGGCATCGCCCAGGCCAGTACCAGCGCGCTGAGCACCGCCGTGCGCCAGCGGCGGCCCAGGCGCTCGATCATCAGGGCCACCAGCGTGGACAGCACCATGATCAGGACGACGTTGACCGCCATGAACAGGAACGTGCGGCGCACGACCGTCCAGAACCGCGGATCGGTCAGCAGCGTGCGGTAGTTGGCGAATCCGACGACGTGCGCGTCGCCGAGGATGAGCTGGCGGAGCCCGAAGTCCTGGAAGGAGATCAGCACCGCGCGGGCCAGCGGATAGACGAGCAGGTACAGCATGCCGAGGACGGCGGGCGCGATCAGCAGATACGGCCAGACGCCGGCCATGGTGGTGCGGCGGGCGGGGCCCGGCGGGCGGCGGGGCGGCGGCACGAGGGGGCGGTGGCGCACGGCCCGCTCACGGACGACCGACATGAGCGCACTCCTTTCACCGGACGGCCGGCGGTCGGCGGTCCTGGGTGGGTGGCGGTCGTTGCTGGGCGGCTCAGGTGCCGGACTTCATGGCCCGGGTGATGGCGTCGGACGCCTTCTTCGCCTCGCGGGCGGGATCTCCTCCGGTGAGGACCGCCGTCATGTAGTCCTTGATCGGGTTCTTGGCCTCGACGGCGGCCCAGCCCGGCGTATTGGGTGTGGCGTGCCCCTGGGCCGCGCCGACGGCCATCGCGGAGGCGCCCGGGTCACCGGCGACCGCCGCCGTCAGCGTCGTCTTGTTCGGCACGTAGCTCATCGCGGCCGCGAGCTTCTTCTGCCAGGCGTCGCCGGTGAGTTCCTTGACGAACGTGTAGGCGGCGTCGTGGTGCCGCGAAACCACCGGGATCACCAGGTCGGAGCCGCCGGTGAAGACCGCGCCCGGGGTGTCCGCCGTCTTCCCCGGGATCGGGAAGAAGCCCAGCTTGCCCTTGAGGGCGGGGGCGTTCTGGGTGACGACGTTGGCGCCGCCCGGGGTGCTGATGATCTGGGCCACCTGCTCCTTGGCCATCACCTCCGCCTGCGGCGGGTTCGCCTCGTCGGAGTCCTTGGGCCCCTTGCCGAGCGCCTGGAGCTTCTCGTAGAAGGCCATCGCGCGCAGTGCCCCGGGCGTGTCCAGGGTGCCGTGCCAGCTGCCGCCGGACTCGGCGGCCAGGTCGCCGCCCTCGTCCCAGACGAAGCCGGAGAGGGTGTACCAGTTCTGTCCGGGCAGGTAGATGCCCTGTTGGCCGCCCTTGTCCAGCTTCTTCGTCGCGTCGATCCACTGCGCGCGCGTCCTGATCTTCGAGGCGTCGATCCCGGCCTTCGCGAACAGGTCCTTGCGGTAGATGACGACGCGGTTGGCCGCGTAGTACGGGATGCCGTACTGCTTGCCCTCGTAGGCGCCGGGCTCGGCGAGGCCCTTGAGCCAGGAGGCACCGCCGAGCTCGGAGACCTTGTCGCTGAGGTCCAGCAGACCGCCGCTCGCCGCGAACTGGGCCACCTGGGTGTTGCCGGTCTCGATGACGTCGGGGGCGTCGTTGCTGGCCAGCGCGGCGGTGACCTTCTCCCCGATGCCGTCCCACTCCTGGATCTGCACCCGGACGTCGATGTCGGGATGGGCCTTCTCGAAGCCCTTCTCGAACTCCTTCTGGAACGCGGCGGACACGCTGTCGCGCATCAGCCACACGTCGATGGTGGTCCGCCCGCCGGCCCCGGAGCCCCCGTCGGAGCCGGACGAGCTGCAGGCACTGATTCCGACGGCCGCGACGAGCGACAGGCCGGCGAGCAAGCGGTGCTTCACGGGTCACCTCTGGGAGTCGCGCCTGGAGTCGTACCTGACCAGTTGGCGAACTGGTCAGATGACCTCTGCTGGTGGAGAAAGGTGGCATAGACCAATGCGGCCGTCAACCCTCAATGAACAGCGAATAGTTGTGGATCACGGGCGGCCCGTGGTCAACTGGTCAGGCAACTGGTCGTACGGACGTGGGACGGAACGGGGGAGTGACGTGGACGCCGACGCGAACGGCGGCGCGCCGGAGCCGGTGCTCGAACGCGCGCCGGAACCGGTGCTCAGACGTGAGCCGGGACCGGTGCTCAAACGCGAGCTGGTGCGCGACCACATCCTGGAGCTGATCGAGTCGCAGCGCCCGGGCGACCCGATCCCCTCCGAGCGCACCCTGTGCGCCCGCCTCGGGGTGTCCCGGCCCACGCTGCGCGCCGCCGTCGACGAACTCGTCGCCGCCGGGCTTCTCGTCCGCGAACACGGCCGCGGCATGTTCGTCGCCCCGGAGAAGATCACCCAGGAGCTGGTCGCCCAGGAACAGGCGATGACCGTGCCCCAGGCCGACGGCGCCTGGTCGAGCCGGCTGCTGGAGTTCACCACCATCCAGGCGGGCGCCCGCATCGGCCACCGGCTGCGCCTCTCACCCGCGGCGAAGATTGTCTACGTGGCCCGGCTCCGCCTCGTCGACGGGGAGCCGATGGCCATCGAGCACCTGCACATCCGCGCCGACCTCGTGCCCGGGCTCACCCCGCAGGAACTGGAGAGCGGCGACCTCTACGAGCACTTGCGCCGGCACCACGACGTTCACGTCCGCGAAGCCGTACAGGGCATCGAGCCGACCGTCGTCACCCGTGCCGAGGCCGAGCTGCTCGACGTGCCGGAGCTGTCGCCCGCGCTGCTCTTCGAACGGCTCACCTCGGACGTGCGGGGGCGCCCCGTGGAGTACGTCCACTCGCTCTACCGCGGCGACCGCTACCGCATCGTCTCGCGCCTCACCCTCGGCCCCACCGCCGCGACGACGGCCGGGCCGGCGCCCGCTCACCACCCGGGCCACCACCCCGGCATCCCGCCCGGCGACTTCGCCCACGGGGACACGGTGGCCTCCTCCACGCGGGGGGACGTCCAGCAGGCGCCCTGAGGCGCGGGCGCGGCAACAGCTCGGGCGGGCGGGTCCGTGTCGCGCGGGTCCGACGTGGGCATCCGTTCGGTGGGGACCATACTGGTCGAGTCCCCCGGGTTCTGAACAGAACGGTTCCATGGCCAAGAACAACAGCTCCGAGACGCTCGTCCCCGCCACCGTGTGGCTGGCCCGCGGCCGCCACCCCGGGCCCGAGCCCGAGCAGGACGTCCGCCGCAACCTGATCGCCCTCAAGGCGGCCGGGGTGCTCGACGACTTCCTCGACCTCGACCCCGTCGAGGCGGCCCGCTCCACCGTCCTGCACCCCCGCGAGGCCGCCGCCGACCCCGGCCCGAACGCCCGCCGCCTCTTCGAGGCCCGCTGGCGCGTCGCCGACGACGTCACCGTCCGCGCGCAGCTCACCACGTACGACCCCGAGAGCCGCCGCAAGGACGGCGAGGGCGTCACCTGGGTGCTGGCCGCCGAGGCCGAGCGCGCCTGGAACCCGCACTGGCCCTCGCCCGCCACCATGTTCTGGCCCGACAGCGACCAGGTCCCCTGGGACCACGACACCGTGCCGGACGTCCGGCTGCGCACGGTCAACCACCTGCCCAAGGACGGCGACGCGCTGCGCCACCGGCTGCGGGACTGCGTCCGCGGAAGCTGGTTCGTCCACCTCGTGGTGCACGAGGCGATGACGCCGGACGCACGGGGCCAGCGGCCGCTCTCCGGCTTCCTGCCGCCGAGCCTGCGGCACCGCGTCGTCGAGCACCGGGCCACCCCGGAGCAGGCGCAGATCGCCGACTTCGAGATGAAGCGCGAGCTGAACGTGCGCATGCCGCGCGGCGGCGCCGTCGTCCTGCCCGCCGAACCGCGAAGCCCCGAGTACGACGTGTACGACGCCGAGCGGTTCACCGTGCACAGCGTCTTCCTGGACGGCTCCGAACCCACCGACCTGCTGCGCACCCTCACGGAGTTCGCGGCGCTGCCCCGGCCGCTGCCCGAGGACGCCGAGCGAGCCCTGGCCCGGCTGCGCCAGGGCTGGCACCTGCTGACCCGGGACGAGGAACTGGTCCACGCCCAGGCCATGGTCGTCAAGTACGCCGAGGCGCTCGACGCCATGACGAAGTCCTGCGACCTCTACAAGGAGGCGGCCGAGGCGGCACAGGCCGCCCTGGCCGACTTCACCGGCGGCGACGGAACGCCCGGGCCGCCCGCGACCGGCACGGCCAGGGCGGACCGCTCACCGCTGGACACCCTCACGAAGACGTTCGGCCGCTTCCGCCTCCCGAAGAAGTAGCGCCCCCGCCCCGACCGTCGTGCGACGTGCGACGTGCGACGTGCGACGTGCGGTCAGGCGTAGTGCCGGTACACCGCCTGGGCCACGCACGCCGGCTTGGCGCTGCCCTCGACCTCGACGGTGAACGTCAGCACCATCTGCACCCCGTTGCCCTTGACCTCCTCGACGGAGTCGACGGCACCGTGCAGCCGGATCCGCGCGCCGACCGGCACCGGACTCGGGAAACGGACCTTCTCCAGGCCGTAGTTGACGCTCATCGACGTGCCCTCGATCTCCAGGAGATCGCCGAACAGCGGGATGATCAGGGAGAGCGTGAGGTACCCGTGGGCGATGGGCCCGCCGAAGGGTCCTTCCTTCGCCCGCTCCGGGTCGGTGTGGATCCACTGGTGGTCGCCGGTGGCGTCGGCGAAGGTGTTGACGCGCTCCTGCGTGATCTCCAGCCAGTCGGTACGGCCGAGGTCGCGGCCGGCGAGGGCGAGAAGGCCGTCGAGGCCCTTGGCGGTGGTGGCGGACATGGTGTGCTGCCTTTCGTCGAAGGAACTCGTCGGAGGAATTCGTCGGAGGAAGGGGAGGGGTTGTTCAGGGCCGGTCGGCCGGGCCGGGCGCGTAGGCCTTCCGCACGGCCGATTTGACGATCTTCCCCGAGGCCGTCCGCGGCAGCGCGTCCACGAACGCCACGGTCTTCGGGATCTTGTACTTGGCGAGCCGGCCGCGCAGCCGGTCCAGGATCTCGGAGCCGTCGGCTCCGGCGTCGGCGCCGGGCTCCAGGACGACGACCGCGTGGCCCACCTCGCCCCACACGGGGTCCGGCACGCCGATCACCGCGCACTCGCGGACGGCGGGGTGACCGAGCAGCGCGTCCTCCACCTCGGCCGGATACACGTTCTCGCCGCCGGAGACGAACATGTCCTTGACCCGGTCGACGATGTAGGCGTACCCGTCCTCGTCGGTCCGCGCCACGTCGCCGGTGCGCAGCCAGCCGTCCTCGGTGAAGGCCGCCGCGGTGTCCTCGGGACGGCCCCAGTAGCCGGACATGACGTTCGGGCCCTGGACGAGGACCTCGCCCTTCTCCCCGGGCCCGGCGGGGCCGCCGTCGGCCGCCCGTACCCGGGTGTCGGTGAAGAAGTGCGGCACCCCGGCGGACCCGGCCTTGGCGGAGGCCTGCTCCCGGTCCAGGAAGAGCACACCGGGCGAGGCCTCCGTCATGCCGTACCCCTGGCTGAAGGCCAGCCCGCGCGCGAGGTACGTCTCGATGGTGCGCGCGGGCACCGGCGCCCCGCCGCAGCTCACCGAGCGCAGGCTGGACAGGTCCGTCTCCCGCCAGCGCGGGTGCGCGGCCATGGCGTCGTACATCGTGGGCACGCCGAACATGTACGTCACCCGGTGCGCGGCGACGGCCTCCAGGACGCGCCCGGCGTCGAAGGCCTCGTGGAGCACCACCCGGCCGCCCTTGAGGAGGGTCGGCAGACACGTCATGTTGAGCCCGGCGGTGTGGAAGAGCGGGGCGACGACGAGGGTGGTCTCGTCACCGGTCAGATCGGTGTCCACCAGGACGTTGAGGCTGTTCCAGGTGATGTTGGCGTGCGAGAGCACCGCCCCCTTGGGCCGGCCGGTCGTCCCCGAGGTGTACATGATCATGCAGGGGTCGTCCGGGGCGACGGGTTCGTCCAGGGGGTCCGTACGTCCGCCGGTCAGCAGTTCCTCGTAGCCGAGGGCGTCGTCGTCCCCGCCCGTGCCGAGGGTGATGCGGCGGAGGGCGGGAGCGTCCGCGCAGGCCGCGGCGGCCGTCCCGGCGTGTTCGGCGGCGTGCACCAGCACAGTGCTGCCGGAGTCCGACAGGTTGTACGCCAGCTCCGGTGCGGCCAGCCGGGTGTTGAGGGGGACGAAGACGGCACCGAGCGCGCCGGTCGCGAAGAGCGTCTCCAGGAAGGCCGGGTGGTTGGGGCCCAGGTGGGCGACGCGGTCGCCGCGGGCGACGCCGAGCGCGCGCAGCGCGTGTGCCAGGCGCAGCACCCGTGCGTGCAGGTCGCGGTAGGTGAGGTGGGTGTCCCCGTGGACGATCGCCGTGCGCTGTGGTGTCTTGCGGGCCCGGCGCGCGGGCCAGGAACCGATCCCTTGGTTCAACACGGCGTCTCCCTCACTCCCCGCGCAGGCCGAGCAGGCGGGCGGCGTTGTCCTTGAGGATCTTCGGCCGCACCTCGGGCTTGATGTCGAGCTTCTCGAAGTCGGCGAGCCAGCGGTCCGGGGTGATGACCGGATAGTCGGAGCCGAACAGCACCTTGTCCTTGAGCAGCGAGTTGGCGTACCGCACCAGCTGCGGCGGGAAGTACTTCGGCGACCAGCCGGAGAGGTCGATGTACACGTACGGCTTGTGCGTGGCCACCGCGAGCGCCTCGTCCTGCCAGGGGAACGAGGGGTGCGCCAGGATGATGCGCAGCTCGGGGAAGTCCACGGCGACGTCGTCCACGAGCATCGGGTTGGAGTACTTCAGCCGGATGCCGCCGCCCCCGGGCACCCCGGCGCCGATGCCGGTCTGCCCGGTGTGGAACAGCGCGGGCACGCCGAGCTCCTCGATCGCCTCGTAGAGCGGGTAGGCCATCCGGTCGTCGGGGGAGAAGGCCTGGATGCTCGGGTGGAACTTGAAGCCGCGCACCCCGTACTCCGTCACCAGCCGGCGGGCCTCGCGGACGCCCGCCCGGCCCTTGTGCGGGTCGACGCCGGCGAACGGGATGAGCACGTCCGGGTGGGCGGCGCAGTTCTCGGCGACCTCCTCGTTGGAGATGCGGGGGTGGCCGGTGGCGTGCTCGGCGTCCACGGTAAAGACGACGGCGGCCATCCGGCGTTCGCGGTAGTACGTGGCCATCTCGTCGATGGTCGGCTGCCGGTGGCCGTGCGCCTTGAAGTACTCCTCGGAGGCGCCGAACAGTTCGGGGCTGAGCGCCCCGTGGCCGGACCGGGAGATCTCGGCGTGGGTGTGGACGTCGATGGCGGTCAGGGCGTCGACGTCGAGGACCGGGTCGCTCATGTCATGCCTCCGGGGCCTTGGGGGCCGGGATGCCGTACGTCTCGGGCTCGGCCCCGACACCGTCGTACCATCCCTTGGCGAGGGCGTCCGCGCTCCAGCCGCCGTCGGCGAAGGCGACGGTCTTCTCGGCGGGATGGGACCACAGGGCCAGGCGGTCGCCGCCGATGCCGATGGCCTGACCGGTGATGTCCTTGGCGGCATCGGAGGCGAGGAAGGTGATCAGGCCCGCCACGTCCTCGACGGTGCCCAGGCCCTCGTCCTTGCGCAGCCAGTCCGGCAGGGGCGCGCCCGTGCGCTCTGCCTCTTCGAGGACCGGGGCGAAGGCCGGGATGGTCTTGGTCATCTCCGTGGCGGCGACCGGCACGACGGCGTTGGCGGTGACGTCGGCCCTGGCCAGCTCCAGCGCCCAGGTGCGGGCCATCGCCACGATGCCGGCCTTGGCGGCGGCGTAGTTGGTCTGGCCGAAGTTGCCCCGCTGGCCGGCGGGGGAGGAGATCAGGATCAGCCGGCCCCCGGTGCCCTGCTCGCGCATCCGGACCGCCGCCGCGCGGGCACAGGTGAAGGTGCCGCGCAGATGGACCCGGACGACGGCGTCGAAGTCGTCGTCCGTCATCTTCCACAGCACCCGGTCGCGCAGGATGCCGGCGTTGGTGACGAGGACGTCCAGGCTGCCGAACTCCCGTACGGCCGTCTCCGTCAGCCGCTCGGCGGCCTCGCTGTCGCCCACGGCGGCCACGACGCCGACCGCCCGGCCGCCGTCCGCCGTGATGGAGGCGACGGCGGCGTCGACCGCGTCGGCGTCCACGTCGTTGACGACGACGGCGGCGCCGGCCGCGGCGAGGGCCCGGGCATAGGCGAGCCCGAGCCCGCGCCCGCTCCCGGTGACGACGGCGGCCTTTCCGTGCAGATCCATGGCTGTCCCTCTCCCTGATCGACAGGAATCCTGTTGGTTCGCTCAGTGTTCTCCTTCGACAGGATTCCTGTCAATGGCTTAGGGTGGGCGTCTCGACGTGGTCAGAACGAGGCAGGTGACTGCCGGGGGAGGCACGGCATGACGGAGACGAGCCGGTCCGCGGTGGCGGACGGCGTGGAGCCGAGCCCCTCGCTGCTCTATCTGCTCAAACGGACGGAACTCGTCGTGCGGGCGCGGCTTGAGGAGCTGCTCAAGCCGGCCGGGGTGACCGCGCTCCAGTACACGGCGCTGACCGTGCTGGAGCGGCGCGACGGGGTGTCCGCCGCGCAGCTCGCCCGGGACTCGTTCGTCACGGCGCAGTCCATGGCCGACATGGTCCGCGCGCTGGAGAACCGGGGGCTGGTCCGGCGCGAGCCGAACCCCGGCAACCGGCGCGAGAAGGTGATCCTGCTCGCGGACGCGGGGCGCCGGCTGCTGGCGCGGTACGCCGAACCGGCCCGGCTGCTGGAGGAGCGCATGGTCGGCGAGCTGGAACCCGCCGACGTCGAGCGCTTCCGTGACTACCTCAAGAGCGCCCACCGGTCACTGTCCTGAGGTGAGCGGTGGGCGGGACGCCGGCAGGGCGGGACGCGGGAGAACTACCGCTTCGCCCGTGACACCTCGTCCAGCCTGCGGGCCCGTGCGGCCTGCTCGAACGGGGTGTCGCCGTGCGCCTTGCGGTCGCCCAGGGAGGCGTACAGCTCCGCTATGGCGGCGGTGTCGTGGTGGGTGGCCAGTTCCGCCAGTTCGGGCGAGACCGTGGCGAGGATCTGCCGGAACCGCAGTTCGGCGAGCGGGCCGAGGCGGTCGTAGATCTGCACGAAGACCCGCTGGGCGCGCGGGCGGTCCCAGTCGGGCGGCAGCAGCGGGGCCGGGAGGTCGGGATCGGTCTCGGGGAACCGCCGCCAGGCGACCCGCAGTTCGGTGCGGGTGCGCAGCGCCTGCGCCGGGCTGATGAGACCGGCGTCGAGACTGCCCAGCACGGGCTCGTAGCGCTCGGCGAACTCCCGGTACTCGCGCACCAGTTCCGTCAGGTCGAAGGCGGAGGTGAGGGAGCCCTGCGGGGTGCCGCCCGGCACCTGGGTGCACCGCAGCACGGTCGCGGTCCTGATGCCGAGCTCCCGCAGCAGCTCCTGGGCGTCCCCGCCGAGGTCGCGCGGTGACACCCACACCCCGTCGTAGAGCGCGGCGAACCCCAGCAGACGCAGCCGGGAACGGAGCGTAGTGCGTACGCCGCGGTCCTGTTCGGGGACGGAGAACGTGACGACCGTCCACTGTCCGTCCCACTCAGGGGCGACGGTGCCGAACGTCAGCATGCGGTACGTGCGCTCGACGATCACCTCCGAGGTGCGGGCCGGGATGCCGTACGCCGTGGTGCGTCCGCTGCGCGAGGTGTCCAGCAGTCCGCGGGCCACGAGGCGGCGCATCGCCGCGCGGGCGCCGTCCGAGGTGACATCGAAGTCGGCAAGCAGTCTGACCAGCGCGGTAGCCGGAATGTGCTCGTCGCGCCAGTACCAGAAATCGCCCAGCAGGGACGTCAGCAGGAGCTGGGGTTCCGCCCCGCTCCGATCCCGGGGCAGCTCGGCCTTCGACAGGTCCTTCCCCATGACACCTCGGATTCTCGCGCACCATTCGGGTCGGTCGAAAGTATGGCACGACCCTTGTCATAGGTGACACCTCGTGCGACGCTCGGCAGCGATACCGACAATGGTGCGGATCTCATTTCATGCAAGGGAATGCCTTCATGCGCAACTCCTCATCCCACCGCCGGTGGCGAACACCTGCCACACTCACCACCGCGCTGCTCTCCGCCCTCGCCCTCGCCGGCTGCGGCTCCTCCGGGGAGGAGGCAAGCTCCTCCCCGTCCGTGGCCAAGGTTCCGGCGCTGCACGACGCCCTGCCGGAGTCCGTCAAGGACTCGGGCGTCCTGCGCTTCGCGGGTGACTCGCACCCGCCCTTCCGGTCGGTCGGCGCGGACGGCACGGTCACCGGCATCGACCGCGACCTGCAGAAGGCCCTCGGTCAGGTACTCGGGGTGCGCACCGAGGTGACGATCGTGAGCAACCTGCCCGCGGCGCTGCAGGGGATGCTCAGCGGGCGCTACCAGGCGTTCAACGGACCGGTGGAGGCGACGACCGAGCGCGAGCGCCAGTTCGACACCATCACCTGGATGACCAGCCGCACCTCCTACGTGCTGCCCAAGGGCTCCAAGGACTCCAAGGGCGAGGTCTCCTCGGCGGCCGGGCTGTGCGGCAAGAAGGTCGCCGTGGTCAAGTCGAGCATCGTCGAGGGCCAGTTGAAGAAGCTCTCCGCGTACTGCACCGCCCACGGCAAGGACCCCGCGCGGTCGATCGGCCTCGACGACACCAACGCCACCCTGCTGGCCACCAAGTCGGGCCGCGCCGACGCCGCCGGCATGACCCAGGCCGCCGCCATCGACGTCACCAAGTCCCAGTCGGACACCTACGTCTACGTCACGCAGAGCGAGGAGCAGGGCGCCACCACCGACAACCTCGCCCTCCTTGTCCCCAAGGACAGCGGCCTCGGCCCGGTGGTCCAGAAGGCCTTCCAGAAGCTCTTCGACAACGGTGAGTACCGCCGGGTCATGAAGCACTGGGGACTGACGGACGTCATGGTCGACAAGCCCGTCCTGAACATCGCCGCCGAAGAGGGCTGAGCCGTGTCCGGATCCCTCTCCCTGAAGGAAACCGCCGCCGTCCCCGGCACCGACGACGTCGCCCACGCGGCGCGGCGCGTACGGCCCTGGCGGATCGTGGCCGCTGTCGTGCTGGCCGTCGTGGCCGCGCTGCTCCTCCGCTTCCTGTTCACCAATCCGCGGCTGGAATGGGACGTGGTCGCGGACAACCTCTTCGACCCCAGCGTCCTGTCCGGCCTCGGCACCTCGGTGTGGCTGGCCGTCGCCGCCATCGCCATCGGCTCCGTCGTCGGCGCGGCCCTGGCGGCGGCCCAGCTCTCGGACTTCGCGCCGGTCCGCTGGGCGGCCGCCCTCTACATCGGCGTGTTCCGCGGCATCCCGCCGCTGGTGCAGCTCATCTTCTGGTTCAACCTCGCCTATCTCCTGCCGCGCATCTCGATCGGCATCCCCTTCGGCCCCGCGTTCGCCTCCTGGAACGCCAACGACGTCATCACCCCCGTCACGGCGGCCGTGGTCGGCCTGTCACTGGTGGAGTCGGCGTACATGGCGGAGATCATCCGCAGCGGGCTGCTCAGCGTGGAACAGGGCCAGCGCGACGCCGCCCGCGCGATGGGGTTCACCCCGGCCCAGACGTTCTTCCGGGTCGTGCTGCCGCAGGCGATGCGCGTCATCATCCCGCCCAGCGGCAGCCAGTTCATCAGCGTCCTCAAGGGGACCGCGCTGGTCTCGGTGATCGCCATGGCCGATCTGCTGCACTCGGTGCAGGTCATCTACAACCGCACCTACCAGATCGTCCCCCTGCTCCTCGTGGCCTGCCTCTGGTACCTCGTCGTGGTCACCCTGTTCACCGTCGGACAGCGCCGGCTGGAGCGCCACTTCTCACGGGGCCACGCGACGAGCGGTCGCACCCCGGCCGGCCGGGGCCGCCGTCCGAAGAACGGAGCGTCCGCATGACCAGTGAGCCCGCCCTGCGCGTGCGGGGCGTCCGCAAGAGCTTCGGGGACCACGTCGCCCTGGACGGTGTCACCCTCGACGTCGCCGACGGCGAGGTCGTCACCGTCATCGGCCCCTCCGGTTCGGGGAAGTCGACACTGATCCGGTGCGTGCACCAGCTCGAGACCATCGACGCCGGCGCGATCTACCTCGACGACGAACTGCTCGGCCACGAACGGCACCGCGGCACCCTGCGGCCGCTCGGCGCCCGCCGCGTCGCCGCCCAGCGCGGCCGCATGAGCATGGTCTTCCAGCAGTTCCACCTCATCCCGCACTTCACGGTGCTGCGCAACATCACCGAGGCCCCCGTACGCGTCCACGGCCGCACCCGGCAGGACGCCGAGGCCGAGGCGCACGAACTGCTGAAGCGGGTCGGTCTCGCCGACCGCGCGCACCACTACCCGCGCCAGCTCTCCGGCGGACAGCAGCAGCGCGTGGCCATCGCCCGCGCCGTCGCCGCCCGGCCCCGCGTCATGCTCTTCGACGAGCCCACCAGCGCCCTCGACCCCGAACTGGTCGACGAGGTCCTCGCCGTCATGCGCGGCCTCGCCGCCGACGGCATGACCATGGTCGTCGTCACCCACGAGATCGCCTTCGCCAAGGAGGTCGCCGACCGCTGCGTCTTCATGGAGGCCGGCCGGATCGTGGAGAGCGGGCCGCCCGACGACATGCTCACCAACCCGCGCACCGCACGCCTGCGCGCCTTCCTCGCCCGGCACCGCGACAGCCTCGCACCCCCACAGGAGCACCTCACGTGATCACCGTTGCCTCGGTCGGCGACCTCATCCTCGACGAACCCGACCCGGCCTCCTTCCTCGCCCCCGCGGCCCCCCTGCTGACCTCGGCCGACGTCACCGTCGGACACGTCGAGGTGCCGCACTCGACCACCACCGTCCAGCAGAGCACCGACGTGCCCGCACCCCCCGCCGACCCGGCCGCCCTGACCGCGCTCGCCGACGCCGGCTTCGACGTCGTCACCCTGGCCGGCAACCACGTCTACGACGCCGGTGACGTGGGCGTCGCCGACACCGTCGCCCACGCCCGCCGGGCCGGCCTGGTGCCCGTCGGCGCCGGCGCCACACTCGACGAGGCCCGCACCCCCGCCGTCGTCGAACGCGGCGGACTGCGCGTCGGCGTCCTGTCCTACAACTGCGTCGGCCCACGCGAGTCCTGGGCCACCTCCCGCAAGGCGGGCTGCGCCTACGTCCACGTCCTCACCCACTACGAACTCGACCACGCGAGCCCCGGCGGGCCGCCGAAGACCTACACCTTCGCCGACCCCGACAGCCTGGCCGCCCTCGAAGCGGACGTGGCAGCCCTGCGCGAGCGCGCCGACGTCGTCCTCGTCGGACTGCACAAGGGCGTCGGACACACCCCGGCCACGGTCGCCATGTACGAGGGGCCGGTGGCGCGCGCCGCCATCGACGCCGGTGCCGACGCCGTGTTCGGCCACCACGCGCACATCATGCGCGGCATCGAGGTCCACCGCGGCCGGCCGATCTTCCACGGGCTCGGCAACTTCGTCACCGTCACCCGCGCCCTCACCCCCGACGCGAGCAGCCGCTCCAGCGCCGAACTCAACGAGTGGGCCCGGCGGCGCAAGGAGCTCTACGGCTTCGCCCCCGACCCGGACATGCCCGCCTACCCCTTCCACCCCGAGAGCCGCAACACCGCCGTCGCCCTCTGCCGCTTCGACGGCGAAGGCGGCATCCAGGCGGGCTTCGAACCCTGCTGGATCGACGACCTGGGGCGCCCCATGCCCTGCGGCGACACCGCACAGGGCCGCCGCGTCACCGACTACATCGAGGGCATCACCCGCACCGCGGGCCTCAACGGCCGGCTCGTCCGCGAGGACGGCCGCGTACTGATCCAGCTGCACGCCGAGAGGGCATCATGAGCGACCAGCCACTGGCCGGGCGGACCGTCATCGACCTGACCACCGCACTGGCCGGTCCCTACGCGACCCTGCTGCTGGCCGGCCTGGGCGCCACCGTCATCAAGGTGGAGAACCCGGCCACCGGAGGCGACTCCTCCCGCAACAACGCCCCCTACGTGGGCGGCGACGGCCTGTCCATGGCCCGGCAGGCACCCGACGACATGTCGGTCTCCATGCTCGCCCGCGGTCGCAACAAACTCAGCGTCACCCTCAACCTCAAGGACCCGCGCGCCCACCGCGTCTTCGCCGACCTCGTACGCGACGCCGACATCCTGGTGGAGAACTACAGCCCCGGCGTCACCGGCCGGCTCGGCATCGACTACGACGCCGTACGGACGCTCAACCCGCGCCTCGTCTACACCTCCATCAGCGGCTTCGGCAGCCAGGGCGGACCCGGCTCCGGCAAGGCGATGGACTCCATCATCCAGGCGCTGTCCGGCGTCATGCTCACCGCGGGCGAACCCGACGAGGGCCCCGTCCGCTTCGGACTGCCCGTCGGGGACATGCTCGCCCCGCTGTTCGCGGTCATCGGCACCCTGTCGGCCCTGATGCAGGCCGACCAGACCGGCGAGGGCCAGCACGTGGACGTCTCCATGCTCGGGGCGCTCACCTCCCTGGTGGCCTGCGAACCCTTCGACGCCTTCGCACAGGTCGGCATGCCCCAGCGGACCGGCGCCATGGTGCCCCGGCTCGCCCCCTTCGGCATCCTGCCCACCGCCGACGGCCACCTCGCGCTGTCCGCGCCCACCGACGCCTTCGCGCACGGCGTCCTGCGGGCGATAGGCCGTCCCGACCTCGTCGACGACGGCCGCTTCCACAGCCGTGACCAGCGGGTCCGCCACGCCGACGAGATCCACGCCCTCATCCGGGAGTGGACCCGGGTGCGCCCCACCGCCGAGATCCTCGACGCGTTCACCGCGGAAGGCGTCCCCGCCGCCGAGGTGCGCGACCCCCGGGAGGCCGTACGGGACCCGCTGGTGCGCGCGCGCGAGGAGGTCGTCCCCGTGACCCACCCCAAGCACGGCGTCGTGCCCGGCCTCACCACCACCGGCGTCCCCATCCGGTTCTCCGCCGCCCACGTGGCCCTGGACCAACCCGCTCCCGGGCTCGGCGAGCACAACGACGCGGTCTACCGCGAGCGGCTCGGCTACAGCGCCGACGACGTCGCCCGGCTGGCCGCCGAGTCGGTGATCTGACCCGCCGCGCCCGGACCCACGTCCTCGCACCACCTGGAGGAACACCCATGCCCGCTGCCCTCGCGCAGCTCCTCGCCCTCGGCACCGGCCCCGGGGAAGCCTGGGGCCCCGCCCCGGTGATCGGGTACGTCGGCGCCGACGTACCCGTGGAGTACCTCACCGCCGCCGGACTGCACCCCCTGCGCCTGTCCGGGAACCCCGAAGCACCCCACACGGCCGGCGACCGCTACCTGGGCACCGGCCTCGACCCGGCGGCCCGCTCGGTCCTCACCCGCCTCCTCGACCAGGACTACGGACCGCTCGACGGCCTCCTCGTCTCCCGGGACTGCGAGGCCTCCCTGCGCCTGTTCTACGCACTGCGCGAACTGCGCCGCGTAGAACCCTCCTTGACCCTGCCGCCGGTGCACCTGGTCGACGTGCTGCATCTGCCGCACCGGACCACCACCCGGTACGTCCGGGCCAAGTTCGCCCAGGTGCGCGCCACCGTCGGCACCTGGGCCGGCCGGACCGTCGACGACGCGGCGCTCGCCGACGCCATCGCCGCCCACGACCGGCTCCGCGCCCTGCTCACACGCGTCGCCTCGCTGCGCCGGCAGCGGCCCGCCCGGCTCACCGGCACCGAGATGCTCACCGTGGTGGCCGCGACGACGGCTCTCCCCGTCGGCCGCGCCACCGCCCTGCTCGAACAACTCCTCAAGGAGGCGGGCGAGTTGCCCCAGCACGAGGGGCTGCGGGTGTTCCTCACCGGCAGCCCGCACGACACGCCCCACGTCTATGCCGCGCTGGAGGACAAGGGGCTCCTGATCGTCGGTGAGGACCACGACCGGGGCGACCTGCTCCACCTGCGTCCGACCGGAGCACCGACCGAGGCGGCGCTCGCCGAGCGGTACCAGTACAACGGCCCCACCGCCCCGCGCGCCTCGATCCGGGCCCGGGCCGCACACACCGGCCGGGCCGCACGGGACTGCGGCGCCGAGGCCCTGGTGAGCTACGCCCGGCGGCACGACGAGGCCCCGCGCTGGGACTACGCCGCCCAGGAGGCGGCCACCGGCCTGCCGTCCGTCCTGCTCGGCCGGCAACCCTACGGCGCACTCGACGACGGGGCGGCCGAAGCGCTGACCGCACTGTGCCCCCACGCGGAGGTGACCCGGTGAACGCCCGGCTGAACTCGGCGTCGGCCGCCACCGCCCACCAGCGGCAGTGGTTCGCCGGCCTCCGCGCGGACCTGGCCGACGGCGGCGACTTCGCGCTGGTCAACGCCGACGCCCCGCAGGAGATCTTCCGCACCATGGGCATCCCGTACGTCGTCAACCAGTGGTGGTCCTCGATCGTCACCGCCAAGCGCCGCGCCCAGGACTACCTGGAACTGCTGCGCGCCCGCGGGCTCCCCGACGACAGCGAGCAGTACAGCTCCATCCCCCTGGCCTCGGCCTTCGACCCGGACCCGGCAAGCGCCCCCTGGGGCGGGCTGCCCCGGCCCACCATCGTGCTCGCGGAGACCACGGGCGACGCCTCCCGCAAGATCTTCGACCTCTGGGGCGACCAACCCGGCGTCTCCTTCTACCCGTTGGAGAGCGCCGCCGAGAACGACGTCCCCACCCGCTGGTGGGAACTCATGCCGCGCGACTGGGAACGGGCCGTCGGCAGCGACCGCCTGGACCTGATGACCGGCGAACTGGAGGGCCTCATACGGTTCCTGGAACAGACCACCGGCCGGGTCTTCTCCGAGACCCGCTTCGCCGAGGTCATGGAGCTGGTCAACGAGCAGCAGGAGTGGAACCGCCGCACCCGCGACCTGATCGCCCGTGCCCGTCCCTGCCCGCTGCCCGTCAACGACTCCATCCCCAGCGTGATGATCCCGCAGTGGCACCGGGGCACCACCTGGGCGCGCGACGCCGCCCGCGCCTTCCACGACGAGGTCGCCGAACGGGTGGCCTCCGGAACGGCCGTCCGCCCCGACGAGCGGCTGCGTCTGATGTGGATCGGCCGCGGGCTCTGGTTCGACCTCGACTTCTACCGGCGCTTCGAGGAGAGCCACGGCGCCGTGTTCGTCTGGTCGATGTACCTCGCGATCGCCGCCGACGGCTATCTCCGCTACGGCGACGACCCGCTGCGCGCCCTGGCCGCCCGCTTCGCCGCCTTCCCCGACCAGCTCTACACCCCGCCCTGGTCGGCGGAGTGGTACGTCAAGGAGGCACGGCACCACGGCGTCGACGGCGTCGTGCACCTGGTGTCGGAGGACTCCCGGGGCAGCTACTTCACGACCCGCGCGCTGGAGGCCGCCGGCATCCCCGTCCTGGAACTGCACGCCGACAACGTGGACGCGCGCGCCGCCGACGGCGACGGCCTCACCCGCACCGTCGGCGACTGGCTCGGCACGCTCACTTTGTCGGACCGGGCGGCCGGCGGGTGAGGGTGCGGCGGGCCACCGCCACCAGCTCGGCCGCCGGGCCCACCAGACGCCGTCCGGTGGGCCAGACCGCGCGCAGATCGCGCGTCAGGTCCACGCCCGTGACCTCGACACCGACCAGCAGCCCCTCGTCGAGGTCACGGCGGACGGCCAGCTCGCTCAGCACCGCCGGTCCCGAGCCCGCGATCACCGTGCCGCGCACGGCCGTCGTCGAGCCGAGCTCCACCAGGGCCCGGGCCCGCTCGCAGCCGGCCAGGTGCAGGGCGCGGTCGAGGGTCTGCCGGGTGCCGGAACCGCTCTCCCGCAGCACCAGCGGCGTACGGGACAGCTCCCGCGCGGTGAGCGGTTCCCGGCGCCGCGCCCACGGGTGACCGGGGTCGACCACGACGACGAGCCGGTCCTCGGCCACCTGCCGGGTCGACATCACCCGGGACAGCCGGGGCCCCTCGATGAACCCGACATCGGCCTCGCCCGACTCGACCAGTTCGGGCACGTGCGCGCTGTTGGTCACCTGCAATCCGATGTACAGCTCCGGTCGGCGGGCGCGCAGCTCGCTGATCCAGCCGGGCAGCAGGTACTCGGCGATCGTGAGGCTCGCCGCGACCCGCAGTTCGGCCTCCCGCCGGTCGCGCAGCTTCCCGGCCCCGGCGAGGAGGTCGTCCAGCTCGTCCAGCACCCGGCGGGCGTGCCCGGCGACGATCTGCCCGGCCAGCGTCAGCCGCGAGCCGCGCCGGGTGCGGTCCACCAGCACCAGGCCGAGCCCGCGCTCCAGCGTGGTCAGCCGGCGGCTGGCGGACGGCTGCGAGATCCGCAGCCGCTCGGCCGCCCGGCCCAGGCTCTCCAGCTCGGCCACGAGCACGAGCAGCCGCAGCGACTCCAGATCGGGGGTGCGCAGGGGGAGGGGAGCGGTACGGGGGTCCGCCGGCCCGGATGCGTCTGTCACAGCGCCAGCGTAGGCACCGGTCATACGTCCGCGCTATGACCTCCTCACCGAGCGGGGACTACAGGGCGGGGGCGGGGCCGCGCAAGGTGGTGATCATGAAGAACGCCAGCGTCTCCCGCCCGGGGAGAACCCGCGCCCCGCGTGACCCCGCCGTGCCAGGGCGCGGCACGGCTCCCGCCGCTTCGCCGTTCCGCGCTGCCGCCACCCGCTTGCCCGGGCTCGCGCTCGCCGTCGGGATCGCCGCCGTCGCGACGGTGCTGGGCCGGCTCGTGCCCGTCGTCGGCGGGCCGGTGAGCGGGATCACGCTCGGGGTGCTGGTGGCCGTCGCGGTGCGCCCGGGGGAGCGGACGCGGCCGGGCGTCGCCTTCGCCGGGCGCTGGGTGCTCCAGGCGGCGGTGGTGGTCCTGGGCGCGCAGCTCTCCCTCGGCCAGGTGCTGCGGGTCGGGGCCGGCTCGCTGCCGGTGATGCTCGTGACCCTCGCGGTCTGCCTGGCGGCGGCCTACGGGATCGGGCGCCGGCTCGGTGTCGTACGGGACCTGCGCACGCTGATCGGCGTGGGCACCGGGGTGTGCGGGGCCTCCGCGATCGCGGCGGTGACGCCGGTGATCGGGGCGGTCGGGGCGGAGGTGGCCTACGCCGTCTCCACGATCTTCGTCTTCAACATCGCGGCCGTGCTGGTCTTCCCCGTCCTCGGGCATCTGCTGGGGATGGGGCAGCACGCCTTCGGCCTCTTCGCCGGGACCGCCGTCAACGACATGTCGTCGGTGGTCGCCGCCGCCACGACGTACGGCGGCCCGGCGGCCGACTACGCCGTGGTGGTCAAACTGGCCCGCACGCTGATGATCATCCCGATCTGCCTCGGGCTGGCGGCGGTCGTGCGCCGGAGGGCGGGTACGGGCGCCGACGCGGGCGTCGAGGGGAACCGGCCCGCCCGTGTGCGCGTCGGCCGGCTGGTCCCGTGGTTCCTCGTCGGATTCCTGGCGCTGGCGGCCGTGAACACCGCCGGGCTCGTCCCCTCCGCCGCGCATGCCCCGCTCGGCACGCTCGCCGCCTTCCTCATCACGGTCGCCCTCTCCGCCGTCGGACTGTCCACCGACCCCGCCGCCCTGCGCCGGACCGGCCCCGCGCCCCTGCTGCTCGGCGGCTGCCTGTGGCTGGTGGTGTCGGCCACCAGCCTGGGCGTCCAGTTCCTGACCGGGCATCTGTGAGCCGGGCTCGGGAACCCGGTGCGCGCGGGCGGCACGGGCATGCGTGAAGCGACAACCCGGTCCGTCTGGTATGCGTAGGCGGCATGGACTTCTCCAGTACGGCGCTGCGGGTGCTGCGCCAGGTGGCCGAGTCGGGGAGCTTCACCGCGGCCGCCGTCCGGCTCGGCTACACGCAGTCGGCGGTCTCCCGGCAGGCAGCGGCGCTCGAGCGCGGGGCGGGCGCGGTGCTGTTCGAACGGCACTTCGACGGGGTGCGGCTCACCCCGGCCGGGCTGACCCTGCTGCGGCACGCCCGCACGATCCTGGCCTGCCTCGACGAGGCCGAGCAGGACCTCACGGGCTCCGCCGGGCGGGCGGAACCGGTGCGGCTGGGGATCTTCCCCAGCGGGGGCGCCATGCTCCTGCCCCTCGCGCTCACCCGGCTCGCCGAGACCGATCCGCACCTGGCCGTGACGTCACGGGAGGGCACCACGCCGAGCCTCATCCGGTCCCTGCGGGCCGGCTCGCTCGACCTCGCCGTGCTGACCTCCCGCCCACCGCACCGGCCCTCCGACGGGGAGAGCCCCGCGCTGCACCTCGAACGGATCGAGGACACGGAGCTGTGCGTGGCCGTGCCGACCACCGGCGTGTACGCCGGCCGCACGTCCGTGCACGCCGGTGAACTCGTCGACGCCCCCTGGATCGCCACGCCGTCCTCCGGCGCCGAACCCCTGCTCGGCGTCTGGCCCGGCCTGCCCGGACGCCCACGGGTCGTCCACACCGCCCGCGACTGGCTGACCAAGCTGCGCCTGGTCGCCGCGGGCTTCGGCGTGACGACGGTTCCGCGCGGGATGTCGGCGGCGCTGCCGCAGGGGGTGACCCTGCTGCGGGTCGACGGCGCGCCGCCCGAACTCCGCCGAGTCCTGGCGGCCCGCCTCCCGGGCCGGCCCTCACCGGAGATCACCCGGGTCATCCAGGCGCTCACCGGGGCCTGACTCCGCTCCGGCAGGCGGCGGAGGTTTCCTCGCCCCCGCCGCCCCTGCCCTCCCCCAAGCTCTCAACTCCTCCCCCAAGCTCTCGGCTGCGCTCGAGCAGGGGGGACCCCCATGAGCAGGGGGGACCCCCATCGTCCCCGGGGGCTGCGCCCCCGGACCCCCCTGAAAGATGCGCGGTTCCCCGCGCCCCTCTCAGCGGGAGCCCACGCGTTCCGTCGGCGTACCGCCGCTCCGGCGCCGCGCGGTAAGGTTGGCCCGCGCGGCGAGGACCGGGCCCGGACGGGTTCCGCCACCGCCGTACCGGGGCCGACGCCGTTCCCGGCGAACCGTTCCGAGTTCCGGGAGACACGCGTGCGCGAGCCGACGACGCCCGGCGCCGACGCCTGTCCGCCGTGACCTACCGGCCCTGACAGCGGCCGGGCCGCGCGGACAGCAGTCCATCGCCGCCCCCGCCCCAGACTTCCGGCCCGCGTACCGCGGGCCGACCGCGGCCCGCCGTCCGGCCCGCCGTGTCCGTCCCCCCGCGCCCCGCCGCCCGGGCGCGCCCGAGCCCAGACAGGTACCGCCTCCCTTGCCCACTCCCGCACCCGCGCCTTCCTCCCGTCCCCGTTTCGCCGGGCTGCCGCGCCGCCTCGGCCGGCCCGGCCGGCCCGTCTGGCTGTCGCCGGCCGTCTTCCGCACCGAGGCCCTGGCCGGCCTGGTGGTCGGCCTGGCCCTGATCCCGGAGGCGATCTCGTTCTCCGTGATCGCCGGCGTCGACCCCGAGGTCGGCCTGTTCGCCGCCTGCACCATGGCCATGGTGATCGCCTTCGTCGGCGGCCGGCCCGCGATGATCTCCGCCGCGACCGGCGCCGTCGCCCTGGTCGTCGCCCCCGTAGCCCGCCAGTACGGCCTCAGCTACCTGGTCGCCACCGTCGTCCTCGCCGGCGTCTTCCAGATCGTGCTCGGCGCGCTGGGAGTGGCCAAGCTGATGCGGTTCGTCCCGCGCAGCGTGATGGTCGGCTTCGTCAACGCCCTCGGCATCCTGCTGTTCACCGCCCAGATCCCCAATCTGCGCGACGTGCCCTGGCCGGTGTACCCGCTCGTCGCCGGCGGCCTGGTCCTCATGCTGACGTTCCCCAGGCTGACCAAGGCGGTGCCCGCACCGCTCGTGTCGATCGTCATCCTGACCGTGCTCACCGTCGCCGCCGGCATCGCCGTGCCGACCGTCGGCGACAAGGGCACGCTCCCCTCGTCGCTCCCCGTGCCCGGCCTCCCCGACGTGCCGTTCACCACGCACACCCTCACCGTGATCGCCCCGTACGCCTTCGCGATGGCACTCGTGGGCATCATGGAGTCGATGATGACCGCGAAGCTGGTCGACGACCTCACCGACACCCGGTCCGACAAGACGCGCGAGGCGGTCGGCCAGGGCATCGCCAACATCGTCACGGGCTTCTTCGGCGGCATGGGCGGCTGCGGCATGATCGGCCAGACGATGATCAATGTGAAGAACGGTGCCCGCACCCGGCTGTCGACGTTCCTGGCCGGATTCTTCCTGCTCATCCTGTGCATCGTGCTGGGCCCCGTGGTCTCCCGGATCCCGATGGCCGCCCTGGTCGCCGTCATGATCCTGGTCTCCGTCGGCACCTTCGACTGGCACTCGGTCAAGCCGGCCACGCTCAAGCGGATGCCGGTCGGCGAGAGTGCCGTCATGGTCGTGACGGTCGTGGTCGTCGTGGCGACGGACAACCTGTCCATCGGCGTGGTCGTCGGCTCGCTGACCGCCATGGTGGTCTTCGCCCGCCGTGTCGCCCACCTCACCGAGGTCACCTCCGTCACCGACCCCGACGGCAGCCAGGTCGTCTACGCCGTCACCGGGCAGCTCTTCTTCGCCTCCTCCAACGACCTCGTCACCCGGTTCGACTACGCCGGCGACCCCGACAAGGTCGTCATCGACCTCACCGACACCCACGTCTGGGACGCCTCCTCCGTCGCCGCACTGGACGCCATCGAGACCAAGTACGCCCAGCGCGGCAAGACCGTCGAGATCATCGGCCTGAACACCTCCAGCGCCCGGCTGCACGGCAGGCTGAGCGGCGAACTCACCGCGAGCCACTGAAACCGGCCACCGGGCCCCGAGCCGGCGGGGCCCGGCCGCGACGGATCACTATCGTGTCCGGGGGCGCTTCCCGCGCCCCCGAGTCGTGAGGAGTGACGCACCATGGCCGACCCGGCCCCCGGCGAACTGATCGACGTCCACGCCCACTTCGTGACCGACTCCTACGTGCGCGCGGCCCGGGCCGCCGGGCACACCCGTCCGGACGGGATGCCCGGCTGGCCCTCCTGGAGTCCCGAGGAACACCTGCGGCTGATGGACGAGCACCGCATCCGCACCGCGCTGCTGACCATCTCCTCCCCGGGCACGCACTTCGGCGACGACGCGGCGGCCCGTACGCTCACCCGCGAGGTCAACGAGTACGCCGCCGGCGTCGTCCGCGCCCACCCCGGCCGCTTCGGCCACTTCGCCTCGCTGCCGCTGCCGGACGTCGACGGCAGCCTCGCCGAGCTCGCGTACGCGCTGGACGAGCTGGGCAGCGACGGCGTCACCGTCGAGTCCAACGCGCACGGCCGCTACCTGGGCGACGAGCGGTTCGAGCCGCTGTGGGCCGAACTCGGCCGCCGCGAGGCCGTGGTCTTCGTCCACCCCACCTCTCCCGTCCACCCCGAGACGGTCTCGGTGGGCCGGCCCCGGCCGATGCTGGAATTCCTCTTCGACTCCACCCGCACCGTCTCCGACCTGGTCTTCAACGGGGTCCTCACCCGGCACCCCGGCGTGCGGTGGATCTTCACCCACGGCGGCGGCACGCTCCCGCTGCTGGTCGACCGGATGGAACTCTTCCGCACCGCGTTCGACGGCGGCTCCCCGGACGAACCGTCCGTCCGGGAGCAGGTGTCCGGGCTGTGGTTCGACCTCGCCGGAACCCCCTTCCCGCACCAGGTACCGGCCCTGGAACGCGCCTTCGGCCCCGCACGGATCCTGTACGGCAGCGACTACTGCTGGACGCCGGTCGGCGCGGTCGCCCAGCAGGTCGCCTCCCTCGACACCGCCGACCAGCCCGGCGCCACCACCTGGCGCGCGCTGACCACGGCCAACGCCACCCGCCTGCTGCCCCGCGTCGCCGCACGGAACCGGTAGCCGTCCGGCGGAGTCGTGGCGATGACGCGCAGGGAGAACTCCTTTGCCGCCGGGTGTCGTGGGTGAGCCGTGTCCGCTCCCTGCACGTGCTGCCGGCGCCGGACGTGGAGGACTCGCGGACCACCGGGAGCGCGAGGCCGCCCAGCACCTGGTCGACGCGCGCATGGTGGCCCCGGGCCTCGACACGGACGGCGCGGCGGACCGAGCATGCTCGCCGGGCCCCGCCTCCTGACCGGACCGCACGAACATCTGCTCTACCCTGAGAGGACGGCTGAGCCGGCGAGTGGGTGTACCCGTCCGTGGCCGGGACAGGTGCGGGTCGAGTGCGAATGAGGGCGTATGGAGTCGGTTACCGGCGGCGACGGCCGCCCCTCCCCGCTCACGGGGACACCGATACGGGTGACGGTGAGGCTGGAGAAGGAGGGCGTGAACATCGCGCGGGCCCGGGACCTCGCGACGGCCTTCCTCGGCCGGGTCCGGGACGAGCTGGGGATGCCCGTGTCCGCGCGTGTCGTGGGCGACACGCAGCTCGTCGTGAGCGAGCTGGTCACCAACGCGCGCAAGTACGCCCCCGGGCCGGTCTCCCTGGAGCTGCGGGTCGCGGCGGGGCTGCTGGAGGTGGTCGTACGGGACGGCGATCCGCAGCTGCCGGTCGCCCGGCCGGCCGACGCCGACCGGATCGGCCAGCACGGGCTGGAGATCGTCAAGGCCATCGCCCGCGACCTCGAAGCGACGCGCGAGCCGACGGGCAAGCGCATCACGGCCCGGATCGCGCTCGTCGACGATTGCGTTGTCGACGACCCGCTCGTCGGCGGACCCTGACGGCCTCGGCGCCCCGGTGCCGGGTCGTCGCTCACCCGTTCAGGGCGTCTCCCGGGTGCGCCAGCGCCTCGGCGGCCCGCGCGCGGTCGGGGTACACGGTGACGAACTGGTCGATCCCGGTGACCTGGCAGACGCGCCGCAGATCGGCGCCGGGCCCGGCGAGGGCGAACGGGGCGCCCGCGGCCTCCGTCCGCCGGCCGGCGCAGGGCCTCGCCCGCGCCCACCGGATCGACCAGCAGCGGGAGACCGCCCTCGCCCTGCAGCGCGCCATCCTCGGCCCGCCCCGGCTGCCCGCGGGGCTCGCCGTGCGGTACGAGCCCGCCACCCGGCCCCTGGAGGTCGGCGGCGACTGGTACGACACCCTCACCCTGCCCGACGGCCGCATCGGCATCGTCGTCGGCGACTGCGTCGGCCGGGGCCTTCAGGCCGCCTCCGTCATGGGCCAACTGCGCAGCGCCTGCCGCGCGTTGCTGCTCCAGGACGCCGGCCCCGCAGGGACCCTCATGGCGCTGGACCACTTCGCCGCCACCGTCCCCGGCGCCCGGTGCACCACCGTCTTCTGCGGCGTCCTGGACCCCGGCACCGGCCGCCTGACCTACTCCAGCGCCGGACACCCGCCGGGCATCCTCGTCCTCGCCGACGGCACCGTCCGGCTCCTGGAGGACGGGCGCGCGATCCCGCTCGCCGTACGGCCGGGCCGGCCGCGCCCCGAGGCCGAGTGCGTCATGCCCGCACGGGCCACGCTGCTGCTCTACACCGACGGACTCGTCGAACGGCGCCGCCGCCCGCTGGACGCCGGGATCGGCCGGGCCGGAGCGGCGGTGCGGGACGGCCGCGACACCGCCCTCGACGACCTCGCCACGCACGTCATGGAACGCCTCGCCCCGGCCGGCGGCTACGACGACGTCGCCCTGCTGCTCTACCGGCACCCCGCCCCGCTGGAGCTGACCTTCCCCGCGGAGTCAGCCCAACTCGCCCCGGTCCGCAAGGCGTTGCGCGGCCGGCTCGGCCAGTGCGACCTGCCGCCCGGTACCGCGCAGAGCGTCCTGGTCGCCGCGGGCGAGGCATGCGCCAACGCCATCGAGCACGGACACCGGCACAGCCCCGGCGACGGCGTCCGGCTGCGCGCCGAGGCCCTCGTCGACGACCTGCGGCTGACCGTCGCCGACACCGGCAGCTGGAAGACGCCGCGGCCCGAGCGCGACACCCACCGCGGCCGCGGCATCACGCTGATGCGCGCCATGATGCGCGAGGTCACCATCACCCCCGGCCCGGCCGGCACCACCGTCGACATGCACACGAGGATCGCCCGATGACCACCCCGCTCACCCTCACCCCGGGCCGGCACCCCGACGGCAGGCCGCGGCTGACGGCGTCGGGCGAGATCGACATGAGCAACGTCGACGCCCTCGTCCGGGCGCTGGAGGACACCCCCGGCCCCCTCGTGCTCGACCTGAGCGCGGTGGAGTACCTTGACAGCGCGGGCCTGAGCGCCCTGTTCGTCCACGCCGACCGTCCGGAACTCGTCGCCAACCCCTTGCTTGCCCCCGTTCTGACGGTCTCCGGTCTCACCGACCTCCTTGAGGTCCGCGGCCCGCACCTCCCCGAAGGTGACGGACATCTCCCCGCGGGTGAGGGAAACGGTGTTTGACACCGGCGTTCTGGGGTGGGTTGCGCCCGACCGGTGCGGTGAGGAACTCTGAACGTTCGACGATTCTCCGCCCAGCAGAGAGGTGGTGGGGTACGCACGGCGCGTGCCTGCCGATTTGTGTGCTTCCCTCAGTCCCACCGGCTCCCCTCCCGGTCCGTCCACCGGCACCGGCGATGCCCGCGTCCCGGTGGGCGAGGCGTGGCGCGACGCCCCGTACCCCGTGCTGGTCGTCGACCGGCACGGCGGCCTCACGCGGCTCAACCGGGCCGCCCGTCGGCTCCTGCCCGACGCGGCACGCGGTGACCTGCTGCGCGCGACGGTGCCGCCCTGGCTGTCGGACGCCCACCACCGCCTCACCGCCGCCCCGCACGACACCGGCGGCGACGCCCCGGCCGGACACCTCGGCGACCGCTTCTTCGCGGCGCACCCCACCCCGGCGGCCGACGGAACCGTGGTCTGGTGGCTGGTCGACGAGACCGACCGCCGGCAGGCGGAGACGGCCCTGCGCAGCGCGCGGGCACGCTCCGAGATGCTCTCGCGGATCTCCTCCACGCTCCTGTCGACCCTCAACGTGCCGCGCTGCATGGAGGTGACCGCCTCCATGGCCGCACAGCACATGGCCGAGGCCGCCGTCCTCATCTCCCCGCCCCAGGGGCGCCGCCACCAACTCACCTACGCCGCACGGGGCGAGGCGGTCGTCCAGGTCACCCGCCAGGTCGACGTCGCCGGCGTGCCGGGGCTCGCGGAGGCGCTGCAGGGATTCCCGCCGGTGCCGGCCCGCTGGCTCAACCCCGACGACATCCCCGACTGGCTCATCCCCGACGGCTTCGCCGGCCCGGTCGGCTCGGTCATCGTCACCCCGCTGCCCGGCCACGGGGTGCCCGCCGGGGCCCTCGTACTGCTGCGCTCCAGCACCGAGAACGCCTTCACCGAGGGCGAGGAGGTCTTCGCCCACCTGTTCGCCGCCCGGGCCGGCGCCGCGCTGTCCGCGGCCCGCCTCTACGCCGAGCAGTCCGCCCTCACCAAGACCCTGATGCGCGAGCTGCTCCCGCCCATGCTCGGCGGCGTCAACGGCGTGGAGTACGCGGGCAACTACCGTGCCGCGGCCGACCAGGAGCGCGTCGGCGGCGACTTCTACGACGTCCACCCCGGCCCCGATCCCTCCCGGGAGACCCTCGTCGTGCTGGGCGACGTCGCGGGCAAGGGACTGGACGCGGCGGTGCTGACCGGCAAGATCCGCAACACCCTGCACGCCCTGCTGCCGCTGGCCGACGACCACCAGCGGGTCCTCGACCTCCTCAACGGGGCGCTCCTGTCCTCCCACCACACCCGCTTCGCGACCCTCGTCCTCGCCTCCGTGCGCCGCCGCGGCAGCCGTGCGCTGCTGCGGCTGACCAGCGCCGGCCATCTGCCGCCGCTGATCGTCCGGTCCGACGGCACGGTGGAGGAGGTGCCCACCCACGGCACCCTCGTCGGCGCGCTGCCCGAGGTGCCGGCCCGCACGGTCGAGACGGCGCTCGGCCCGGGGGAGATCTGTCTCCTCTACACCGACGGCATCACCGAGGCCCGCGGCGGCCCGCTCGGCGACGAACTCTTCGGCGAGGACCGGCTGCGGCGGGCGCTGGCCGGCTGCGCGGGCATGCCGGCGGAGGCCGTCGTGGACCACGTACAGATGCTCGCCTCCCAATGGCTGCACTCCGGGCGCCACGACGACATGGCCGTCGTCGCGATCGGCGCGGCGAGGACCGGACCGCTGGCGGTCGTCAGCGGAAAGAACAGCGGGAGGATCGGGTGAGCGACCTCACCACACCGGCCGGACTCCGGGACGCGCTGTGGCAGGCCGTGGCCGGCGGCGACGAGTACACCGCCGTCGCCCTCGTCCAGGAGGCCTCGGCCGGGCACGTCGACGACGAGACGCTGCTCCTGGACGTGATCGCCCCGGTGCAGGAACGCATCGGCACCGAATGGGCCGCCGACCGGCTCACCGTCGCCCAGGAGCACGCCGCCACCGCGATCAACGAACGCGTCGTCGCCGCGCTCGCCCACCACGGGCCGGCGGCGCCGCGCCCGGCCACCGCACGCGGACGCGGACGCGTGACGGTCGGCTGTGTCGACGGCGAGTGGCACGCCTTCCCCGCCCGGCTCGTCGCCGAGGTGCTGCGGCTGCGTGGCTGGCGGGTCGACTACCTGGGCGCGCAGACCCCCACCCCGCACCTCGTCGCCCATCTGCACCACACCCACACCGACGCGCTGCTGCTGTCCGGTTCGCTTCCCACCCACCTGCCGGCCGCGCACGCCGCCATCACCGCCTGCCAGGCCGTCGGCGTCCCCGTCCTGGCGGGCGGACGCGCCTTCGGCCCCGACGGCCGGCACGCCCGGGCACTGGGCGCCGACGGATGGGCGGCCGACGCCCGCGGCGCGGCCGGGATACTGGAGAAGGGATTCTCCGGGCCCGACCCGTCGGTCAGCCGCCAGGCCGTGGACGACCTGCCGCACCTGGCCGACCAGGAGTACACGCTGATCGTCCGGTCCCGGGCCCAGCTCGTCAAGCAGACCCTGGTCGACCTCGAGGACGCCTTCCCCGCCGCGCGCCACTACAGCGACGCGCAGCGCGAGCGCACCGCGGAGGACCTCGCCCACATCGTCGACTTCCTCGCCACCGCCCTCTACATGGACGACGCCGAGGTCTTCACCGACTTCCTCACCTGGACCGCGGGCATCCTCCAGGCCCGCGGCGTCCCCGCCCGTTCGCTCACCGCCGGCCTCGGCCTCCTCGCCGGCCGGCTCCGCGACTTCCCCCGCACCCTGCGCCTGCTCCACGAGGGCACCGAGGCCGTGCGGGACCACCCCGCCCACCCCGTCCCCGAAGCCGGCACCCACGCATGACCGAACCGACAGCCACCGAGTTCGCCCTGACCACCGCCGACGAGCCGCCCACGCTGACCGTGCGGGTGACCGGCGAACTGGACTACGACACCAGCGAGGACCTGGTCCGCGCCGTCGTCGGCCACCTCGCCGGTCCCGTCGTCCACCGCGAGGTGTGCCTGGACTTCGCGGAACTGACCTGGATCGACTCCTCCGGCCTGTCGGCCCTGCTGATGGTCCACCGGCACACCTCCGCCGCCGGGGCCCGGCTGCGCCTGCGCAACAGACCCGAGTGCCTGGAGCGCATGCTCCACCTCACCAACGTCCTCGACCACCTCCTCACCACGCCCGCCACCGCGGCGGCCCGGGAGGCCGCCGGGACCGAGGAGGACGACGACGAGAACTCGGAGGCCGGGGCCACCTGACCCCCGGCACCGGTAGGGTCGGGACGTGGGGCGCAGCGACAGGACGACGCAGCCGGACGACGCGTGCGCGGGGGAACCGCGGGACGAGCGGGGCGAGTTGCCGGGTCATGAAGCCCGGGAGGCCCGGGTGCTGTGGTGGGGCTCGGCCGGGCTGGTGCTGGCCGTCCTCGGGACCGCCGTGCTCGTCGCCGGAGCCGGGCGCGGCCACCGGCTGCCCGTCGCCGAGGCCCTGGTCCTCGCGCAGGTCGGCGCCCTGCGATGGCAGACGCGCGCCCCGGTTCCCGTCCTGGCCGCCAACGCGACGACGGGGCTCGCGGTGTGGGCGCTGCTGCCCTCGGTGACCCTGACGGGCGCGCTGCTCGCCGCGCAGATCACGCTGTGTGTGCTGTCGGCCACCCGCCCGCCGCGCACGTCGGCGCGGGCCCTGGCGGCGATGTGCCTCCCGGCGCCGCTGGCACTGCTGACGGGCGGCACCCCGGGGCTCGTGCTCTGTCTGCTGTCGGTCGCCCTGGCCTGGACCCTGGGCCAGTGGCGCGGGGCGCAGCAGGAGCGGGCGCGGGCCGAACTGCGCCGGGCCGTGGCGGAGGAACGCGCACGCATCGCACGTGAGGTGCACGACGTGGTGGCGCACACCCTGTCGGTGATGGTCATTCAGGCGAGCGCGGCCGACGACGTGTTCACCGAGCAGCCCGCAGAGGCCCGCCAGGCCTTGCGGACCATCGAGACGGGCGCCCGCTCGGCACTGGCCGAACTCCGCCTGATCCTGCGGGCGTTCCGGCCCGAGGCGGGGGAGGAGCCGACGCCCGGCCAACGGGACCCGGGGCCCTCACTCGCCCGCCTGGCGGAGCTGGCCGACACCGTGCGCGCGACCGGGATGACCGTCCACGTGCACGAGGAGGGCACCTCCGCCGGGCTGCCGGCCGCCGTGGACCTGGCGGCGTACCGGATCGTCCAGGAAGCTCTCACCAACGCGCTGCGTCACGCGGCCGGCGCGGACGAGGTGAGCGTGCGGGTGACGGCGGAGGGGGACTGCGTGAGGGTCACGGTGACCGACAACGGGCGGACGGGGCACGGCCGTCCGTTCACGGCGGGTGCGGGGCGTGGCCTCGTCGGGATGCGGGAGCGTGCCGGACTGCTGGGCGGCGCCCTGCGCGCCGGGCCGCTGCCGGGTGGCGGCTTCGAGGTGGCGGCCCGGCTGCCGGTGGAGCGCGTGTCATGACCCTGCGCGTGGTGGTGGCCGACGACCAGGCGCTGGTCCGCACCGGATTCCGCATGATCATCGACGCCCGGGACGACCTGGAGGTGGTCGGCGAGGCGTCCGACGGCGGGGAGGCGGTGCGGCTGACCCGCGAACTGGCCCCGGACGTGGTGCTGATGGACGTCCGCATGCCCGTCCTGGACGGCATCGAGGCGACCCGGCGGATCGCGGCGGGCGGCAGCCGGGCCCGGGTCCTCGTGCTGACCACCTGGGACGTGGACGCGCACGTGGTCGACGCGCTGCGCGCCGGGGCGAGCGGCTTCCTGCTCAAGGACATCCGCCCCGCCGAACTCGTCGACGCCCTCCGCCTCACCGCGCGCGGCGACGCGCTGCTCGCGCCGACCGTACTGGCCCGCGTCCTCGACCGGTTCCTGCGCACCACCCCCGACCCGGCGCCGCCGCCCTCCCTGCGGGAGCTCTCCGGGCGCGAGCGCGAAGTGCTCACCCTGATCGGACAGGCCCTGTCGAACGCGGAGATCGCCGCCCGGCTGTCCCTGTCGGAGGCCACCGTCAAGAACCACGTCACCGCGGTGCTGCGCAAACTCGGCCTGCGCGACCGCGTCCAGGCGGTCGTCGCGGCGTACGACCACGGCCTGGTGCGGCCCAGGCACCCCTGACCCGACCGGCCGTCCCGGCTCGTCGGCCGCCCCTGTCCCCTGATGCGCCGTCTCCTCCCCAGGGAGGAGAACGGTCCGCCGTCCGCCCGTGCTCCCAGTGCCGGTACCTCCGCGCGGCCGATCCGCGGCCGGGGTGCCCGGACCTAGCGTCGGGGTGTGATCGACGACCTGGCCTGCCTCATGTACCTGCTCGCCCACGACGAGGGCGCCGAGGGCCCCTACGACCGCTCCCGCACCGCGCTGCTGGTGCGCGCCGCCGCGTTGACGGACCTCGCGCTGCGCGGCCGGCTGCGCGAGGACGCCGGCACGGTCACCGTGCACGGCACGGGGCCCACCGGGTCCCCCGTCCTGGACGGGGTGCTGCGCGACGCGGCCGGGCACGGCTGGAAGCACCTCGTGCGCAGGCACCGCCGTCGGACCCTGGCCGAGGTGGAGGACAGGCTCGCCGCGGCCGGAGTCCTCGCCCTGGCGGCACCCCGTACCCGTGCCGGCGCCCGGCGTTCGACCGTCACGGACCACCCGGCGGCCCTCGCCGTCCGCGCCCGTGTCCGTGCGGCGCTGCACGGCGACGGCCCCGTGGCCGCGCTCCCGGCCGCCGACGCGGCGCTGCTGGCGCTGGCCGCGGCGGGCGGCGTCCGCTCGGTCGTCCCCCGGCGGGACCGCAGCGCCCACCGGTCCCGCGTCGACGCCTGCACGGAGCGGCTCGGCGCCCTGGCACCCGGCCTGGAAAAGGCCGTCCGCGCCCTGCCGACGACCATGATCGCCGCCCGCGGCGGCATGGGCGGCGGCTGACCGGGCGCGGCCGGTCAGCACCGCGCCGAACGACCGGGACACCGCACACCACCCGGAAGGACCGAGGCACCGCACACCATCCAGAAGAAGAACCGGAACACCGCACACCACCCGCAAGAACCGGAACACCACCCACGGGGAGACACCCATGACCGAGACCGCCGCCAGGCGTCTGACCGGCTTCGCCTGCCTTGCCGCCGCCGTCGCCCTCATCGTCGAAGTACCGTTGTACTTCCTCTACTCGGGCCCGCCACCGGACGCCAACGTGCTCGCCAGGCTGCTGATCGGCATCTTCGCGCTGACGTTCCTGATCGTGTTCGTGACGGCCTTCCGCGAGCTGGTGAAGACCGTGAGCCCCGCCCACGAATGGGCCGGCACGCTGGCGTTCGCCTCCGGACTGGTCTACACGACGATCACCCTGGTCTCCAGCGGCCTCGAGGCCGGCGCGGTCATCGCCGCGGACCACCCGATCGACCCGACCATCACCGTCAGCGGCACCTACATCCTCTACGGGTCGATCGACCGCCTCCTGCTCGCGCTGTTCCTGACCGCCGTGGGCTACACGCTCTCCCGTACGCGTCTGCTGCCGCGCTGGACCCACCGGTCCGCCTTCGTCCTGGCGGGGGTCAACCTGGCCTTCGTGCCGTCCCTGTTCTTCGGCAACACCCCCGCGCACTTCTACGCGGCGAACGGCTGGGCCACCACCGCCCTGATGGGCGCGATCCTCAGTTACTGGCTGCTCGCCCTGGGCGTCTCCACCTGGCGCAGCGCCGCCCGGAGCGCGCCGGAACAGGTCACGAGCGGCCGGCCGCCGGCGCGGAGTGCGGCTCGACGGCCCGCCTGAACGCGTCCTCGTCGGCGGTGTGCGGGGCGGCGGTGAGCAGGACGACCTTGCGCAGGTCGTCACCGTCGCTCAGCACGTCGCAGTCCACCTCGACCGGCCCGGCCACCGGGTGCGCGACGATCTTGCGGTCCTCCTGGTGGGCACCGACCGCGCCGGCGGCCCACAGTTCGGCGAACCGCGGGCTGCGCGCGTCCAGCTCCCGGACCAGACCGGCCAGCCGGCGGCTGCCGGGGAAGCCGCCGGTGGCGCGCCGCAGGTCGGAGACGACGGCGGCCTCCACCGCGGCCGGGCCGTGGGAGGTCACGGGCCAGTGCGAGAGATGCGGGCCGTCGCCCTCGGCCGGGAACGTGTCCCGGGCGAAGTTGCGCAGCCTCGGCGGCTTCCGCGCCGGATCGCCCAGCAGCGCGGCCCAGGCGGGGCTCCACCACAACAGCTGCCAGTCGGCGGCGAACACCGCGGCCGCGGTGCCCCCGAGCCTGCTCAGGGCGCGGCGCAGCCCGGGCGGCACGTGGTCGGGGACCTCGCCGCCGGACGGCGGGGCGAGCCCGGCCAGCCGGTGCAGGTGGTCCCGCTCGGCGTCGGTGAGCCGCAGGGCGCGGGCGAGCGCGGCGGTCACCTGCGCCGAGGGACGCGTGAACCGGCCCTGCTCGATGCGCACCACGTAGTCGACGGAGATCCCCGCCAGCTCGGCCAGTTCCTCCCGGCGCAGTCCGCCGACCCGCCGCCCCCGCCCCTGGGGAAGCCCGACCGCGGTGGGCGGTACACGGTTCCGCCAGGCGCGGAGCGTCGGTCCGAGTGCGTCACCAGCGGTCATGCCCGCCATTGTCCCACCGGGCCCGCCGCCCCGGGCGGCGCCGGCCGCGCGAGGGTGGCAACGCTGTTCCCAGGGAAGGATCCTCACTGGTCACCGCGGCACGCCCCGGCGAACGTGGGGGCCATGACGTTCACCCTCTCCCACGACCACGTGGGCATCACCGTCACCCCGGACACCCTGGAAGCGGCCGTCGAGTGGTACGCGGACACGCTCGGCTTCACCGTCGAGAAGCGGTTCGCCTCCCACGGCACCACGTTCGTCTTCCTCGTCGCCGGTGACGTCCGCATCGAGCTCCTCTCGGGCGCGACGGGCCGCGCACCGGAACCGGTCACCGACGTGCTCACCAGCATGGATCCACAGCGGCTGCACCACTTCTGCCTCGCCGTGACGGACCTCGACGAGGTTCTGGCGCGGCTGGACGACCGCGGGGTACCGCTGATCGGCGGCCCCATGACCATTGCGGAGATCGGCCGCCGCATCGCCTTCGTCACGGACACCACCGGCACGATCATCGAACTCACCGAGTCCGCCCCGGCCCGCTGAGCACCGGCGCCGGTCCTACCGGGTCCCTCGCTGGACGACGTCGGCGAGGACCGTGGTCACCAGTCTGTGCACGGTCGCCGTGGCCGGGGGGCCGGGGTCGCGGTCCGCGAACAGCAGATGTCCGCCCCCGACCAGCGACAGGGTGAGGGAGTCGATGTCGGCGTCGGCCGCGATGCGGCCCGCGGCGCGCTCGTCGGTGAGGTAGGCGGCGACCGCGCTCGTGATCTGGGCGAGGATCGCCAGGCCGCCGCCTCCGGGCTCGGCACGCCGCAGCCGTGCGCGCAGCTCGTCGCGGAACGTGATGAGCGGGATGATCGCGACCGGCACCGGGCCGAACAGGGCGGTCAGCGCCTCGGTGAGGTTGCCGGCCACGGTGCCGGTGCCGACGGTCTCGCGCAACTCCCGCGCCAGCGCACGCAGTTGACCGGTCCGGTCGAGCACGAGCTCGGTGAGGAAGGCGTCGAAGTCGGCGAAGTGCCGGTGCAGGACGCCCTTGGCGCAGCCGGCCTCCTCGGTGACGGCCCTGCTGGTCAGCTCGTTCGGGCCGTCCCGCAGCAGTACGCGCTCGGCGGCGTCGAAGAGCTGCTGCCGCGCGTCGCGAAGGTGCACCCCGGTCGGCACTGTCGGCTCCTCTCGCGGGTTCGGGCGGCGGCCATTGGCAAGTGGGCGCCTGCCCACTAAAGTGACCGCATGCCCACTCTATCGCGGGAACAGCCCGAACCGCCCCAGCCGCACCACCTCCGGCAACTGGCCGAGTCCTTCGGTACGGACGCGCGGCGCTACGACGAGGCCCGGCCGGAGTACCCCGGCGACCTGGTGGCCCGGGTGGTCGCCGGGAGCCCTGGGCCGGACGTGCTCGACGTCGGCTGCGGCACGGGCATCGCGGCCCGGCAGTTCCAGGCCGCCGGCTGCGCCGTGCTCGGTGTCGAACCGGATCCGCGGATGGCGGATTTCGCGCGGGAGCGCGGCCTGCCGGTCGAGGTGGCCACCTTCGAGGCATGGGAGCCGGCCGACCGGACGTTCGACACGCTGATCGCCGCCCAGTCGTGGCACTGGGTGGACCCCGCCGCCGGTGCCGCGAAGGCGGCCCGGGTGCTGCGCCCGCACGGGCACCTGGCCGTCTTCGGGCACGTCTTCGAGCCGCCCGCCGAGGTGGCCGAGTCGTTCGCGGCGGCCTACCGCCGGGTGGCCCCCGACTCCCCGTTCGCCGCGCAGCCGGCCCGGCGTCCGCTGGAGACCTACCGGGCCGGGTACGCGAAGATCGCCGACACCCTCCGCGAGACCGGGCGCTTCGGCGAACCCGAGCAGTGGCGGTTCGACTGGGAGCGGTCCTACACCCGCGACCAGTGGCTGGACCTGCTCCCCACCACCGGCGGCCTCACCCGGCTCGCTCCCGGTCAACTGGCCGAGGTGCTGGGCGCGGTGGGCCGTGCCGTCGACGCGCTGGGCGGCCGCTTCACGATGCGCTACACCACGCTGGCGATCACGGCCGTACGTGCCGGAACCTCCTGATCCCGTCACGGAGGTGCCCCCGGCGTGGTCGACGCCCTCTGGTGGGAGGATTAGTATCCGCAGTCAACTGGCCATGCGCAAAAGCACGTTGCCTCGCGGTCGCCGTCTTCCCGTCACCGGTAGGGGATCATGTCGATGCTACGGATTGTCAAGTACCTGACATGCGCGGTGTCGGCCGTGCTCCTCACGGCCACCGCCCCCGGCGCGCTCGCCGCCACCCCCGACCGGCCACCGGCGTCCGACCCGGCGGCGCCCGCCGCCACCTGGCAGCCGCCCCTGTCGACCCGCGGCCGCTACATCGTCGACGCGGCCGGCGACCGGTTCCGGCTGAAGTCGGCCAACTGGGACGGTGCACAGGGCTCCTGGACGGGCAGCGGGGACACGGCGGACCCCGCCAACCACCACGCCGGGCAGGACTCCCACGGCATCCCCCTCGGTCTGGACCGCGTGCCCCTCGCCACCCTGCTCGCCGACTTCCACGCGCTCGGCGTCAACAGCGTCCGGCTGCCCTTCTCCAACGAGATGATCCACGCCACGAGCCCCGTGCCGGACGCCGCCGTCGCGGCCAACCCCCGACTGCGCGGGAAGACGCCACTGGAGGTCTTCGACGCCGTCGTGTCCGCCCTCACCGCCGACGACTTCGCGGTCGTACTGAACAACCACACCAACACCTCCCGCTGGTGCTGCGGCGTCGACGGCAACGAACGCTGGAACAGCGGCCAGGACACGCGGCGCTGGGCCGACGACTGGGTCCTCATGGCCCGCCGCTACGCCGACGACCCCCGCGTGGTGGGAGCCGACCTCTACAACGAGGTGCGCCGGGACATCCTGCACGACCCCGACTGGGGCGGTGGTGACGACTACGACTGGTACGCCGCCGCCCAGTTGGCCGCCGACCGCATCCTCACCGAGGCCAACCCCGATCTGCTCATCGTCATCGAGGGCATCAACTGGACCGGCCTGCCCGTCGACGGCTTCGCGCACGGCCGCCCGGTGCTCACCCCCGTCCGCACCCTCTCGCACACCCTCGTGGCGAGCGACAAACTGGTCTACTCCGCCCACTTCTATGGCTACACCGGCCCCCACCACAGCGGGGCCACCGGCCTCGGCGAGACCAGCGACCCCCGCTACCAGGACCTCACCGAGGACGAACTGCGGCAGGCCCTTCACGACGAGGCCTTCTTCGTGTCGGAGGAGAGCGGCCGGCACTTCACGGCACCCGTGTGGATCAGCGAGTTCGGCATCGGCGCGGGCGAGACCGGCGCCGCCGCCCGCACCTGGTTCGGCCGCGTCACCGACTACTTCGCCGATCACGACGCCGACTTCGCCTACTGGCCGCTGGTCGGCTGGGAGGGGCACGACGACTGGGCGCTGCTGCGCTACGACACCGAAGGCCGCCGCTACGGCCTGCTCGACCAGGCCGACTGGCGACGCACCGGCTGGGACCGGCTGATGACCGCGCCGAGCCGCACCGGCCCCGTCGCCCCGGTGCCCGTCTGGCGGATGCTCACCACCGACCACGGCGACCACGTCGAGTCACTGCGGGTGCGGGCCACCGGCGACTGGGACCCGGGCGCGTCCAAGGCCGCCTGCCCCGACGGGCTGCGGCTGACCGGCCTGAGCCACACCGGGGGCCGGGGGCTGTGCACCGACGTCACCGCGGGCGACCTGCGCGCCGCGAGCGGCGGCCAGACGGTGGTGACCGACGAACGGTATGTCCCGCAGGGCGGTGACTGGGCCTCCGGCTACACCAAGTTCCAGTGCCCGGCCGACGCGTACCTCATCGGCTACAGCCGGCGCGGGAGCCGCACCTCGGCGGCCCTGTGCGCCCCCGCCCGCACCCCGCTGGGCACCACGGGCCGTACGGTCTGGTTCGACCGCTCCGACAACCGGCCCGACTCCGGCGGCGACTTCGCCTCCGGCCACTACAAGGGCCAGTGCGCCGACGACGAGTACGCCGCCGGGATCGCGTTCACCACCCGGGTGGGCAGCGCGGGGCGCCCGGCGGCGCTGCTCTGCCGCCGGCTGCCCTGAGCGCGCCGCCGCGGGACGGGCTCGGGAGGGCGGGCGTCAGGCCCTGCTGTCGTACTCCCGCCGGCAGTCGCTGATCTCCTCGCTGTGCTCGACGGTCCAGCGGTAGAGATGACCGAACGGCTCGCGCAGCGACTCGCCCAGCGGGGTGAGGGAGTACTCGACGCCGACGGGCGAGGTCGGCAGCACCGTGCGGCGGATCATGCCGTTGCGCTCCAGGCGCCGCAGGGTCTGCGTGAGGACGCGCTGTGTCACACCCTCCAGGCCGCGCTTGAGCTCGTTGAAGCGGGTGGGCCGCTCCAGCAGCGCCATGACCATCATCGACCACTTGTCCGCGATCTGGTCGAGGATCGGCCGGCTGGGGCAGTCCGCCCGGAAGACGACGGGTGTGCCGGCGTGGACGCCGTAGGGGTCGGTGTCCTTCATGTGCCCTGGTACCTCCGAAGTGCGTTCTTGACGATCACCGCGGCACCGCCGACGGTAGGTATGCATCGCAAACCTACCTGCCTTCCGGTAACCCAGGGAGCCTTCATGCCCTCCGTGACGAACGACGTCCACCGCACGCCCGACGACTGCTCCACCCTGCGTGTGAGCAGCGCGGACGGTGTCGCGCACGTCGTCCTCGACAACCCTCCGGTGAACGTGCTCGGCGTCGTGATGATGCGTGAGCTGCGCACCGTGCTGACCGCGCTCGCGGACGACCCGTCGGTCCGCGTGATCGTCTTCTCCAGCGCCGACCCCGAGTTCTTCCTCGCCCATGTGGACATGCGCATCGCGGAGGACATGGAGGCCCTCGGGGAGCTCGCCGCGTCGGCGCCGGGGGACGTCAATGTGTTCCAGGCCGTCGGCGAACTCCTCCGCCACCAGCCGCAGGTGACCATCGTCAAGCTCGCCGGGAAGGCCCGCGGCGGCGGGGCCGAGTTCGTGGCCGCGGCGGACATGGCGTTCGCCGCCGCCGAGACCGCCGGACTCGGCCAGATCGAGGCGCTCATGGGCATCGTCCCCGGCGGCGGCGGAACGCAGTACCTCCGGGAGCGGGTGGGCCGCAACCGCGCCCTGGAGGTGATCCTCACCGGCGACCTGTTCGACGCCGCGACGGCCGCGTCGTACGGCTGGATCAACCGGGCCCTGCCGGCCGCCGAACTCGACGCGTACGTCGACCGGATCGCCCGGAACATCGCCGCGTTGCCCGAGGGCGTCGTCGCGGCGGCCAAGCGGGCGCTGCCCGCCGACGACCTCACGGAGGGACTCCTGCGGGAGAACGACGCCTGGGCCGCCACCCTCGCCCGGCCGGCCGCTCAGCACCTGATCGTCGGCGGCCTGCGCGACGGGGCGCAGACACTGACCGGCGAACGCGACCTCGAGACGCTGATGCGCGGCGTCGCACGCTGAGCGCGAGGCCGTACACCCCCCTCTCAGTCCGGATCGCGGTCCAGATCGGACATGTCCAGGACGAACCGGTGGCGGACGTCGTTGCGGCGGAGACGGTCCAGCGCCGTGTGGATCTCGGCGGACGGCAGCACCTCGACGTCGGCGGTGATGCCGTGGTCGGCGCAGAAGCGCAGCATGGCGGCCGTCGCGGGGCGGCCGCCGCTGCCCGCCGAACCGAGCCGCTTGCGGCCCACGAGCAGGTCCATGACCTCGACGGTGACCGGACCCAGATGGCCCAGGAGGCTGAGTGTGCCGTCCATCGCCACCAGCCTCAGATACGGGGCCGGGTCGTGGGGCGCGGAGACGGTGTCGACCACGACGTCGAAGCTGTCCCGCGCCGCGGCCGTCCGCGCGGTGTCCGAGGAGGCGATGAGCTCCTTCGCGCCGAGGCGGCGGGCGTCCGCGCGCTTGGCGTCCGTGCGGCTGAGGACGGTCGTCTCCGCGCCGAGCGCCACCGCCATCTTCACCGCGAGGTGCCCGAGGCCGCCGAGCCCGGCCACGGCGACCCGGCTGCCCGGGCCCACGCCGAGGGCGCGCAGCGGCTCCCAGACGGTGACGCCCGCGCACAGCAGCGGGGCGGCCGCGGCCGGGTCCAGGCCGGCGGGGAGCGCGTGGGCGAACGCCTCGCGCACGACGTACTCGCGGGAGAAGCCGCCCAGAGTGACCGACCCGTCCTGCCGGTCGGTCCCGCCGTAGGTGAGGGTGGGGAAGGAGCAGCAGTAGTTCTCCTGCCCCGCCTCGCACATGGCGCAGGTGCCGCAGGAGTCGACGATGTTGCCGACCGCGACACGGTCGCCGGGCGAGAAGGCCGTCACCCCGGGACCGGTCGCGGTCACCACGCCGGTGAACTCGTGCCCGGGGACGAGGGGGGCCTCGGCTCGCGGGTCGTACCCCCGTACGGCGTGCAGATCCGTGTGGCACAGCCCGCAGTGGTCCACCCGTACCGCGAGGTCGTCCGCGCGCAGGTCACGGCGGTGCAGCGGGGTGCGTCGCAGGGTGCCGGGTCCGGTGGCCTGCCATCCGACGGTCGTTCGCACAGTCCTCGCCTCCAACAAACAAACTGTTCGGTCTATTGGCGGCCAGCGTAGGCGTGGAGCTGCCGTCGAGGCAAACCAACCGTTCTGTTTGGTAGGGTGGGCACCATGCCGGAACAACCCCAGACCCCCCGCGGTGCCGCGACGTACCGGCGCATCCTGGACGCCGCCACCGAGGAGTTCGCGGCGCACGGCATCGCGGGCGCGCGCATCGAACGCATCGTGACGGCGGCGCGCACCAACAAGGCGCAGCTCTACGCCTACTTCGGCGACAAGGAGCGGCTCTTCGACGCGATCTTCCTCGGCTCGCTGGAGCGCATCACCGACGTCGTTCCGATCGACGCGGACGACCTCCCGGACTGGGCCGTACGCCTCTACGACGAGTATCTGCGCCGCCCGGACCTCATCCGGCTCGCGACCTGGACCCGGCTGGAGCGCCGGCCCACCGGGCATCTCGTCGAGACCCACGAGCACTACGACGACCGCAAGCTGACGGCCCTCGCCGAGGCACAGGCCGCCGGGCGCATCCGGCAGGGCGACCCGTTCGACCTCATGGCGATGGTCATCGCCATGTCCATGGCCTGGTCGCCCGTCAGCAACGTGTACGCGGCCAGTGACCAGGAGCCCGACGAGGTGCACGAGCGGCGCCGGGCCCTGCTGCGCGACTGCGTGCGCAGGGCCGTCGCGGCGGACTGAGCCGCCCCCTGCCGAAGGGGGCGCCGGGCGGGCGCCTCAGCCGCGCAGTCGCGGCGCCGGTGGCATCGGAGGCGACGGAACCTCCCCCTCCGGAACCGCGCGGAACGCCTCGATGACGTACGCGGCGAAGCGGCGCGAGGCCGCGAGGCGGACGGCGGGCGGGGCAACCTGGATGCCGCGGTGGGCCATCAGCATCAGGATCAGGTCGTCGACGACGAACCCGGGACGCAGCCGGCCGGCCCGCTGGGCCCGGCGGGTCAGCTCGGCGACCGCGTGTGCCATCTGCTCCCGGTCGGCGGCGAAGTCCATGGCCTCGGGGAACGCCGCCATGAACGCGTCGGCGAACCCCCGGCTTTCGGCGTGGAGTTCGCAGACGCCCTGCACCGCGCCCCGGAAGCCCCGCCACGGGTCCGGGTCGTCCAGGGCGTCGCGGACCAGGGAATGGCACGTACGCCGCTGCTCGGCGTAGGTCGCCAGCACCAGATCGCGCTTGGTCGGGAAGTGCCGGTACAGCGTGGCGGGGCCGACCCCCGCGAGCCGGGCGATCTCGCGCATCGGCGCGCCCAGACCCTCCTCGCCGAACACCTCCCGGGCGGCGTCCAGGATGCGGGCCCGGTTGTCGCGGGCGTCGGAGCGGACGGGGTGAGTCAACTGGTCGGTCATCGTTTCTCACTTTAGCCAACCGGACGGGGGCGTCCGTTACGTTCCGAGGACGGCGGGCCCGCGCGGGTCCGCCGTCCCGTCGAACGAGGAGTGGTGACATGAAGGCCGTGGTGATAGGGACGTTCGGGAAGCCCGAGGGGCTGGAGGTCGTCGACCTGCCGGTGCCCGCCCCCGGCCCGGGACAGGTGCGGATCACGACCGAGGCGATCGGGGTGGGCGGCGTCGACGCCGTGATCCGCCGGGGCACGCTCGGCACCTACGGCTTCAAGGAGGGCCACCTCCTCGGCAGCGAGGCCGCGGGCACCGTCGACGCGGTGGGGGAGGGCGTGGACGCCTCCTGGATCGGGCGCCGCGTATGGGCGTTCACCGGGCTGACCGGCGCGTACGCCGAGCAGGCCGTCGCCGCCCTCGACGACGTCCTCCCGCTGCCCGAGGGCCTCACCGCCCACGACGCGGTGACGCTCGGCAGCTCCGGCGTGGTCGCCCACTTCGCCCTGGACCGCGCCCGCTTCGCCCCCGGCGAGAGCGTGCTGGTGCGCGGTGCGGCGGGCAGCATCGGGCTCACGACGGTCCAGCTCGCGGCCAGGGGCGGCGCCGGCGCGGTGGTCGTCACCACCTCGTCGGCGGAGCGCGGCGAGCGCCTGCGGGAGCTGGGCGCCACACACGTCCTCGACCGTTCCGGCGAGGGCGACGCGGACGCGCCGAGCGGCTACGACGTGGTGATCGACGTCGTGGGCGGCCCCCAACTGCCCCATTTCCTGGACAGGCTGAACCCCAACGGACGGTTCGTGGTCGTCGGCGTGGTCGGCGGACAGCTCCCGGCGGACTTCGGCACCCCGCTGATCAAGAACTTCCGCAGCTCCGTCACGTTCGCCACCCTCAGCCTCGACACCGTGCCCGGCCCCGACCGGCAGACGGTACGGGCGGCGCAGTTCGCCGACGCCGCACGCGGCGAGCTGCGCACGGTCGTGCACGACGTGCTGCCGCTGGACGAGGCGGCGGCGGCCCACCGCGCGATGGACGAGGGCGCGGTGTTCGGCAGGAGCGTGCTGGTGCCCTGAGCGCTGCCCGGGCAACCGTGCGCGCCGCCCGGCGTCAGCGGCCGGTCGAGCCGTCGACGAGCTCGCGGAGGATGTCGGCGTGACCGGCGTGCCGGCCGGTCTCCTCGATCAGATGGGTGAGCGCCCAGCGGACGGCCGGCGGGCGCCTGCCCGGCTGCGGGTGGGGGAGCGGCGCACCGGGATCGGTACAGCCGTCGAGCACCTCGTTCGCCTCGGCGACCGCCCGCCGGTAACGGGCGACGACCTCGTCGGCGCCGGCCCCGGCCGGGGCGCGGAACGTGGCCTGCCAGTCGGTGACCCGGGCGCCGAGGAACGTGGCCCGCTCCACGTGCGTCAGATGGTGGAGCAGGCCGAGCAGATTGGTGCCCGACGGCACCGCCGCCGTACGGGCCCCCGGCTCGGGAGCGCCCTCGACCTTCGCGGCGACCGAGGCGCGCAGATAGTCCAGGAAGCCGCGCAGCACCTCCAGTTCGCTGTTCCCCGTGCGCGGCGGCGGGGTGTCGGAGCGGCGGGTGCGGCGGGACGGAGCGGTCATGGTGCCTGCCTGCTTTCCAAAAGCGACGGGGGTGCGGCCCTGGCGGAACGCGGTCAGTGTCACCGGTCCGCCACGCCCCCGCACGCCCTCTTGCGGTTTCGGCAAGCCGGTCGCACAGGGGACGCGTCCGGCACCGCCGATGGACCTGACGCCGCGCACGTGGTGGACTCTGCGCACATGAGGTTCCTCCACACGACGCTGCCGCAGCGCGTCGTCTTCGCGCCCCGGGCCTCGCCGCGGGCGGTCGCCCGCGAGACCGCCCGCCTCGGCGCCCGCCGCGTCATGCTGATCGCCTCCCGCCGCGCGGCCGCGCTCGCCGACCCGATCGCGGCCGGGCTGCCGGTCGTGCTGCGGCACGAGGAGGTCGTCATGCACGTTCCGGCCGAGGTGGCCGAACGGGCCCGCGCGGCCGCCGCGCACGCCGGGGCCGACGCCGTCGTCACCGTGGGCGGCGGCTCCACCACCGGGCTCGGCAAGGCCGTCGCACTGACCACCGGCCTCCCCGTCGTCGCCGTGCCCACCACCTACGCCGGGTCCGAGGCGACCAATGTCTGGGGGCTGACGGAGGGCGGCACGAAGACCACCGGCACCGACGACGCGGTCCTGCCGCGCGCGGTCGTGTACGACGCCGCGCTGCTCACCACGCTGCCCGCCGCCCTGAGCGTCGCCTCGGGGCTCAACGCGCTGGCCCACTGCGTCGACTCGATGTGGGGCCCGCGCGCGGACCCCATCGACCGGGCGCTGGCGGGGGAGGGCATCCGGGCCCTGGCCGCCGGACTGCCCGCGGTCGCCGGGAACGGCGGGCCCGCCGAGGGCAGCCGGGGCGCCGACGGCCTGGCCGGCATCGAACAGACGCTGTACGGCGCCCACCTCGCCGCGGTCGCGTTCGCGTCGGCCGGCTCGGGGCTGCACCACAGGATCTGCCACGTCCTCGGCGGCATGTTCCACCTCCCGCACGCCCAGACCCACGCCGTCGTCCTGCCGCACGTCCTCGCCCTCAATGCCCCCCACGCGCCCGAGGCGGAACGGCGCCTCGCGGCCGCCTTCGGCGCCGCCACCGCCGTCCAGGGGCTCGCGGCGCTGCGCACGGCGGTCGACGCCCCGCGCGCGCTGCGGGACCACGGAATGCCCGCGGACGGCATCGCACGGGCGGTCCCGGCGATCCTGGCCGCCGTACCGGCCGGCAACCCGGCGCCCGTGACCGAGGAGAACCTCACCGCCCTGCTGTGCGCCGCCTGGAGAGGAGAGCGTCGATGAGTACCCAGGTGAACCCGGACCCGGCGGCCCGGACCGACGTCCACCGGGCCGTCGCCCGCGAGCCGGACCCGGAGCAGGAGGCCGTCGAGGCCGGGCTCGTGGACGCCGTCGTCGCCTCCTTCGACGCCTGCCGGGACCCCCGGCTCAAGGAGCTGATGGTCTCCCTGGCCCGGCATCTGCACGCCTTCCTGCGCGAGACGCGGCCCACCGAGGACGAGTGGGGCGCCGCCATCCGGTTCCTCACCCGGGCCGGCCGTCTCACCGACGACGTGCGCCAGGAGTTCATCCTGCTCTCGGACGTCCTCGGCGCCTCCACGCAGACCGTCAACGTCAACCACACCGCGCACGCGGGAGCCACCGAGGCGACCGTTCTCGGGCCCTTCTTCGTCGAGGACGCCCCGCACGTCGCACTCGGCGGCGACCTCTCCTCCGGCGCGCCCGGCGAACCCTGCTGGGTCGAGGGCACGGTGACCGGCACCGACGGCACGCCGCTCGCGGGGGCGCGGATCGACGTGTGGGAGGCCGACGAGGACGGCCGCTACGACGTCCAGTACGACGCGGCCCGGCGCGCGGCGCGCGGCCACCTGTTCACCGACGGGGACGGCGGCTACCGGTTCTGGGCGCTCACCCCGACGCCGTACCCGATTCCCGACGACGGCCCCGTCGGGCAGCTCCTGCGCGCGGTCGGCCGCTCCCCGCTGCGCGCCGCGCATCTGCACTTCCGGGTCGCCCACGAGGGCGCGCGCACGCTGGTGACGCACCTCTTCCCCGAGGGCGATCCGATCGGCCGCGACGACTCCGTCTTCGGGGTCAAGGAGTCACTGGTCAAGCACTTCGCGCGGCAGCCGGCCGGCACTTCCACGCCCGACGGGCGGGTGGTCGAGGGCACCTGGAGCAGGGTGCGCTTCGACCTCGTGCTCGCCCCCGCGGGGGCCTGAACGAGGACCCCTCGCGAGGGCGGCGACGGCCCGCCGGCCGCGCGCGGCGGACCCGCCGGCGTCAGGACTCGGCCAGCCGGAAGCCCATGGCGTACATGTCCCGGTGGTACCAGCCGTGCCGGCGGCGGCAGCGGGCCAGGTCCGCGAAGCGGGTGAAGCCGCCGCCGCGGGCGACCCGGTAGGGCACCCGGCCGCCCAGGTCGTCCTCGACCGTCTCGCCACCGGGATAGGGGCGGTAGTCGTCGGCCACGTACTCCTCCACGTTGCCGCCCATGTCGGCGGCGCCGAAGGGGGAGCGGCCGGCCGGGTACATGCCGACGGGGGTGGTGGACAGGGGGCCGTGCTCGACCGTGTTGGCGCGTTCGGGGTCCATCTCCTCGCCCCAGGGGTAGGCCCGTCCGTCCCCGCCGCTCGCCGCGTACTCCCACTCGGCCTCCGTCGGCAGCCGGAAGGACCGCCCGGTGCGCGCCGCCAGCCAGGCCGCGTAGCGCTCCGCGTCCCGCGGGGCGACGGTCCACACCGGGTGGTTGGCGAGTTCCGCCGGGTAGCCGCCGAACCGCCAGGACGAGGGCGGGGGAGCGGCGTCCGGCTCCGCCACCAGGAAGGCGTGGTACTCCAGGTTGGTGACGGGGTAGCGGCCGATCCGGAACGCCGGGACGTCCACCTCGTAACTCGGGGCCTCCTTGGCGATCCAGTCCCGCACCACCCCCACGTGGCGCCACCGCGCGGTCACCGCGTCCACCCGCTCCGCGGGCAGCCCGAGCCGTACGCGCGCCGCGGGCACGTCGCACATCGCGGGGTCGTCGGGGACGATCCGGGGGTCGCCGAGCAGGGCCAGCAGCCGTCCGGCGGCGAGCCGGGTGAGGAACTCCGCGGCCGGGTCCTCGACGGTGCGGGCGAGGTCGCGCGCGCCGCGGAAGGCCAGCAGCCGCGCCCGGCCGCTCACCTCGGCCTCGTCGACCCGGGGGACGAACGAGGCGGGAAGGCCCATCGTGGCCCGGTCGTCGACGGCGTGCGGATCGACCGGCGGCGGGGTGAGGGTGCTCATGCGGCGATCCTCCCGCCGACCGGGACCTCGTGCACGGAACCGTCGTAGGAGGAGGCGAGGAAGCGTCCCTTCGCGGCGTCGTAGCACAGGCAGGAGATGCCGGCCGCGGTCGGCCTGCCGAGGTGGGACCAGGTGTCGGTGCGCAGGTCGCGGACGGCGACGGTGCCCGCGTACGAGCCGCTGGCGACGAACCGGCCGTCGTCCGAGGCGGCCACGCACTTGATGGAGTGGTCGTGCGGGGTGGGTATCGCGTGGCCGGCGCGCCCGCGCCAGACGCGCAGCGTGCGGTCCCTGCCCACGCTGGCGAAGGCGCCCTCGTCCAGCGCCGCGCACCCGTTGGCGATCTGGTCGTGCGCCTTCTCGACCCGCCCGGTCTCCCGGAGGCCGGTCAGGGAGAACCAGCACACCGAGGTGTCGGCGCAGACGGCGAACAGGGTGTCGCCGGAGATCGCCACGTCCTTGACCGGGTTGGTGTGCAGCGGCAGCGTCGCCACGTGCCGGACCCGCTCCCCGACGGCGAAGACCAGTCCCTCGCCGGTGTAGGTGCCCACCACGACGTGCGGCACCCCGTCCCGCTCGAACGCCGCGGCGCAGTTGAGCGGCGAACGGTGCTGGTGCAGGGTCTCGCCGTCGGCGGCGTCGAAGAGCCGGCCGAGCTGCCCGCCGGTCAGCATGCGGTCGCCCACCGCGATCAGGAAGTTGCACAGGCTGCCCGTGGTGGCGACCTCCCGGCCGTCCCGCCACACGACGCCCGCGTCCCCGACGGTCCACACCCCGTCCGCGGCGGCCGTGATCGCGTTCAGGCAGCGCGTCCGCCCGACCCCGGTCAGATCCCACGTCCCGCTGTCCAGGTCGTAGGTGGCGTAGGAGGTGCCGAACGTCCCGAAGACGATGGTGCGGTCGTCCAGGAACGCGCAGGAGCGGGGCCAGACCTCCGCCGGGAACTCCGTGGTGTGGGTCAGGACCGGTGCGCCGTCGGCGCCCGAGCAGTCCCACACCCGCAGCGTGCGATCGTAACTGAGGCTCACCAGGGACTGGGTGGCCGCGTGGTGGACGAGTCGCTTGATGCCGGCCTCGTGGGCGAGGTGCTGGGTGGTGCGCGTCCCGTTGATGGTGACGATCTCGCCGTTGTCGTTGCCCGCGTAGATGACCCCGGTGGGGCTGAGGGCGATGGTGTCGGTCTCCGCGTCCCCCAGGTCGACGTCGCCCGTCATGGCGTGGGTCTCCAGGGACCACCGCTTGACCGTGCCGTCGTCGCTTGAGGTCACCAGCTCCGTGCCGTCGGCCAGCCAGGCCACGGAGAGGATGTCGGCCGTGTGCCCCTTCAGCCGGGCGACGACCGTCCCGGTGTCGAGGTCGTGGACGCGGATGAGGTGGTCCCGGGCGACGGTCGCCACGAGCGGCCTGCTCGGGTGGAAGGCCGCCATGTCGACGTCGTCCCGGTGCTCGCTCAGCACGGTCCGCAGCTTCAGGTCCGGCAGTGACCACACCCGGGCCGTGTAGTCGCTGGAGGCGGTGAGCAGCAGGGTGCCGTCCGCGTTGAACTCGACGTGGTTGGCCAGGTGGTCGTGGTGGGCGCGGGCCAGGGGGCGGCGCTCGCCGGCGTCCCACAGGATGACCTGGTTGTCGTAGCCGGCCGTCGCCACGAGTGCTCCGCCGAAGGCCGCGATGCCGCTGATGGGACCATGGTGACGTATCATGCCGAGCCCTTCAGTTGGATGGTGTGCGAGGTGCGGACGACCTTGGCCCGGAGGTAGCCGGTGTTGTACGGGTTGGCGAAGACCCCGGTGGAGACCGTGTCACGGACCTTGATGCCGTACCTGAGCAACTGCTCACGCTTGTCGGGGTTGTTGGTCAGCAGGTCGATCTCGTTGTGCCCGAGGGCGCCCAGCATCTGGGCCGCGACCGCGTAGTCGCGCAGGTCCTCGTCCAGTCCCAGGGCGCGGTTGGCCTCGTAGGTGTCCAGGCCCTGCTGCTGGAGGCGGTAGGCGTCCAGCTTGTTGTACAGGCCGATGCCCCGGCCCTCCTGGCGCAGGTACAGCAGCACCCCTCCGGCGGCGTCGATCGCGCGCAGCGCCTCGGTGAGCTGGGGCCCGCAGTCGCAGCGCGCCGAGCCGAACACCTCACCCGTGAGGCACTCCGAGTGCACGCGCACGAGCGGCACCTCGGCCGGGGGGCCCAGCCGCACGGCGAGGTGCTCACCCACGTCGGCGAGGCCGGTGAAGGTCATCAGGTCGGCCTGCAGGACCGCGCCCAGCCCGTGGTGCAGCGGTACTTGGACGCTCTGCCGGATCCTGGCCGGGCTCGGCACGCTCCAGGCGTGCCCGGACGGCGCACTTCCCGAGGCGGCCCGGTCGGCGGGGGCGGCGGGGGCCGCACCGGAGGGGGCCGGCAGCGGTGCGACGGTCACGTGCTCCTGGCTGAGCCCCGCGGTGTCGGGGCGCCGGCGCGCGTGGGCGAGCACCGCGTGCGCGAACGCGGTCAGTTCGGCGCGCACGCCCTGGTGGGTGAAGCGGCCCCCGGCCTGGGGGAGGGCCGCGGCGAAGGGGATCGCCAGCCGCGGCCCGTCCATCACCACCGCGTCGGCGCGTTCCAGGACCGAGCGCAGCACGGGCTGGGCGTCCACGGCGCCGCGGGCGCCCGGGGAGACACTCAGCACGGCGGTCGGCTTGCCGGCCAGGGCCCCCGCGTGCCAGGGGCGCGACAGCCAGTCCAGCGTGTTCATCAGCAGACCGGAGATCAGTCCGTTGTACGACGGGGTGCTGATCACCACCGCGTCGGCGGACGCCACCAGTTCACGGACCCGGCGCACGGCATCGCCGGTCCGGCCCTCCGCGTCGGCGTCCTCGTCGTAGAAGGGCAGACCGTCGGGGACGAGTACGTGGGTGTCGGCAGGCTCGGGATCCTCCGCGAGGATTCCTTCGAGCGTGGCGAGGGCCGCCGTGTTGAGTGAGCGGGGCCGCCGGCTGCCTGAGATGAGAACGATCCTGGTCATCTGGTCTCCTCGACGCCGGGGACAACACCGCCGCGCGGGCGGGGCCATGACGTGAAGCGCTGGCGGAGTTCAACGTTCCGGTGTCGGCCTCCCGATGCGGTCCCGAGCGGTTCCCGATCCCGTCCCGCCGTGGTGCGGCACGGCACACCACGGCGGGACGGGAGGGAGGGCCAGGACGGGGCCTACGAGGCCGGACGTATGGTGATGCGGCTCAGCAGCACCGGGGAACCGTTCGGCGGCATCCGGCCGCTCCGGTCGTCGGGCAGGCTCCGGCCGAAGGCCTGGACGAGGGGATGGAAGGAGTAGCGCCCGAGCCCCTTCTGCTGGAGCAGATGCATGTCCACCAGGTACTCCAGGGACCGTTCGGCCACGACCGGGCCGGTGCCCAGCGTCGTCGCGGCCGCCGCCACGTCGACGTCGGGGACCGGACGCAGGCTCAGCAGCCGGAAGTGGGCGCGGATGCGGGGCGGGAGGGCCTCGTAGGAGGTCGCCAGCGTGGCCGTGACACTGCGGGAGCCGCTGCGCAGTTCGTCGAGGACGTTGTCCGCGGTGCGCAGCCGGTCCACGAAGTAGCCGACGGTCCAGTGCCGCCGCTTGCGGATCCGGGCGCCGGCGATCCGCAGGGCCAGCGGCAGGTGCCCGCAGAGCGCGGCCAGTTCGGCCGTGGCCGCCGGCTCCGCCTCCGCCCGGGAGTCACCGATGGAACTGCTCAGCAGTTCGACGCTCTCCCGCTCGGACAGCGGTCCCAGCGAGATGTTCTCGGCGCCGTCGAGGTCCAGGAGCTGCGAGCGGTTGGTGACGAGGACGAAGCTGTCCTGCGAGGGCGGCAGCAGCGCGTGCACCAGAGCGGGGTCGCCGATGTGGTCGAAGAGCACCAGCAGCTTCAGGGAGGAGGTCCGCGCACGCCACAGGGCACGGCGTCCGCGGGCATCCTCGGGTATCTCCGAGCCGGGCAGCCCCAGGGACCGCAGCAGCACGTCGAGGGCGGCGGACAGGCCGAGTTCCTCCTCGTCCTCGCTGTAGCCCTTGAGGTCGAGGTAGATCAGACCGTCGGGGAACCGTTCCGCCAGGAGGTGGACGACGCGCACGGCCAGTGCCGTCTTGCCGGAGCCGCCCATGCCGTCGATCACCGCGATGCGGGGCGAGCGGTCGCCGACGCGGGCGGCGACGCGAAGGATCCGGTCGATCTCCGCCGTACGGCCCGTGAAGTCGTCCGGCACATGGGGGAAGGGACAGGGCCGTTCGGTGCCCCGCGGGTGCCCGGCCGCACCGGAGGGCACGTCCGCCGGCCGCTCCGGCGCGGCCGGGACGGACAGTTCGGGGCTGTTGCGCAGGATCGCCTGGTACAGCTCGGAGAGTTCCGGGCTCGGGTCGATGCCGAGTTCCTCGGCGAGCAGGGTGCGGGTGTGGGCGTACTCGTTGATGGCCTCCGCCTGGCGGCCCGCCCGGTACAGGGCGAGCAGCAGCCGGTGGCGCAGCGACTCGCGGTAGGGGTGGGCGGCGATGGCGTGCCGCAACTCGCCGATGAGTCCTGCGGCCCGGCCGGTGGACAGCCGCAGGTCGGCCAGGGACTCCAGGGCGCTCAGCCGGCGTTCCTCCAGCAGGGCGCAGGCCGCTTCGATGGTGGCGCTGCCCGAGTCCGGGAGGGCGGGGCCGCGCCAGAGGGCGAGGGCGGCCTCCCACTGCCGGGCGGCTTCGGCCCGGTTCCCCGCGGCCAGTGACTGACGGGCGCCGTCCTCGTGGGCGGCGAAGAGGCTGAGGTCGAGTTGTTCCTCGTTCAGGAGCATCCGGTAGCCGGACGGTTCGGTGGCGATGAGGTCACCGCCGCCGGGTACGCGCCTGCGCAGTTCGCCGACGGCCTTGCGGATCTGGTGGGAGGCCGTCGCCGGGGGGTCGCCGGCCCAGGCGGCCTGTACCAGTTGGGAGACCGGGACGACCCGGCCCCGTTCCAGGAGCAGAACGGCCAGTACCCGCTCGTTGAGCGTGCCCCCGAGGCGGATCCGCCGTTCCTCGTCCCATGCTTCCAGGGGCCCGAGTAAGAGGAAGCGGATACCGGATTGTTGAAGTGTCACGTAACGACCTTATCTTTCGTCCGGATCCCCGTTGGTGCGGACGGGAGGCGCCGCGTGCGTGCCGGGCAGCGGCGCCGGGCGTCTTCGCTGTGGGGGAGGTGCGGGGCGGCGCGGGAGGCGGGCGTCCGTGGCGGCGGGGTCGGCCGCCGCACGGAGTGGGGGTGCGCCCACGGGGGCTATGCCGTGTCCGCCGGGCCGGGGACCGTGGTGGCGTGCCGCGCGGCGGGAGGGGGTGGAAGGGTGTCCCAGCCGGTACGGATACGCAGCAGCAGCCAGCACAGCGGGAGCATAGCAATCGCCCCGAGCACGAGGAATACGCCCCTGACCGGGAGTACACCGCTGCTCACGCTGATCACCAGTGGTCCCAGCGCCTCCGCGCCGCCGCACACCAGTCGCCACAGTCCCCACAGCCGTCCGATGTACTCGGCGGGCATCATGCGGTACAGCAGGACCTCGGCCGCGACGTTGAGGACGCTGTAGGAACCGAAGAGCCCGGTCATCGCCAGCGTCACCAGCACCGGCGACCCGGAGGTCATCAGGGCCAGGCTGCCCGCCGTGGTCAGCAGTGCGCCCAGCGCGACATGGCCGATGCGCAGCCGGGATCCCTCACCGGCGATCCGGGTGGCCCACAGCGCGCCCGCGGTGGCGCAGAGGTTGACCACCGTGAGGACGAACTCCACCCGGCCGCCCGACAGCCGCAGTTCGTCCCGCAGGTAGAAGACCGACAGCGCCTGGCTCCCGGTGCCGCCGAGCACCTCCACGAACGCCACCAGCACCATCGTGGTGAACACCACCCGGCTGCCGCGCAGCACGCGCCAGCCGGCCAGGACCGACCGGGCGAACCCGTCGTGCGCCCGGCCGCCGTCCGTCTTCCGCGGCGGCCGCACCCCTGCGAGCCACACCGCGGCGGGCACCAGGAAGGTGCCCAGGTTCAGCCAGAGCAGGCCCACATAGCCGAGCGGCCCCAGCAGGGCGCCGGCCAGCAGTGGTCCGAGCACCGTGGTGACGCGGAACGACGCCGACTGCACGCCCCGCGCCTGTCCCGGCTGGTCCGGGAAGAGCGCGGGGAGACTGGCGAACCAGCCACTGCGGTAGGTCGCGCCGCCGAACTGCACGCTCAGCTCGCACACCACCAGCAGCCAGGCACCGGGACGGACGTCGCCGCCGAGCACCACGATCAGCACCAGTACGGCGAGGAACTGGACGGCAAGACCCGACAGCACCAGTCCGCGCGTCCCGTACCGGTCGGCGAGGTGCCCGAGGAGCGGCCCGCTGAGCAGCAGGGCGACGGGGGTCACCGCGCTGAGCAGCGCCATGACGTGCAGGGAACCGGTCAGGTCGTACGACAGGAGGGGCAGGGTGACGGCGTAGATGCCGTCACCCAGGTTGTTCGCGAACACCCCCGCGCTGAAGGAGACGAACCGCGGTCGTCGCCACAGCGAGGACGGTCCCGCGTCTTCCTCGAGCGTCACGCACGCTCCAGGCGGCTGGGGTCCACGGGCCGCAGGTACTGGTCGCGCACCCGCTCGGGCCCCTCCTTGGTGAGGCGGTACGTCCGCAGCCAGCCGCCGCGCCCGCCGACCAGGAGGTACGGCGTGCCGTCGGCGCTGCGCACGGCGTGCGCGGCCTTGGCGAAGTCGGGCAACGGCTCCAGCAGCCCGAGCAGTTCGGGTTCGGCGGGACCCGGCGGCAGGGGATCGGAGAACACGCCCAACTGCTGTCCGTAGGTGGTGGTGTAGAGCCGGCCGTCCACCACGACGGCGTCCTCGGCGGTGTTCTCCAGCAGCTCCGAGTAGACCCGCAGCACGGTCCCCGTCTCCGGATCGATCTCGTGCACGCCGGCGCCGCCCATGACGAAGACGCGGTCGCCGTCGAAGCGGAAGCGTTTGCAGTACGCCTCCTCGCCGATGAACGAGACCCAGCGGTCGGTGTGCGAGGCGCGGTCGATCCTGCGCACCACCGCGTTGCGGCCGCCGAGGAGCAGGTCGCCGTCCGGGGTGTACGTCCCCGCCCAGACGGGGGCGTTGTCGACCTCGTAGGTGTCCACCGTCCGGCCCGTCGCGGCGTCCAGCTCGTAGGCGCCGATGTTGCAGGTGACCAGCGCCCGTGTGCCGTCCGGGTCGAGGGAGACGGTGGACAGCCTGCCGCCCGGCGCCGCCTGCCACACCAGCGCGCCGTCCGGCCCGGCCCGGAAGGCCACGTTCTCCCGGGTGACCCCGAGCCAGCCGCCGTCCTTCAACGGCACGACACGGCGGGTGAGGCCGAGGCGGTGGTCGTGCTGCGCGGCCACCCGTACGCCGATCTCGCCGGGGGGACCGGTGCGTTCGACGATCAGCTCGGCCACGCCCTCGTCCACGGCGGCCAGCAGCCGGTCGGGCCGGTCCGGGTGGACCTGGAGGTCCCAGAAGGACTGGTGGCGGAAGGAGGAGCGGGCCACCCGGGTGCCGTCGGGGGTGAGCGCCGTGATGACGCCGTCCTGGGTCAGGACGAACAGACGGTCGGAGCTGTCCGAGACGGCGAAGTCGTTGATGTTGTGGGCGAACGAGGCCACCTTGCGGTCCAGCCTCAGGTCCGGACCGCTGTTGTCGAAGGCGTACAGATCGCCGTCGAACCCGCCCGTGTAGACCCACCGGTGGTCCGTGGAGAAGGTCATGACCTCCACGTCGTCCGTCGCGAACGCCACGCTCTCGATGACCCGGCCGTCGTCCGTGAGCGTGACGATGCCGTTCGACTTGTTCCCCGTCTCGCCCGCGCCGTTGTCCTGCGTGACCCAGAAGCGCCGGTGGCGGAAGTCCCAGACGACACGGTGCAGGTTGGAGTGGTCGTCCACCTGGACCCGCACGGGGAACTCCCGCTTCTCGACGTCGCCGAGGAAGAGCTGCCCCTTCTTGTCCGTGACCGCGTGCAGAGTGGGGTGGCCGAAGTCGAACCACTCCAGGTAGTCGGAGCTCATCGACGGCACGATCCGGTCCACCCGGAAGGTCTGCAGGTCGATGACCACCAGTTGCAGATAGCCGTTGTTGACGTAGACCTTGCCGTTCCGGATGCCGAGCCCGCGGTTGACGACGGGTGAGGGCACCTCTCCCGGCATCCGCGAGTCGTCGCACAGCCGGGTGGCGTCGATGTGGTCCAGCAGGTCCAGGGAGGGCAGCGACCAGCGGCCGATCCCGCCGTACTTGTCCTTCGTGACGACATGGTCGCCGGAGACCGCCACGGCGTAGACCGGCTGACCGTCCGGCACCACCGGGGAGGAGCGCAGGAGGTTCAGGTCCTCGTCGAGCAGATGGATCCGGCCCGCGACGTCCGTGGCGAGGAGTGTGCCGTCTCCGATGTGCAGTATTCTGACCGTCCGGCTGGGCATGTCCATGGTGTAAGTCCTCCAGGCCTGCGTGCGGTGGGGCGAAGTGGTGGGGGGTGCCCGGGAGTTCCGGCCGGCGGTCGGGACAGTGCTCGGGGATGTTCTTCCGGCTGAACACCCCCGAGCACCCGTTTTCCTAGCGCACGGCCTTGGCGTAACGGCGCACGGGCTTGGTCATGTCGGTCACCTCCCTCCTCGCATCGCTTCTTCCGGCTCACCGGGCGGATCACTCCGGCATCCGGTGAGTGGTACGGGCGGCCGGCCGGGCTCAGCGCGCCGGGGTGGCGGGGCCTCGGGTCCGGCTCTCGGGGGACACACCGGCCGGTTCCGCCGGCGCGGGGCGGGCGGCGGACAGCAGCGCGTCGGCGATCGACCGCAGCGGGGGCAGCAGCGCGGGGTCCGCCAACTCGCCGCCACGGCATGGCAGTTCGTCGGCGCGGGCGACCGCGAGCGCCGGGTGTGCGAGCACGGTGGCACCGGCGCAGTCGAGCACCTCCCGCAGTACCTCCTGCGCCTCCGCCGCGCCGTGGAACCCGGGGGAGGCACTGATGACGGCCACCGGCTTGCCGACGAGCACGCTGTCGGTCTGCGGTCGGGACAGCCAGTCCAGGGCGTTCTTCAGCACCCCCGGGGGAGCGCCGTTGTACGACGGCGTACTGATCAGCAGACCGTCCGCCGCGGCGACCAGCCGGCGCGCCGCCGCGACCGGCGACGGACCGCCGTCGACGTCGAGGTCGTGATCGAAGTGGGGGAGGGACCGCGGGTCGAGCGCGGACGTGCGGACCGTCGCGCCGCGCTCCTTTAGGACGCGCCGCGCCGTGGCCAGCAACGCGCTGTTCAGAGAGTGACGCCTGAGGCTGCCGGAGACGAGAACGATGCGGGTCATACCGGCTCCTCCCCTCGTGTCGGCTGGTGCGAGAGTCGACCGTCACGCCGGGAGTGGGGGTTCCGAGGCACCGCCTCGGCGGGAACCATCCCCGCGCATCGTCGATAGTGGAGGCCCGGGTTCCCTTTTCGTTCCCGATCCGTTCCTCTGCCCGCCGCGCGGGTGCCGCCGAGGCCGGCCGGTGCCCGGGCACGGCCCGGTGGTGCCGTCCGCCCCGGCGAACCGGTTCGGGCTCAGTTCGTGCCGTCCGCCCCGGCGAACCGGTTCAGGCCCAGTACGCCGAGCAGTTGCAGCTTCTCGTGGCTCTCCGTGTGGGGCGGGGCGGTGAGGACGAGGAGGGTCTGCGACTGGTCCTCGGTGAACAGGGCCTGGCAGTCCAGTTCGAGGGCGCCGAGTTCGGGGTGGAGGAGCGTCTTGTGATCCTCGAAGCGCGGGGCGACCTCGTGCCGCTCCCACAGCTCGGCGAACTCCGTGCTCGTCCCGCGCAGGGCGCGCACGAGTTCGCCGGCCCGGGACCTGGGGCCGCGCAGCCCGTAGGCGGCGCGCAGGCAGGCGACCTGGGCGCGGCTCTGCCGGTCCCGGTCGGCCTCGGGGTAGAGCAGCCGCTCGGCGGGGTCGGTGAACCAGCGGTGGATCGCGCTGCGGGCCGGTCCGGTGTGGCCGGACACGTCACCGAACAGGGCGTCGGCCATCCTGTTCTGCACGAGCGTCTCCAACAGGTCGGACAGGACGAGCGCCGGGGTGTCCTCCAGGCGGTCCATGACCCGCAGCAGCGCGGGGGCGACATGCGTGGAGGCCGACAGGGACGCGGGGGCGTTGTGCCCGGCGATCCGGTACAGGTAGTCGCGCTCGCCGTTCGTCAGCCGCAGGGCCCTGGCGAGGGAGGCGAGCGTCTGCTCGCTGGGCTGCGGGCCGCGCCGCTGCTCCAGCCGGGTGTAGTAGTCGGTCGACATCACGGCGAGCGACGCGACCTCCTCGCGCCGCAGCCCCCGGGTCCGGCGGCGTACGCCCGCGGGAAGCGCGACGTCCGCCGGCTGGAGCGCCTCGCGGCGGCGGCGCAGGAAGTCGGCCAGTGCTTCACGGTCCATGTCCACGATTGTCACCGCCCGCCGTGCCGCCGGCCAGGGATCGGCGGTCCCCCGACAAACGGTCTCTGCACCGGCGCGGCCCGACGCGTGAGAGTCGAAGGCATGAACATCACCGGAAACACCGTCTTCATCCCCGGCGCCACCAGCGGCATCGGGCTCGCCCTCGCCCTCCGGCTGCGGACCAGGGGCAACACCGTCATCGTCGGCGGCCGGCGCACCGACCTGCTGGAGAGGATCGCGGCGGAGCACCCCGGCATCGACACCGTGCGGATCGACACCACCGACCCCGAGAGCATCACCGCCGCCGCCGGGCAGGTGCTCGCGCGCCACCCCGGCCTCAACGTCCTCGTCACCATGGCCGGCATCATGCGCGTCGAGGACTGGCGCGCCCCCGAGACGTTCCTCGCCACCGCGGAGGCCACGGTGACGACGAACGTGCTCGGCCCGATCCGGCTGATCGCCGCCTTCGTCGAGCATCTGCGGACCCGGCCGGACGCCACGATCATGACCGTCTCCTCCGGCCTCGCGTTCGCCCCGCTCCGCATCACACCGAGCTACAACGCGTCCAAGGCCGCGATCCACATGCTCAGCGAGTCCCTGCGGCTGCAGCTCGACGGCACCACCGTGAAGGTCGTCGAACTCGTACCGCCGTCCGTCCGCACCGCACTCCTGCCCGGCCAGGAGGACAACGCCCTCGCCATGCCGCTCGACGCGTACGTCACCGAGACCGTCACCCTGCTGGAGACGCAGCCGGACGCCGAGGAGATCCTGGTGGAACAGGTGAAGTTCCTCCGCCACGGCGAGTCCCGCGGCGACTACGACCAGGTCGTCCGGGCACTCAACGCCGCCGACCCGCACGGGAAGTAGCCCGGGCGGACCTACGGGCGCCGGGCGAGGTGCACGCCGAGTCCGGTCCGCCCGGGCAGGACGTCCGGCCGCAGGACACGGTCGTCGTCGTAGTCCCCGCCGTCCTGCGGGCGGTACGGGAGGGGCGCGGTCGTCCACAGGGTGCGCAGCCGCTCGCGCAGCTCCTTGGCGGCGCTCTCCGCGTCCTCGGGCGTGTACCGGTCGGCGCCCGGGACCAGCAGCGGCGGAAGCACCGTCGCGCCGGAGTGGAAGAGCGTGCCGTGCAGCAGCGGGAACAGCAGTTCGTCGAGGCTTCCGTGGATGCCCCGTCCGCCGTAGAACCGGGCGGGTCCGCCCGCGCCGGCGACGACCAGCGCCGGCTTGCCGGAGAGGAAACCGTCCCCGTAACCGAGCGGCCGTCCGTCCGGTGCCTGCAGACCATAGGCGTAACCCTGGACGAAGACCCGGTCGAACCAGCCCTTGAGGATCGCGGGCATCTGGAACCACCACAGCGGGAACTGGACGACGAGCGCGTCCGCCCGGTCGAGCTTGTCCTGCTCGGCCCGGATGTCGGCGCTCAGCGTGCCGGCGCCGTGGGCGCGCTTCGCGGCGGCCGCGACCAGGAACCGTTCGGCGGGATCGTGGGCGTAGTCCGCGGTGTCGACCACCGGGTTCCAGCCCATCGCGTAGAGGTCCGAGACCTCGACCTCGTGGCCGGCGTCCAGGAGCGCGCGCCGGCCCTCGGCGGCGAGGAAGGCGGTGAGGGAACGGGAATCGGGGTGGGCCATGACCCAGAGAATGTTCATGGCGTCGATCATGTGACGGCGGCGGCACCGCCACGACTGGCCCGATGGACAACATGTGCGAAGATCGGGCCATGACCGTCTTCGCAGGCGACGGCCGCCACCGGGTGGCCGTCCTGGTCCGCGACCGGATGCTGCCGTTCGAACTCGGCATTGTCCACCGGCTGTTCGGCCAGGCCCGCTCCGCGGCCGGGGAGCCGCTCTACGAGGTGGTGACCTGCGCGCTCGTGGCCGGTGAGATCCGCACGGACACCGACTTCACCGTCACCGTCGCGCACGGTCCCGAGGCGCTCGCCGAGGCCGACACCGTGTTCGTCCCCGGGGCGGAGAGCGACCGCGCGCCCGGCGCCGGCCCGCTCGAACCGGCGCTGGCCGCCGCGCTGGCCCGGGTGCGGCCCGGCGCCCGGGTCGCGTCGATCTGCACGGGCTCGTTCGTCCTGGCCCGGGCCGGACTGCTCGCCGGGCGGCGGGCGACCACCCACTGGCGCTCGTCCGCACGCTTCAGGGAGCGCTTCCCGGACGTGGCCTTCGACCCCGGCGTCCTCTACACGGACGACGACGGCGTCCTGACCTCGGCGGGCGCGGCCGCGGGCATCGACCTGTGCCTGCACATGATCCGCTCCGACCACGGCGCCGACGTCGCGGGCGAGGTGGCCCGCGGCACCGTCGTCCCGCCGCACCGCGAGGGCGGCCAGGCGCAGTACATCACCCGGCCGCTGCCCGAACCGGCGGTCTCCTCCACCGCCCGGGCCCGCGCCTGGGCGCTCGCCAACCTCCACCGGCCGCTCACCCTGCGGGAGCTGGCGGCCCAGGAGTCCACCAGCACGCGCACGTTCACCCGGCGCTTCCGTGAGGAGATCGGCACCTCGCCGGGCCGCTGGCTGACCCGGCAGCGCGTGGAACGCGCCTGCACGCTGCTGGAGCGCACCGACCTCCCCGTCGAGGAGATCGCCACCGACGCCGGCTTCGGTACCGCCGGCTCGATGCGCCTGCACCTCCAGGCCGAACTGGGCGTCTCCCCGACGGCGTACCGCGCCACGTTCCGCGGCAGGGGCTGACCGGCCCTACACCCCCAGGCCGCCCACCACCGAGAACTCCTGCTTGGTGTGAACTCACCCGTCAGCATCGGCATGGCCTCGCCGATGGCCGCCTTCGCCTCCGGGAGCCGCAGGGAGGCGTCGTGGTGGTCCTTGGTCCTCCACACCTCGGTCACCCGGATCGTCACGTCGTCGTCGTGGGAGAGCCCCACGACGTAGAGATCGCATCCCGCTTCGCGGAGCCCGTCGACGGCACTCAGGAGAAGGGCCACGACCTCCTCCCGGGAGCCGGGCCGGGTCTTCATCGAGGTCGTACAGCCGTAGGTCATGGTAGGGCCCTCTCTCTTCTCGTTCGTCTTCGCTCCAACACCGCCGCCGGACCCCGGGCGGTACCCGTCCGCGGACCCTGTTCCGGCGCGATGCCGACTCATGTGATCGTCCTCAACGGTGGCGCGTCGGACCGGGCTTCCGCCGCCGGGGCCGGCGAAGGACCACGCCCAGGTCCCCGACCGGACCCCGGATCAGGCCGCTGAGCGGCCAACGGGCCAGGAGGAAGGTGACCACCGCGCCCACCGGATGCCGCACGTCCGCCGACCCGATCGCCCCCCGCACGAATTTTCCCCGGCGTGCGGGGCAACCGGAAGCGGTCCCCACCCGGTTCACTTGGTGTGAGCGACACACGAATCGCACAGGCACGATGGCGGGGGCATGACCGGCGCGATGGGCAACAGCGGCAGCGCGCGGGACTTCGAGGCGTTCGTCGCGGCCTGCGGACCCCGCCTGCTGCGCATGGCGTGGCTGCTGACGGCGGACCCGCACCTCGCGGAGGACCTGCTGCAGACCGCACTGGCGAAGGTGTGGCCCAAGTGGCCACGGATCGCCGACGAGCACCCGGAGGCGTACGTCCGCAAGACGCTCGTCACGACGCACGCCTCGTGGTGGCAGCGCCGCTGGAAGGGCGAGGTGCCCCACGGCGAACTGCCCGACCGGGCCTCGTCCGGCGACCCCTTCGCCGCCGTGGACCTGGAACAGTCGCTGGCCGACGCGGTCCGGCACCTGCCCCGGCGGCAGCGTGCCGTGCTGGTGCTGCGCTATCTGGAGGACCTCTCGGTCGAGGAGACCGCGGGCATTCTGGGCTGCCGGCCCGGCACCGTCAAGAGCCAGAGCGTCAAGGCACTGCGCACCCTGCGCACCGTGCTCGGCGACCGGCCCCTGGACGGCACGGCACCCCCGCCCGGCTACGACGGTTCACTGTCGGCCTGTACGGCGGGCGGAGGGCAGTCGCGTGCCTGACCACGAGGTGACGGACACCGGCGAGGACGCCGAACTGCGGGTGCTGCTGCAACGGGTGGTCCCGCACCTGGAGGCGCCGGCCGACCGGATGCGGCAGGTACGGCGCCGGGTGCGGCGCCGGCGCCGGATGCGGGCCGCGGCGGCGGGCGCGCTGGCCGCCGCGGGCCTCGGGCTCTGGCTGGGCACCGGCTCGTCCGGCGCGCGGCCGGACACCGCACCCCCGGCGGCGACCGCCCCGGCGGAGACGGACGCTCGCCTCCAGCGGTTCGCCACCGTCTCGGGGCTCACCCTGGAGGTGCCCGCCGGGTGGCAGGCGCTCGCCGTGCCCCGCGGCGACGACGGGGCCGTGGTCTACGCCGCCGGGCAGCCCCTCGACGCCGACCGCGTCGCCGGGACATGCGGCGAGGGAACCACCGGCGCCGTGGACACGTTCGCGTGCGCGCCGCTGTCCGCGCTGGAGCCGGGCGGCGCCCTCGTCGCCTTCGAAGCCCTCGACGGCACGACGCCCACCGCACCGCCCGCCTCCCGGCACGCCTCGGCCCGCACACCCGGCGCCGCCTGCCGGAGCCTGGGAGGCCGACTCCAGTACGCCGCCCGCCCGTTGTGGACACCGGGGCGGGACCGCCCCGCCCTCCAGGTGAGCATGTGCCTGGGTGAGCCCCCGGCCGACCCGGCGGGGCGGGACGACCACGGCCCCGCGCCGTCCTCCACCGTCGACCCCCGCTACGACAGCGAGCACGCGTTCGACATCGAGGCCGTCCCGGACGGCTCCGCGGACGCCTGGAACGACGTGCTCGCCCAGGTCAAGACACTCATCGGCTCGGCCCGCGACAGCTGACCTCCTCGCGGACAACGTGCCGCCGGCACACCTGACTTCCTCCGGAAACACCGACAGCGACCACACCCGACATGCGCCCGGAACGACCCGACAGCAACCCCACCGCACCCACCGCCCCCCGAAGGACCCCCCACGTCATGCCCCTGTACCGCCCCGCCCACCTTCCTTCCCGCCCGGTCCGCCACGGCACCGCGGTCACGGCCGGTGCCGTGCTCCTCCTGTGCGGCTGCGCCGGCCCCTCGGCCGGCACCGACGGGGCGGACCGGCCCGCCGACCACGCGACGTCCACGACCACCGCCGGACGGCCCGGGGTCACCGAGAACACCGTCCGCACCCGGCGGGTGCTGCCCGGCGTGGGTCCCGCCCTGCTCGCCCGCGTCCCCGACTCCACCGGTCAGGTCCTCCTCGTCACCGGCGAGGACCGCGACGGCAGCACCGCCGCCGTCCGCCTCTACGAGCGCACCGCCGACGGCTGGGAGCCCACGACCGGGTCCTGGCCCGCCCACAACGCGCTCAAGGGCTGGACCGACGACCACCGCATCGGCGATCTGCGGTCCCCCATCGGCGCGTTCACCCTCACGGACGCGGGCGGCCTGCTGCCCGACCCGGGCACCCGGCTGCCCTACGACCGGTCCACGGGCTTCCGGATCTCCGGCACCGGCTCGCGGGGCGAACCGCTGGAAGGTGCCTTCGACTACGTCGTCGCGATCAACTACAACCGCGAGCCCGGCACCACCCCGCTGGACTGGACCCGTCCGCAGGGCGCCGAGAAGGGCGGCGGCATCTGGATCCACGTCGACCACCACGGCCCCACCCAGGCGTGCGTCAGCATCGCCAGGAACCACATGAAGGAACTGCTGCGCGCCCTGGACCCGTCCCGCAGGCCGATGATCGTCATGGGCGACGCGGCGTCCCTGGCACGCTGACCAGGCCCTCAATCTGCTCGAAACTGTCGCCCCGCGTCGGCAGTAAGGCGCGGCGTACTGCGCATGCCTTGACCCCGACGAGTGACCGCTCGTACATTCCTCCGGGCCGCTGATTGAGGCGGCTCGTCGTACGGCTTCGGTGAGGACGTGGGCGCGAAACTTTCGGCGACCGCGCGGCACACCGAACGCACAAGGAGGCTCCCCTTCATGAAGCGATCAGCGCCGCTCCTCGGCGGCGTCGCGGCCGCCCTCCTCGCGGCGGGCTTCGCCGTCTGCCAGGCGCCCGGCGTGCAGGGCGCCGAGAGCGGCACCTCCGCGACCGCGCGCTCCGTGGCCGCGGCGAGAACCGGCGGCCACTGGGTCGACACCTGGGCGTCCATGCCCCAGTTGACCGAGCCCGGCAACATGCCGCCCGCACCGTTCACCCGGGCCGACCGCGTGCTCGACGACGCCACTCTGCGCCAGACCGTGCACGTCACGGTGGGCGGACAGCGGCTGCGGCTGCGCTTCTCCAACGCCTTCGGCGGCACCGACCTGCCGATCACCGGCGTCACCGTGGCCCGCCCCGCCGACGGGAAGGCGGGCGTCGACGAGATCGTGCCGGGGAGCACCCACCGGGTGAGGTTCGGCGGCCGGCCCGGCTTCGACGTCCCGCAGGGCGCCCAGGCGGTCAGCGACCCGCTCGACCTCGACGTCCGCCCCGGCACCAACCTCACCGTGACCGTCCACCTCGCCCACGGCCAGGCCTCCACGTCGATCACCTCCCACCCCGGCTCCCGCACGACGTCGTACCTGCTCGCCGGCGACCACCTCACCGACGGCGACCTGCCCGGCGCCACCACCGCCGACCACTGGTACTTCCTCAGCGGCCTCGAGGTGTGGGCGAAGCGGTCCACCTCCGCCACCGTCGTCCTCGGCGACTCGCTCAGCGACGGCCGCGGCTCCACGACCAACGGCAACGACCGCTGGCCCGACCAGTTGCAGGACCGGCTGCGCGCCCGCTCCGTAGCGAAGGGCACGGGCGGCATCGCCGTCATCAATCAGGCCGCGGGCGGCAACCGCGTCCTGCGCGACGGACTCGGCCCGAACGCGCTGGCCCGGCTGGACCGCGACGTCCTCGCGCAGAGCGGCGTGGACCGCCTGCTCGTCTTCGAGGGCGTCAACGACATCGGCACCGCCGGGGCGACGCCCGCGGCCGCCGAGCAGGTCACGAACGACCTCATCGGCGCCTACGGGCAGATCGTCACCCGCGCCCACGCCCAGGGCCTCCGTGTCTACGGCGCCACGCTCACCCCGTTCGGCGGCAACAGCTACGACGACCCGGACGGCGTCCGCGAGAAGGCGCGGCAGGCGGTCAACCGGTGGATCCGCACCGGCGGCCGGTTCGACGCCGTCGTCGACTTCGACCGCGCGGTCCGCGATCCGCACGACCAGCGCCGGCTGCGGCCGGCGTACGACACCGGCGACCACCTCCACCTCAACCCGGCCGGCTACCGCGCCCTGGCCGAGGCCGTCCCCGTCGCACTCTTCCGCTAGGAACCACGCGCCGGCCGCACGCGCCCGCTCTTGACAGGAAGGTGGTTCGTCGCTGCTATGGAGGGAAGTGTGGGTGGGAGCGCTCCCATGACGCGTTCGCATCCGCACCCCCGCACTACCGCTCCCGCACCACCCTCCCGCACATCCGACGGCTCCCCCCTGCCCCGGAGGCGCACATGACCGCCGTTCTCGCACGCCTGCTCCGCAGACCCTGGGCGGTGCTCATGGCCGCCCTCGCGCTCGCCGTACCGCTCCTCGCGGCGGTCCCCGCGAGCGGCGACGGCACGGCGGCCGGATGCCGGGTCGACTACACCGTCGACCAGTGGGCCGGCGGCTACACCGCGCAGGTCCGCGTCACCAACCTCGGGGCCGCGCTGAGCGGTTGGCGGCTGACCTGGACGTACGGCGGCGACCAGCGGGTCACCTCGGCCTGGAACGCGACCGTCACCCAGAGCGGCCGCTCGGTGACCGCGGTCGACGCCGGCTGGAACGGCTCCCTCGGCAGCGGCGGCACCGCCGACTTCGGCCTCCAGGGCACCTGGAGCTCCGCCGACCCCACGCCGGACGACTTCGCGCTCAACGGTGTGTCCTGCGGCGACGGCGACACGGCCCCGCCCACCACCGAACCGCCCACCACCGAGCCACCCACCACCGAACCGCCCATCACCGAACCGCCCACGACCGAACCGCCCACCACCGAGCCTCCCGCGTCCTGCGGCGACGGCGCCGTGGTCTGCGCCGACTTCGAGGACCAGGACGGCCAAGGCCCCTCCGGCCACTGGAAGTTCACCGCCCCCGACTGCCAGGGCTCGGGAACCGTGGCGGTCGACAGCCAGGTCGCGCACGGCGGCGCCAAGTCGCTGCGGGTGGACGGCCGGGCCGGCTACTGCAACCACGCGTTCGCCGCCGCCGACGCGGACCTCTCCACGGCGGGCCCGGTGCTGTACTTCCGGATGTGGGTACGGCACACCACCGCACTGCCCGCCTCGCACGTCGCCTTCGTGTCGCTGCCGGACGCCTCGCAGAACGGCCGGGCGCTGCGCGTCGGCGGTCAGAACGGGGCCCTCCAGTGGAACCGGGAGAGCGACGACGCCACCCTGCCCGCCCAGAGCCCGGCCGGCGTGGCGCTCAGCAGACCGCTGCCGACCGGGAGTTGGCAGTGCCTGCGGTTCGCCGTGGACACCACCGCGCCGGAGCTCGACACCTGGCTCGGCGACGAGCTGGTACCGGGGCTGCACGCCGACGGCGTACCGACGCAGGACGTCGACCAGCAGTGGCTCTCCCGGACCACACCGCCCAAGCCGACGGCCCTGCGCCTGGGGTGGGAGAGTTACGCGTCGGGCGACGACACCCTCTGGTTCGACGACGTCGCCGTCGGCTCCGCGCCCCTCGACTGCTGACGGCGGCACACCACGGGCCAGTCGCCGCCGCATAGGCTGTGGGGATGGACGATCCCATCCTCACCGCCCGCGCCCTCGTGCGGGACCGTTGCCCCGACGCCCGGGCGGCCTTCCTCGCCGGCAGCGTGCTGACCGAGCGCCGGACGCCCATGTCCGATCTGGACATCGTGGTCGTCATGGACGGGCCGCCCGCCCCGGGCCGGGAGACGCTGGTGCACCGCGGCTGGCCGGTGGAGCTGTTCCTGCAGACCGAGGCCGTCTGGCGCGACTTCGCCGACAAGGAGACCGCCAAGCGGAGTTCGCCGCTGCTCTCGATGTGTGCCGAGGGCATGCTCCTGGTGGACGCGGACGGGCTGGGCGCCTCGCTCCAGGAGGAGGCGCGCAGACGCTGGGCCGCGGGCCCGCCGCCGCTCTCGGAGCGTGAGCGCGACTACCTGCGGTACGTCGTGACCGACCTGCTCGACGACCTGCGCGGCTGCGCGGACCCCGCGGAGCGGGTCTACCTGGTCGCGCAGCTGCTCCAGCGCGCCTCGGAGCTGGTCCTCCTGGCCGGCGGCCACTGGCTCGGCGGCGGCAAGTGGCTGTCACGTCGGCTGGCCGCCGCCGACCCCGCACTGCACCGGGCGCTGCACGAGGCCGCCGCGGAGGCGGTCGGCGGCGACATCGAGGGCTTCGACGCCGCCGTGACCCGGGCACTGGACACCGCCGGCGGCCCCCTGTGGGAGGGCTACGTCGTGAGGTGAGCCGGTATCGTCCGAGCCGTGCCCGACCTCGAGCTGCGACACCTCAACCACCTCATCGCCGTCGCGGAGACCGGCAGCATCACACGGGCCGCACAGCGGCTCATGATGACCCAGCCCGCGCTGTCGCGGTCGATCAGGACGCTGGAGCGCACGGTCGGCGTCCCCCTCTTCGTGCGCCGCTCCCGCGCCACCGAACTCACGGCCGCGGGAGCGGCGTTGCTCACCGAGGCGTATGCGCTGGTGGACCGCTCCCGGGCGGCTCTCGACCGTGTACGCGGCATGCGGACCGCGGCGGAGACCCTCACCGTGACCGCCCCGCTGTGCGACATGGTGGCCGTGACGGCGGCGAGCCGGTCCTTCGAGGCGGACCGCCCGGGCGTACGGGTGAACGTCGTCCCGCGTGAATGGCTGTCGCCGGTGGAGGAGTTGCGGGCGGGCGGCGCGGACGTCTCGTTCCTGCGGGACCGGCACGACCGGGAGGGGCTGACGGTCGACCGGCTCGCGTGCGAAGCGCGCATGGTCCTGCTGCGCGCGGACCATTCCCTGGCGGCCCGGGAGAGGCTGACCCTGTCCGACCTGCGGGACGAGCCGGTCACCCACTGGGCGGGCATGTCCCCGCAGGAGGCGGACCACTGGACGGGCGCGGACGTCGACCGGCGCCCCCGCCGGCACGGTCCCCTGGTACGGAACGCCACCGACGTGCTCGCCGCCGTCGTGCTGGGCCGGGCGATCGCCTTCGTCCACGGCTCGACTCTGCCGGACGCCGGTCTCCCCGGACTCGGCGTCCGGCCGGTCGAGGGCCTCTCCGGGAGCGTCCTGGAGATCGGGGTGCCGTCGCACGGCGCACACCCGATCGCCGAGGAGTTCGTCGACCATGCGCGCAACCGATGGGCAGCGGCGGGCAGTTGACCGCCTGAGCGTACTGCGTGCCGCGTGGTGTCACGCGGTCGTGGCATGCCGGTGAGGCATGCCCGGCGCTGCCGCATCGGCATTACCGGCGGGGCCGGTGACGCTGGTTGGATCACCGGAGAACGTCCGCCGCGCCGACGGGCCACGGTGCCGCGCGGACGCGTCATCCGCCTGACCGGCGGGCCCGTACGACGTGACGACGACTGGAGTGCCGTGATGTTCACCCTCTCGCAGGAGCCCTGGGACTGTGCCGACGGCGACCGCCTCCGCGCGGCCATGGAGCGGGAGTTGGCCGCCCGCTACGGCATCCCGGACCAGGAGACCGACAAACCGACCGCGGAGAACGTCGACGTGTTCCTGGTCGCCCGGGACGCCGCCGGCGACGCGACCGGCTGCGGCGCCCTGCGCCTGCTGCCCGACGGCAGCGGCGAGATCAAGCGGATGTACGTGTCCCCGGACGCCCGCGGCACGGGCGTGGCCACGGACATCCTGCGCGCACTCGAGGATCACGCACGCCGACGGGGAATCACCACCGTGCAGCTCTCGACGGGGGTGAAGCAGCCCGACGCGATCCGCTTCTACGACCGCGAGGGCTACCGGCGCACCGACGGCTACGGCCCCTACAAGGGCCACCCCATGGCGGTCTGCTTCGCCCGCCGACTGGGCTGAGGGCGATTGTCAGTGGTGGTTGATAGGACTTGAGTCGTTGGCAAACGACCTGACGAGGTGTCATTCCATGCGACCCCCACTGCCCCTGCCCTCCGACGACGACGCGGACCGCGTGCACGGAGTGCTGCTGCTCAACACCGGTGACGACAAGGACGTCTGGGAGGACGTCCTGTCGCGGCTGGGCGAACTGCCCGGCATGCAGGGTCCCGGGTATGAGACCACTCCCGAGACCGCCCCGGGGACCGTCCCCGCGACCGTCCCCGCGACCGTCCCCGCGACCGCCCCCGATTCCGGGCCGCGGACGGCGGCCGCCCGGCGGCTGGTCGTGGCGCACGACCCCGCATGGCGCGGCGCCACCGCCGAGGAGGTCGCCGCCGCGCTGGACCGGCCCGGCGTCTGGAGACCGGACCTGGTCGTGCTCACCGATGAGCGGACCGGGTGGAACCCGGAGACGCGCCCGCTGCTGGCCCTCCGGGGCGGGGACGCGTTCTGGATCACTCCCCGGCAGGTGGCCATGACGTACCTGGTGCTGAACCGCTCCTGCCTCTCGTTCACCCTCGACCACTTCGCCGAGCGGGCCCCCGCCGACGTGGAGTACGAGCTCGAGGAGGGCGAGGAGCTGGAGGAGGAGGACCTCTACGAGCCCGTGGGCGTCGCGCTGGAGCGGCTGAGCGCACCGCCCCGTTACACCAGGCCGCCCCGCGCACTGCCCGTGCTCGAACAGGACGTCGATCTGCTGGTGCGCACCGACTTCACCGACGACGCGGCCTGGTCCGCCCTGGTCGCGCAGGTGCGCCACCCGAAGGGTGCGGACGTGATCGACGACTACGGCGACTACCTCCGCTTCGTGGACGACCCGGCCTTCGCTGGCGCCACCCCGGAGCAGGTGATGGCGCAGATCCGCCCGCGCGAGGACGAGGCCGGGCCCGTCTCCGACGTCGTCCTGATCGCCGACGCGGTCACGCTGAGCGCACCCGGGAACCGTCTGCTCGCGGTCCCCCTCGCGGACGACATCGGCCTCACCTTCCCCGTGGACCCGGAACAGGCCGGGACGATGATGGTCAACCTGGCGATAAGCAACCAAGGCATCGAGGACTGGCGGAAGGACGACGTACTGGCGTGAGCCGCCCGTCCGACGGGCCTCACGTCTGCTTGCGCGCCCGCCCCTGTGCCTGTCCCCGCCCCTGTGCCGGCCGAGCCGTCGTGGACAGGGCGCGCAGGTCGTCGAAGGCCCGGTCGAGGTGCCTGTCCAGGTCCTCCGAGGGGTCGTCGATCCAGGCCTGGGCCGCATGGTGGAAGGTGCCCCAGCCGGTCTGGGCGGCCAGGCCGGCCAGCCGGCCGGGGACACCGCGCTGCCGCAGCGCCTGTGTCAGCGCCTCGATGAGTGACGCGGCCTTGGCGAGATCGCGTTCGCGGAGTGCCGGGGTCTCGGCGATGATCGCCAGCCGGGGCTCGGAGAAGGGGCGCCTCTCCTCGAGCATCCCCGCGGCGACCCGGAAGGCGCACAGCAGCATGCCGAGCGGCGGCAGGTCGCCGGGCGCCTCGGCCACCGCCTCGACCATCACCTCGCGCAGGTCGGCCTCGCCGTCGAAGAGCACCTCGCGCTTGTCCGGGAAGTGCCGGAAGAACGTCCGTTCGTTCACGCCGGCGCGGGCGGCGATCTCCGCTGTCGTGGTCCGGTCGAATCCGCGCTCCCGATACAGCTCCAGGGCCGCCTGCTGAAGACGTCGACGCGCTTCTGCTCCGCTGCGTGGCACCCGGTGAGCATACACACATGTCAGTGACTGGCGTTACTTGACGCCATTCACTGGCGCTACATAATGTCAGTGACTGGCGCTAAGAAGTGCCAGTCACTGGCGTATCCAGGGAGTGTTCCATGCATGTGTTCGTCACCGGCGGTTCCGGCCAGACCGGCCCCGCAGTCGTCACCGAGCTGATCGCGGGCGGCCACACCGTCACCGCTCTGGCGCGTTCCGACAGCGCTGCCGCCAGACTGGAGTTGCTGGGAGCGGTGCCGCACCGCGGCTCCCTGGACGACCTCGACAGTCTGCGCAGTGGCGCCGAGGCCGCCGACGGTGTGCTGCACATGGCCTACGGCGGCGACTTCTCCGACCTCGACGACATGATGCGGCGCGACCGGACCGCGATCGAGACCCTCGGCCGGCCGCTGGAGCACTCCGGCAAGCCGCTCGTCGTCACCTCCGGCACGCTGGTCCTGCCCGAGGGCAGGCAGAGCGGTGAGCGGGACGAACCCGACCGGACCGGGTTCGCCGCCTTCCGTCTCGCGGGGGAGCGGGCCTGCCTGGACCTCGCCGCCCGGGGCGTCCGCGCGAGTGTGGTCCGCCTCGCCCCGACGGTCCACGGACCCGAGGACCACGGCTTCATCCCCATGCTCGTCACCACCGCACGGCGCACCGGTGTCTCGGCCTACGTCGGGGACGGCGCCAACCGCTGGCCCGCGGTGCACCGGAGCGACGCGGCGGTCCTGTTCCGGCTGGCCCTGGAGAAGGCACCCGCGGGCAGCATGCTGCACGGCGTCGGCGAGAGCGGCGTCACCCTGCGGAGCATCGCGGAGACGATCGCCCGCGGCCTCGGCCTGCCCACCGCCTCACTCACCCCCGAGGAGGCCGCCGGCCACTTCGTGAGCCCGTTCATGGCCCGCGTCTACGCCTTCGACGGTCCCGCCACCAGCTTCCACACCCGCGAACTGCTCGGCTGGTCGCCCCGCCACCCCGCCCTGCTCGACGACCTCGCCCACGGCGACTACCTCACGGCACCGGCGGCCTGAGCCCCGCTCACCCGTGGGCGGCGAGCAGCTCCCGCAGATCGGCCAGGGCCGCGGCGAATCCGTAGGTCTGGGCCACCGCGACCGGGTTGAGCACCACCTCGTCGGCGCCCGCCGCGAAGTAGCGCCGCACCTCCGGGACCAGGTCGCCCGGCTTGCCGTAGAGGAACACACCGGCCTCCACGAGTTCCCGGGCGCCCGACACCGGATCGCTGACGTCGACGTCGAGCCCGGCCCGGCGCAGCATGTCGGCGTAGTGGTGGACGCGCAGATGCTTGTCGGTGCCGCGCTGGGCCAGCGGCAGCGGGCTGCGCCCGGGGCGGGCCACCGCCGCGTGCACCACCGTCACCAGCCGGGGCCGCGGCCGGCCGGCGGCGACGGCGCCCTCCTCCAGGGCGGGCAGCAGCACCTCACGGATGTAGGAGGGCGGCGTCATCCAGCTGATCGCCACGTCCGCCGTCCGGCCCGCCGCCCGCGCCATGCCCGGCCGCAGCACTCCCGCGCCCACCTCGGCGGGCGGTGCGTCCCGCACCGGCGGCAGCGCGGCCCCGCCGACCCGGAACACCGGACCCTCGTGACGTACCGCCCCGCCGCGCAGCAACTCCCGCACCACGCCCACGTATTCGGCGACCGCCGAGGCAGGCGCGGCGTAGTGCGCGCCGTGCAGCGCGGTGACGAAGGCCGGCTCGCCCGCCCCGTAGCCCATGACGGGCGGATGCCCGGTGAGCAGCGCGAGCGAGCGGGCCTGGGCGGCGGCGTCGAAGGGGTGCCGCAGCGCGGTGAGCGCCACCGACAGGCCCACCGGCACCCGGAACCCGGCGCCCGCCAGCCAGGCGAGCGCCTGATGGCTCTCGACGGTCAGCGACTGCCCGAGCCACAGACGCCGTGCGGCACCGTCGCGGACGAGCGCGGCCATGCCGGTCAGTTCGTCCAGCTCCTCCACGTGGTGCGGGAAGAGCACCGAGACATGTTCCCCGCTCGTCATCGCGGCTCCCTTGTGCGCATCGCTTCTTCCTGCTCCCGTCGGCCCCCGGCCGGGTGGGCACGCCGACACGGTAGGTTGCGCCGGGCGGGCGCGGACAGTGGCAGGTTCCTGCCCCCGTCCGCCTGTCGACCGGCAGCCCGGTGAGCGGCCACGGGGCCCCGGCCCGGCCGGAGGCGGCGGTTTCCTGCCGTGGCGGGAGCGGTGGGCGCCCTGCTGTGATCGAGGGGTACGGCGCGTGCACGGAGCGGCCGCGCCCGGACCCGAAGGGACCCCTCGTGAACACCTCGGACCTGATGGGCGGTTACTCCGCCTACACCACCGTCGGCGCCGCCGTCGAGGAGGCCGCCGCCCGGACGGCCGTCGACCAGGACGCCAGCGAACCCCTGACCCTCGTCCTCACCCTGCTGACGCGGACGGTGGTGTGACGCCCAGGCCGTGAGGCGACCCGGACCGGACCGGGACGGGTCGCCCGCCGGCCGGGCTCACCCCTCGGCGTGCCGGGCCAGCCGGCGGGTGTACGCCACCGCGCGGTCCCCGGTGAACGCCTCGGCCACCGCGACCAGCCAGGCCGCCTCCTCCTCGACGGTGCCCGGGCCCTCACCCGTCGGCCCGGGCGCCGCCCGCCCCGGCGCGCACCGGCGGCCCGCCCGCGCCGCCTCCAGCGCCGCGGCCACCGCGGCCGCCTCCTCCACCACCGGCCTGCGACCGGGATCGACGGGGAACCGCGCGAGCGCCGCGGCCGTCCACGAGGGCGTCTGCGCGGGCCAGTAGGGGCGCAGCGCGAGATAGCCGTCGCGGATCTCGATCACCCGCCGGTACAGGGCGAACCGCGCACCGCCCGGGGCCAGGGCCACCGCCCTCGGCCCCGGCACCGACAGCGCCGTCTCCGGCACCACCGCGTGCAGGGCCGCCCACAGCGGTTCCAGCGCCCGGTGGGCGCGCCAGGCCCGCAGCCGGTGCCGTCCCCCGGCCACCAGCGGATGCCACAGCGCCGCCGTCGCACCGAGGGCGGCGAGCAGCAGGCACCCACTGGCCAGGGCCATGGCGACCGGGTCCATCCCGGCCCCCTGCCGGTGGACCACGGCCATGTTGACGATGCCGCTCACCCCCCACACCGCCCACAGCGCGCCCACCGCGGTGCCCGCGGCGACCAACCGCAGTCCCGTCCGCAGCGCCCCCGGCCGCAGCCCCCGCGCACAGCGGTGCACCGGCAGCGCGAACAGGACGAGACACCACAGGCTGTAGAGGGTGAACACCGTGTCGAACGCGGCCAGGGCGGCCCAGTCGGCCCGGCCGCCGCCGGCGACGACCGCCGCGCCGCCCGCCGTAGCCGCCGGTGGCCGCCCGCCGGCGGAGGCGGCCAGGAAGAGCACCGCGCACAGGGTCCCGGCCGTCACGCCCACGAACGCGTGCGACCACTCCGACACCGCCCGCCACCGCGGCAGCCCGAGCCGCATCGCGGCGAGCGGGAGGAAGGACAGGGCGGCCATCTCCAGCTCCCGGCCCAGGAGGTGGACGCACCCTGCGGGCACGGACAGCGCCCGCAGGGCGGCGACGGTCCCGGGTGCGAGCAGCGCCATCGCCGCCCCCATGCACAGCCAGAACCCGTACAGGCACCCCACGGCGGTGCCGCGCCGGGCGGGGCGCAGTTCGTACCAGCCCAGGGAGAGCGACGCCGCCGCGGGGACGTACGCCAGTTCCTCAGCCACGCGCCCGCTGCCCACCACGGGTACCGACCAGGACCCCTGCCCGCCCGTGCCCGTCGATGGGGTGCGGCGGCCCGGCGCGCAGGGCCCGGTGCTGGATGAGGGAGGCCAGTAACTCCGCCTCGCGCTCCTGCGGTTCGGAGTAGCCGGTGCGGCCCAGGACCCGGCGGATCAGGGCCGGACGCAGCGCCGGCATGAGGGCGCGGGCCGCCGCGGAGGCCGCGTAACCGGTCCGGTCGTGGCCGCACAGCAGGTGCGCGGCCTCGTGCAGCAGGATGTGCTGCCGGTGCAGGGCGGTGGTGTGCGCGGTGTGGACGATGTAGTCGGCCCGGTCGGTCGCCACGAGCAGCCCGCACGGGCCGGGGGAGTCCAGGGCGACGTCCAGGATCTCGATGGGCCGGCCGCGCCGGGCGGCGAGGGCGGCGATGAACGTCTCGGCGTCGAAGGGAACCGGCAGATCGAGGCCGTCCACGAGCCTGTGCAGCCGCCGCCTGTGGTGTCTTCCCGCCCGGTCCGTGAGTACGGACAGCCCCTCTGCGCGCACCAACGACTCCCCTTCGCCGTTCGACCCGCGTTGACTGTACAGCCAGCCAGTGAAAAGTCAACGGGCCTGTTCCGTCACGCTGTTGACGGGCCGGAGAAGGGGCGACGGGGGGCTCACACCGTCTCGCGCACCACCTCCGCGCCGCCCGACTGCCCCTCCACCAGGGCCCGGTACCCGGCGCTCGTGCGCAGCAGCTCCTCGTGCGAACCGGTGTCCACGACCCGCCCGTCCCGCAGGAGGGCGATCCGGTCGGCGTGCCGGACCGTCGACAGCCGGTGGGCCACCACCAGCACGGCCCGCTCGCCCGCCAGCCGGTCCACCACGTCCCGCAGCAACCGCTCGTTCACGCCGTCCAGCTGCGAGGTCGGCTCGTCCAGCAGGACGACGTCGGCGTCACTGAGCAGCGCCCGCGCCAGGGCGAGCCGCTGCCGCTGGCCGCCCGACAGATCCGTACCGCCGCCCAGCGGAGTGTCGAGTCCGTCCGGCAGCCCGGCGACCGTGGCCGCGAGCCCCACGCTCTCCAGCACGCGGCGCAGCGCCGTGTCGTCCACCGGACCGGGCGCGCCCAGGACGAGGTTCTCCCGCACCGTCCCCTCCAGCAGGGTGAACGACTGGTCGACGTAGGCGATCCGACGGCGCAGCGCGTCGAGCGGCCAGTCGGCCAGCTGCGTGCCGTGCAGCGCGACGGTGCCCCCGGCGGCGGGCAGCAGGCGCTCGACCATGTTCAGGACCGTCGACTTCCCGGCGCCCGACGGGCCCACCAGGGCGGTGACGCCGCGCCGGGCGACCGTCAGGTCCACCCCGCGCAGCACCGGCTCCGCGTCGTAGCCGCCGGTCAGCCCGCGCAGCCGGAGGGCGGGGGCGCCGGGCACGGGGGCCGGCTCGCGGTCGGGCCCGGGCGCCTCCGACGGCAGCTCCAGCGCGGTACGGATCCGGCCGCGGGCCGCCATGCCCGCCTGGAGCCGCGCGATGCCGGTCGCCAGCACGGTCAGCGGGGCGATGAGCTGGAAGAGGTACATCATGAACGCCACGAAGTCCGCCGGGCTGAGCGCGCCCGAGGCCATCCGCACGCCACTGCCCGAGAGCACCCCGATGACGGCGATCTGCTGGCCGACCGTCATCAGGGGCGTGATGAACGCCTGTGCCCGGTCCGCCGACACCGCCGCCTCCGCGGCTGCCCCGGCCCGCTCCACGATGCCCGAGGCGGTGCGCTCCTCCGCCCGGTTGGCCTTGATCACCGCCAGTGAGGAGACCGCCGCGGTGAACCGCTGCGCCACCTCGCCGAGCGCCCGCTGCTGCGCGGAGATGCCCCGGCGCATCCCCGAGACGAACACCGCGATGGCGGTCCCCGCCACGGCGAAGGTCGCCACCACGATCAGCAGCAGCACCCAGTCCAGTACGCCCATGACCACCAGGGAGACGCCCGCGACCAGCGCCGACGCGGGCAGCGCCGTGACTCCCACGTCGAACATCGAGCGCAGTTGGGCACAGTCGCTGGTGATCCGGGCGACCAGGTCGCCGGTCCCGGCCCGCCGTACGTCGAGCAGCCGGGCGCGCAGGACGTGGCGGACGACGCGGGCGCGCACGTCCAGCACGGTCCACTCGCCGACACGCCCGAGGAGGAAGGACGACCACGCCCCGGCCAGGGCCCCGCCCAGGGCCAGTACCGCGAGGACGAGCACGGAGACGAGCGGGGAGCGGTGACCGCCGATGTCGACCACGAGCCGGCGCACCGCGAGCGGCACGCACAGGGACGCGACGACCGACAGCAGGATCAGTGGAACGGCGACGGCGGTCTGCCCGCGGTGCCGCGCCAGCGCGGACAGGGGACCGGCCGGGAAGGGGGCGGAACGCATGGGAAGTCCTCTCGGGGCAGGGGAGGGTACTCAGGGGCTCAGGGGCTCAGGGGCTCAGGGGCTCAGGGGCTCAGGGGCTCAAGGGGCTGAAGGGCCCGGGTACGCAGGGGTTCAGCGGGTAGGCAGGGGTTCAGGACGTCAGCAACGGCCGCGCGGGCGCCGTGCCGAGCGCTTCGGTGGCCGCCGAGGTGTGGACCCAGCCGGCGATGCCCACCCGGGAGGTGCAGCCCAGCTTCTTCATCGTCTCCCGGACGTGGTTGACCACCGTCCACTCCGAGATCTCCAGCCGGCGGGCGATCTGACGGTTGCTCAGCCCGTCCGCGATGAGGAGCGAGACCTCGGTCTGCCGGCGGGTGAGCGGACCGGTGCGTCCCGCGTCCGCCTCGTCGTGGTTCTCCGGCCGTGGCGGCCCGCCCCGGTACGCGGCCAACTCCGCGAGTACACCGGGGAGTCCGGCCTCGGCCCCCTCGCGCAGCGCCGTGACGAAGTCCCGCTCCGCCAGCGGCCCGCGCACCTCGCTCTCCCGCAGACACCCGGCGAAGTCCGGGTCGTCGGGCGCACCGGGCAGCCCGGCACGCGCGGCGGAGAAGGCGCCCAGTACCCGGGCGGCGGCCGTGGCGCGGGCGGTGATTCCCGGCCGCAGCGGAGTGCCGGCCAGGTTCAGGAAGGCGCCCAGCACGGCCGGGGCGCCGAGCCCGCGCAGCGCGGCCAGCGCCCGTTCGCAGTAGGCGGCGGCGTCCCCGGTCCGCCCGTCGGCGGTGGCGAAGAGGCTCAGGCGCAGCAGGGCCGCGCCCGCGGTGAGCAGGTCCCGGCGCTGCAACGCACCCGGCAGGACGGCCAGCGCGGTCCGGGTCGCGGCGTCGGTCCGCCCGTCGAGGAACTCGGCCAGGCACACCTCCAGTTCCACCCCGGACGCGGCGGCCTCGTCGCCGTCCTCCCGATGCCGGACCACGGCCCGGTGCAGCAGCGACAGCCCCCGGCCGGGGTCGTCGTGGTGCGCCGCGAGGCCCCGCAGAGCGAGGAGGCGGCCGGTCAGGGCGTCGGCCGCGGGGTGCGCGGCCACCTCCTCCGCCACCTGGCCGAGCCGGCTGAGGGCGGCGTCGAAGTCCCCGGCCCGGACGGCCGATGCGGCGAGCAGCAGGCCGAGCCGGGCCCGGCCGAGGGCGGTCACGGGCCGGGGGAGCCCCGCCGGCGGCGCGGCGCCGACACCGGAACCGGCCACCGTGTACAGGGAGAAGTACAGGTGCTCGGCGAGGTCCAGGGCCGCGTCGGTGCCGTCGTCGGTGTCCTCGCGCCTGCCGGGGGGCTCGTCGGCACGCCCGGGGACCTCGCATGCCGGTGGGGCGCCGAGTGTCTCCAGCGCCAGACGGAGGTTGCGCTCCTCGGCGCGCAGGGCGGTGACTCCGGCGAGCTGGTCGCCCGCCAGGACGCGTGCGACCGCGTCGCGTGCCACGCGCGCGTAGTAACGGGCGTGGGCCTGCCGTGCGTCCGCCGTCACGGACGGACCCTGCCCGGGCGGCGGGCCGCCGAACGGGACGTGCAGCCGTGCGCGGGAGTGGCCACCGAGTCGGCCCGAGGGGCGCCCGGAGGAGGTGAGGAGGTGATGGTCGAGGAGTTCGGCGAGCGCGGCCGGGAACGCCGCGAGCGGCACACCGGACACCTCGCGCAACGCCTCGGGCCCGCACCCGCCCGGAAACAGCCGCGCGTGGTCGAGCAACCGCCGTGCGACGGGGCCGAGTCGCCGCTCCGCCCCGCCGGCGCCCCGGTACGCGCGCACCACCCCCGCGGCGGCGGCCGGACCCGGCCCGCAGTCCAGTGCGGCACGCAGCACCTCCGGACCCTCCCATCCGGCCACCCGCGCCGCCAGGCACAGGTCGCCGGGCACCCCGCCCAGGTCGGCGCAGATCCGCGCGGTCTGCGCGAGGTCGTGCTCCCGCGCGGGCAGGCCCGGGTGGAGGGCGCGCAGGCAGGCGAGATAGAGCCGTACGGACGGCACCCGGGACAGGCCGTCGGGGTCCAGCGCGGTGCAGTCGACGGGCACGGGGAGCGCGGTCACCGGCCGCCCGGCGAACCCCTCCGGGACCAGGGGCCGCCGGGCGGTGGCGAGGACCCGCGTACCCGCACGCGCGGCCGCCGCCAGCGCGCTCAGTAACCGGGTTGCCCGCGCGCCCGGTCGGCCGTGGTCCGTGCCGGGTGCGCCCGGTGCGGCGGGGGCCGGCTGGTCGAGCCCGTCGGCGAGCACCAGAGCGCCGGGGCCGGCGAAGGCCCCGGCGCCGGCCCCTGCCTCGGCACCGGCTTCGACGGTGACGGCCGGCGCCGGGTCCGCCGTGAGCAGCCGGGCGAGTGCCGCCTCCGGGTCCGCGTGGGCGGTGGCGTCGAAGAGGGTCACCCGGCCCCCCGTCTGCTCCGCGTACGCGACGGCCACGGTGTGCGCCAGCCGCGTCTTCCCGATGCCCGGAGGCCCGTACAGCAGGACGCCCCCGCGGCCGGGATCCTCCCGGGTGAGCAGCGTCAGCAGCTCGGCCGTCTCCCGTTCACGGCCGACGGTCTCGGCGGGGAACGGCGTTTGCTCAAATGAATAGGACCCTGACTGCCATTCATCTTGGCTCACCGGCTCAGGATGGGGCGCCACCCGGCGCATGTCAACTACGATGAATCGCCAGGAAGTTCGGATCTATCTCCGCAGATGCTGTGCTGTGCTGTGCTGTGCTGTGCTGTGCTGTGTCGGCGTCCGGCGGGAGGCGTGAGGTGAGCGTGGCCGGTACGGAAAGCAGCCCCTCGGGTCTGGCCGAGCGGATCGACGCGCTCTTCCGCCTCGTCCTCGACCCCGACCGCCGGCCCTACACCAACGAGGTGGTGGCCCGGGCCTGCCGCGAACGCACGGGTGTGTCGTTCTCCACCACGTATCTGTGGCAGCTGCGCACCGGACGGCGGGACAACCCCACCAAGCGCCATCTGGAGGCGCTGGCCCAGTTCTTCGAGGTGCCGCCCGCCTACTTCTTCGACGACACGCAGGGTGCGGAGATCTCCCGGCAGCTCGAACTCCTCGGTGCCCTGCGTGACGCCGAGGTGCGCGACGTGGCGCTGCGGGCCGTCCAGCTCTCGCCGGAGGCGCTGGGCACGGTCAGCGACCTCATCGACGTGATCGCCCGGCGCGAGGCCCGGGCGGCGGACGAGGGGGACGACGCCTGACACCGGCGGAGCGGGACACGACAGGGCCCGGCCCCGGCGGAAGTGGTCTTCCACCGGGGGCCGGGCCGGCGAGGGCGCGGATCAGGCGATGATGGTGATCGTGACGAGCGTGAGCGGGATCAGCGTCCAGCTGGCCTCCGCGCGGTCCTCGTCGTACTCCTCGACCGCCGCGGCGGGCGTCGTGTAGGCGCTGTAGCCGCTCATCAGGTCCTCGGTGCTCATGCGGGTCTCCTTCGGATGGAGGGGTGGGCGGAGGGGTGGGTGGAAGGGCGGACGGGTGGGTGCGGGAGGGGGCTCAGGAGGCGGTGAGGGGCAGCAGGATGGTGACCACGAGGCTGATCGTGGTGACGATCCACGGCGACGCCTCCGCCTCGGGCTCGTTGCGCGTGGTGGCCAGTTCCTCCACGGCGGTGCGCGGGCTCGTGTAGGCGGCGTAACCGCCCATCAGATCGGCGCTCTGCATGTTCTCTCCTCGGACATGGGGCGGGACCGGCCCCGGTCGTGGCCGGTGCTCCGATCCCACCAGCGCGGCCGGTCCGCGCCCAGTGGCAGGTAACTGGCGCCCGGGCCGGCGACCGGCCGCCGCCCGGGCCCGCCACGCGCCCGCACCGGTCTGTCCGCGACCGGACCGACAGGTTCCTGCCGGGTCGGCGGACCGCCCCGCCAGGTCCGTTCCTGTCACTGTTCCGCCGCGCGCCGGGCGGCCTAGCGTCACGGCCATGGCAGCGACGACCACGGAACCAGCGCCTCCGCCCGCACCGGCATCTCCTCCCGCACCAACAGCCCAGCCCGCCCCGGCCGCCCCCCGGACACCCGACGCCCCCGCACCGCGGCGCCCCGCTCCCCACCGCCCGTCGGCCGGGGTGGAGCGGGCCATGGCCACGCTCGGCATCGCACCCTTCGTCCCCGGGAGCGCGCTCGCACTCCCCGGCCGCAACGAGAACTGGGCCGGCCCCACCGCCGACGGTCGCCAGGTCTTCGTCAAACGGCTGGACGCCACCCTGCCCGGAGCGCGCGACCGCTTCGAACGGGCCCGCGCCTTCGAGCGTGCGCGGTCCGCCCGGCAGGATCAACCCGCCCCGCTCGCACCCGAGTTCCTGGGCGCCGATCCGGACACCCTGGTACTGGTCCACACCCGGCTCGACGCCGCCGTCCCCTGCAGCACGCTCGCCGACGAGGACCGTATCGACACCGTGCTCGCCGCACGTCTCGGCCACGCGGTGGGCACCCTGCACCGCCTTCCGGACGTCGGCGTCCCCCGCCCGTCCGCCGCCGTACGGGGGCACTCGCGCCTGACCGGGCTGACGGTGCGCGAGTACGCCGACGCCAGTGGGGCCGAGCTGGAGGCGTGGGCGCTGCTCCACCACGACGCCCGGCTGCGCACCGCGCTGGGCCGGCTGCACGAGTGGTCCGCCGCCGCCCCGCACACCCCCGTCCACGGCGATCTGCGGCTCGACCAGTTCCTTCTCGGCGGCGACGGAGACCCCGCGGCCCCGCCGCATCTCACGGACTGGGAGGAGTTCCACCTCGACGACCCGGCCGGTGACGTCGGCGGGTTCGTGGGCCAGTGGCTGTACCGGGCGGCCTCGCGGATGTTCACCGCACTCGACCTCGACGGCCCCGGCGCGGGCGACGACGCCCACACCGCCCTCGTCGGGAACGGCGAACGCCAACTCATCGCCGTACGACCGCTCGTGACCGCCTTCTGGGAGGCCTACCGCAGCGCCGCGCCCCCCGTCGATCCCGGGTTCGCCGCCCGCGCGACGGCCTACGCCGGCTGGCACCTCTTCGACCGGATGTTCGCCGCCGCGTCGTTCGGGGCGCGGCTCACCGCCGTGCAGAAGGGCACGGCGGGCGTGGGCCGCACCGCGCTGCTGGCCCCCGAACGCTTCGCCGGGACCGTCGGACTGTGCGCCGGCACCGCCGGACTGGAGGAGTCATGAGGGAACCGTCCACCGCGCCGCCGGAGGCCGCACTCGCCCCCCGGCTGCGCGAAGCCCTGGCCACCCTGCGGATCGGACAGGACCGCCGCACCGTCCTGGTGGGGGAGCGGCCCGTCACCGGCGGCACCGCCCGCGAACTGCGGGCGGCCCTGGGCGCGGTGCTGTACGACGAGTGGCACGCGGGCCTCACCCCGGAGGCCCGGGAAGCCCGCGATGGCCGGAACGGGGCAGCGGCCGGCCCCGCCTCCTCCCGCCGCGACCGCGCGTTCGAGGACCGCCTCACCGCCGCCACCCCGCACACCCTCACCCCCGTCGACGCGGTGGTACGGCCCGGCCCGGAGCCCCGGGGAGACACGCTCCTCGCCGAACTCGGCCGAGTACTCGTCCGCGTGCCCACGGCATCCGTCCGGACGCAAGGAGCGGTCGGACCGGACCGACACGCGCGCCTCGACCTGCCGGCCGTCCGCCCCGCGCTGTCCCCCGGCTTCCTGCTGCTGGACGGCCCCTGCGGCGGCCTGTCCGGCGGGGCCGGCCGGCCCGTCCTGCGGATGTACGTCCACCTGACGGACCCGGACGCCGCCCCCGGCGTCTGGCGGACCCTGCTGGCCGCACTGGCCGCCCGGTCCGCGCGGTACCGGGCGAAGGTGCTCTCCCGCCCGTGGTCCTACCCGCGCCGGGACGCGCTCGTGGTCTACCTGGAGGGCGCGGACGCCCCGTCGGCGGCCGGTCTCGCCGACGAGGTGACGGGACTGCCCGGCGTCGGCAGGGAGACCTCCGTCTTCGCCCACGAGGTGGCCCCCGGCGTCGCCCTGGCGTGGGAGCCCGCCGACAACCGGCCCGGCCGGCCCGGGAAGAGCTTCGGCCAGCACCGCGCGGCGGCCGTCGCCGAGGGGCTCCTGCGCCACGCCCACGACCCGGACGCCACGGACGGCTTCCTGCGTCCCGCGGCGGCGGACCCGGCCGGGGCGGACGCGGCACGGGAGGTCCACCGCTGCCTGCGCGCCGCCGCCGTCGACCCGGCCGAACCCGCCCGCAACCTGGACTCCGCCCCGTTCCCGGCGCCGGGCCGGCCGCGGCGGGCGGCCGGCGCGGGGTAGCGTGCGCGCCATGAGCGTGCTCGTCGCAGTCAACTACCCGGCGCCGATACCGGTCGGCCACCTCGTCGAAGTGACCGAGTACGAGGACGTCCGCCCCGAGAGGAAACGCCGCGGGGCCGGCCTGGGCGAAGCCTTCCAGCACCCGGTGCTCCTCGACGTGGACACGGGCATCCGGTTCATGAACCACGTCCACGCGAGCGCCGGCGCGAACGGCGGCAACGCCCACCGGCCGAACCGGTATCCGCCGACCCCGCGACCGGAACTCCCGGTGAACAGGGTGTGGCGGGGCAGGGTCCTCGCCTGCGCGCTGGTGTACGTCGAGGCCCTGTCGACCCAGCACACCACACTCGAACTGGAACCCGACCCGCCCGCCTGACGACAGGCCCCGGGCCGCGCCTCAGCTCGCCCGGGGCCAGCCGCGCAGCAGGGCGGCGATCCGGGCGGCGGTGCAGGCCGGATCGCGCAGCAGGTCACGGAGGGCGAGCGCGTCCTCCCGCGCCGGCTTGACCGGGATGCCGGAGGCCTCCAGGTACATCACGCCCGTCGCGGCGGCCACCGCCAGGTTGGAGCGCTCCAGCCAGCGGCAGCGCCCGAGGACGTGCACCAGCGCGGCGGCGCGGGCGTAGGGGCCGTCGTAGACGGGGGTCTCCAGCAGCTCGGCGCGGTGGCAGGCGACCGCGGCCACGGGCACCCCGTAGTCCTCGGGAGCGGGGTCCGCCGCGCCCGCGACCTCGGCGACCTGCAAAATCCAGGGGACGTCGATGTGCAGGTCCATTACGCGGCGTGCGCCCCCCGGGCGCGGCGCTCGGCGTCCTCCGCCTCGTCGAACACCGCCTGGTGCTCGTCGAGGAAGCGCCGCGCCGCCTCCAGGCCGCGCTGCCGCATCCCGTCGGCGTCCTCCCGCACGAGCGCGGCGATGTAGTCGCCGACACTCATGCCGCGGTCCTTGGCCCGGGCCGTGGCCAGCTCCGCGATCTCGTCGTCGACCCGCCAGCCCTTCTGCGTCTTCGCCATACCGTGATGGTAACAGCTGGTACCACCGCGTGGCGGGGCGTTGTCAGTGGGGGCAGGCAGGATGACCCGCATGACGACACCCGCAGCTTCGCTCATGGACGCCGCCGCCTACGCCCAGGCGGTCGAGGACGCCGTGACGGCCTCGGCCGCCTACTACGCGGACGGAACCTCGGCACTGGACGACGACGCCTACGACCGGCTGGTGCGCACCATCGCCGCCTGGGAGGCCGGCCATCCCGAGCAGGTGCTGCCCGGTTCCCCGACGGGCAAGGTCGCCGGCGGCGCCGTCGAGGGCGACGTCCCGCACACGGTGGCGATGCTGAGCCTGGACAACGTGTTCTCGCCGGAGGAGTTCACCGCCTGGACCGCCTCGCTGGCCCGGCGCCTCGGCCACGAGGCCGAACGGTTCGGCGTCGAGCCGAAGCTGGACGGACTCGCCGTCGCCGCCCGCTACACCGGCGGCCGGCTGAGCCGGCTGATCACCCGCGGGGACGGGACGGCCGGGGAGGACGTCTCGCACGCGATCGGCACCATCGAGGGGCTGCCCGCCGAACTCGCCGAACCGGTCACCGTGGAGGTCCGGGGCGAAGTCCTCATGACCACCGCCCAGTTCGAGCACGCCAACGAGGTGCGCACCGTGCACGGCGGACAGCCCTTCGCCAACCCGCGCGGCGCCGCCGCGGGCAGCCTGCGTGCCAAGGAGCGTGCCTACACCGTGCCGATGACCTTCTTCGGCTACGGCCTGCTGCCCCTGCCCGGCACCGACACGGAGCTCGCCGCCCGGCTGACGGACCTCGCGCACAGCGAACTGATGGCACAGGCCGCCGCGTTCGGCATCAACACCACCGCCACGACCGCCGTCCCCGGCAGCACCGCCACCACCGTCGAGCAGGTACTGGACCGGGTGCGGGAGATCGCCGCCCTGCGCGCCGAACTGCCGTTCGGGATCGACGGCATCGTCATCAAGGCCGACCTCGCCGCCGACCAGCGCGCCGCGGGCGCGGGCTCACGCGCCCCGCGCTGGGCGATCGCCTACAAACTGCCGGCCGTCGAGAAGATCACCCGGCTGCTCGAGGTGGAGTGGAACGTCGGCCGCACCGGCATCATCGCGCCGCGCGCGGTCCTGGAGCCGGTCGAGATCGACGGCGCCACCGTCACCTACGCCACCCTGCACAACCCGGCCGACATCACCCGCCGCGATCTGCGCCTGGGCGACCACGTCATGGTGCACCGGGCCGGCGACGTCATCCCGCGCGTCGAAGCCCCCGTCGCCCATCTGCGCACCGGCGACGAACAGCCCATCGTCTTCCCCGAGGTGTGCCCGCGCTGCGGGTCCGGCATCGACACCAGCGAGCAGCGTTGGCGCTGCGAGAACGGGCGCAACTGCCACCTGGTCGCCTCCCTGTCCTACGCGGCCGGGCGCGACCAGCTCGACATCGAGGGCCTCGGCCACACCCGCGTCGTCCAGCTCGTGGACGCCGGCCTCGTCGGCGACCTCGCGGACCTGTTCGCCCTCACCCGTGAGCAGTTGCTGGGCCTGGAGCGGATGGGCGAGACCAGCACCGACAACCTCCTCGCCGCCCTGGAGACGGCCAAGAGGCGGCCGCTGGCGCGGGTGCTGTGCGCGCTCGGCGTCCGCGGCACCGGGCGGTCCATGTCCCGCCGTATCGCCCGGCACTTCGCGACGATGGACCACCTCCGCGCGGCGGACGCGGAGGCGATGCGGCAGGTGGAGGGCATCGGCACCGAGAAGGCCCCCTCGATCGTCGCCGAACTGGCCGAACTCGCCCCGCTCATCGACAGACTGGTCGCCGCCGGCGTCAACATGACCGAACCCGGCGCCACCCCGCCCGCCCGGTCCGGCACGGATGAGGGCACCGACGGCGACGGCACCGACGGCGACGGCATCGACGACGGCGCCGAGCGGGCGTCCGGACCACTGGCCGGAATGACCGTGGTCGTCACCGGCGCGATGACCGGCCCCCTGGAGAAGCTCAGCCGCAACCAGATGAACGAACTCGTCGAACGGGCCGGCGGCCGCTCCTCCTCCAGCGTCTCCAGGAAGACCACCCTCGTCGTCGCCGGGGAGGGCGCGGGCGCCAAGCGCGCCAAGGCGGAGAGTCTCGGCGTCCGCCTGGCCGGCCCGGACGAGTTCGCCGCGCTGGTCGCCGACTTCCTCGGCCAGGAAGGGGGCCAGGCCTGACGGCCCCGTGCCCGGAGGTCAGCCGACCGCCTGCGTGCCGATGACGGAGAGCAGACGCAGCTTCTCGTGGCTCTCGGAGCCGGGCGTGGCGGTGTAGACGAGCAGGCGGTGCGACTGGTCGGTGTCGAGGAGTGACTGGCAGTGCAGCTCCAGGAGCCCGACCTCGGGGTGGAGGAAGCGCTTGACCTTCTCGGGGCCGACGCCCACCTCGTGCGTCCGCCACAGGGTGCGGAACTCCTCGCTGCGTTCCAGGAGGAGGCCGGCGTACTGGGCCGCCCGCGAGCCCGGGCCCCGCAGGGTGGCGATCTCCCGCAGTCCGGAGGCGAACATGCGCGAGAGATGGGCGTGTTCCTCCGGTGCGTACCGCGCGCGGGTGGCCGGCAGGGTGAACCACCGGAAGCCGATGCTCCGCTCGGGACCGGTGAACCCGGTGGTGTCGCCGGTCAGGGCCACCCCGAGCGGGGTCTGGCGCAGGGTCTCCCCGAGTTCGCTGACGATTTCGGCGGGGGTGTCGGCCAGCCGGTCGAGGATGCGCAGCAGTCCGGGGCCGACATGCGCGCCGGCCGAGCCGCGCACGGGCGGGTTGTGCCCGGCCAGCCGGAACAGGTGGTCGCGCTCGTCCAGGGAGAGGTGCAGCCCCTGCGCGATCGAGGCGGCCATCTGCGCGGAGGGCTGCGGGCCGCGCTCGCGCTCCAGCCGCGCGTAGTAGTCGGTCGACATGTGGCACAGCGCGGCCACCTCCTCCCGCCGCAGCCCGCTGGTCCTGCGGCGGGACCCCCGCGGGAGTCCGACGTCCTCGGGCTGCAACAGCTCCCGCCGGCGCCGTAGAAAGGCCGCCAGTCCGGCCCGGTCGATCTCCATGGGTGCTCTCCTCCGTGCCGCTTGCCCTCCTACTTCTACCGCCTCCCGCCGGCCGGCACGGCGGCGCAGCCACGGATCGTCGATCCCCCTCTCCGACCCGCGAGCCGGCCGCGAAACCCCGGGATACGTGTCCTGAGCAGGGAACATGGCGAAAGTCCGCCGTATCCACGGCCCGGCGATCAGTGGATCCGCAGGCCCTGCACCCCGCCGCCGGACTCGGTCACGGTGGCAGCAACGACACCACGAGGGAGCTCCCGCCATGCCACGAACCGACTTCGATCTCACCGTCCCCGATCTGTCCGGCAAGCGCGCCGTCGTCACCGGCGCGAGCGACGGCATCGGACTCGGCCTCGCGACCCGCCTCGCGGCGGCCGGCGCGGAGGTGCTGCTGCCGGTCCGCAACCCGCGCAAGGGTCAGGCGGCGCTCGACGCGATCCGCGCGCGGGTCCCCGGCGCGGACGTGTCCCTGCGCACGCTGGACCTGTCCTCCCTGACGTCCGTCCGGGCGCTGGGCGAGACCCTGCTGGCGGAGGACCGTCCGATCCACCTGCTCGTCAACAACGCCGGCGTCATGACACCGCCCGAGCGGCAGACGACCGCGGACGGGTTCGAGCTGCAGTTCGGCACCAACCACCTCGGCCACTTCGCCCTCGTCGCCCGCCTGCTGCCACTGCTGCGGGCCGGCCGCGCCCGCGTGACCTCGCAGATCAGCGTCGCGGCGAACCAGTACGCCATCAACTGGGAGGACCTGAACTGGGAACGCTCCTACAGCGGCGGGCGCGCCTACAGCCAGTCGAAGATCGCGTTCGGGCTGTTCGGACTGGAACTGGACCGGCGCAGCGCGGCCGGTGACTGGGGCATCACCAGCAATCTGTCCCATCCGGGCGTCGCGCCCACCAGCCTCCTGGCCGCCCGCCCCGAACTGGGCCGCGCCAAGGACACCGTGGGCGTACGCGTCATCCGGGCGCTGTCCGCCCGCGGCATCCTCCTCGGCACGGTCCGCACCGCACAGCTCCCCGCGCTGTACGCCGCCACCTCGCCCGACGCGGAACGCGGAGCGTTCTACGGCCCCAGCGGCCCCGGCCACCTGGGCGGGCCGCCCGCGCCGCAGAAGCTCTACAGCCGGCTGCGGAGCGCGGACGAGGCCAGCCGGGTCTGGGCACGCTCCGAGGAGCTGACCGGGGTGCGCTGCGGGTGACGGGAAAGCGCCCGGCTCAGCCCCTGCCGGAGCGCGCCGCGGGGAGGTTTGGCGCCGTCACAGGGTGAGGGCGAGCTTGCCCTGGAGGTGGCCGTCGTCGAGCAGCCGGTGTGCGTCGGCGACGCGCTCGAACGGGAACGTCTCCTGGACGTGCACCCGGAGCCCGCCCTCTTCGACGAGGCCGACGAGACCTCGCAGGGCGACCGGATCCGGGTCGACCGCGATGCCGCTGAAGCGCAGACCGGCCGCTTCGTACGCGGCGATGAGCCCCGTGTCCTCCTCGGCGACCGCCGTCACCAGATGGCCGCCCGGGCGCAGCACCTTCAGCGACCGCTCGGCGGTGTCGCCGCCGATGGTGTCGAGCACGACGTCGACGTCGCGGACCGCCCCGGCGAAGTCGGCACTCGTGTAGTCGATCACCTCGTCGGCGCCGAGCCCTTCGACGAACTCCCGCTTGCCGGCGCTCGCCGTGGTGATCACGTGCGCGCCGAGCGCCTTGGCGATCTGGATCGCCACATGGCCGACCCCGCCCCCGCCGCCGTGGACGAGCACACGGTCCCCCTCGCCCACTCCGGCGAGATCGACCAGGCCCTGCCACGCCGTCAGCCCGACGATCGGCAGTGCCGCCGCCTCGACGTGCGAGAGCGCGGCAGGCCTGCGGACGAGGTGCAACGCGGGCGCCGCCACGAGCTCGGCGTATCCGTTGGCCGCCCGCGGGAAGAGCGGCATCCCGAACACCTCGTCGCCGGGCCGGAACCGCCAGGTCCCCGGCGCGTCCTCGACCACGCCGCTGATGTCCCAGCCGAGGACGAACGGGGGCCGGCCGAGCAGCGGGAACTCGCCGGCGCGCAGCCGCGCCTCCAGCGGGTTCAGCCCGATCGCCCGGACCCGGACGAGGACCTCCGTCGGCAGCGGCCGGGGCTCGGGCGCGTCCACGACGGTGAGCACCTCGGGAGCGCCGAGCGTGTGCTGGGTGATGACTCGCATGACTCTCCTGGCTGAGCAGTAAGGGGAAAGGAAGAGATCAACCAGGCTAGGTATCCGACAGGAACCACCAGGTACCTTTGGCGCCATGAGCGGATTCGGTCGCGGTGACGTCTTCCTCGCCGACTGCCCGGCACGCCTCGCGGTCGAACTGATCGCCGACAAGTGGACGGTGGTCGTGCTCTACGGACTCAAGCAGGGTCCGGTGCGTCACGGCGAGCTGATCGAACTGATCGGCGGCATCTCCCGCAAGGTCCTCACCCAGACCCTCCGGCGGCTCCAGGCGCACGGCCTCATCCGCCGCCACGCCTACGCCGAGGTGCCGCCCCGCGTCGAGTACGAACTCACCCCCCTCGGGGCGACGTTGATCGAGCCGATCCATATGCTGACCGAGTGGGCGCGCGCGAACGGCGAGGCGGTCCTCGACGCCCTCGACGCGGCCCCCGAGGCGTAACCGGCGCCGCGCCCACTCGGCCGGCGCGGGCACGTCCAGCGGTCGCGAGCGCTTCTCGCGGACGCGCCCCGCACCCTGTCCGCGGTGCCGCCCCGGCGGCACCGTCAGGCGGTGGCGAGGTCGATGACGACCTTTCCCCGTACGTGCCGGCCGGCCTGGAGTTCGGCCGCGCGGCGGATCTCCTCGATCGGGAAGGTGGCCGCGACGGGCACCCACAGCCGGCCCGCCGCGACCAGGCCGGCGATCTCCTCCAGGGCGCCGGGCGCCGCGTTCGCCCCGTTGGCCGCCGCCACGCCGTCGACCTGTGCGGCGATGGTGCAGATGCGGCTGTCGGGGACGCCGAGCTCCCGCGCGACGTGCACGGTCTCCACCCCGTGCAGGTCGACGGCGGCGGCGATGCCGCCGGGGGCGAGGGCGCGGACCCGGTCGGCCAGGCCCTCGCCGTAGGCGACCGGCTCGGCTCCGAGCTCGCGCAGGTAGTCGGCCGAGGCCGCCGATCCCGTCCCGATCACGCGCGCTCCCGCGATCCGGGCCAGCTGGACGGCGAACACCCCGACCCCGCCCCCGGCGCCGCCGATCAGCACCGTGTCGCCCGGGCCGGGGCCGACCGCGGCGAGGGCGGCGGCCGCCGTGCGCCCCGCGATGGTGAGGGTGGCGGCGGTGCGGTCGTCGACGCCTGCGGGCGTGTGGTGGGCCTCGTTCGCCGCGGTGTCCCCGGCCGGGTCGACGACGACGAAGTCGGCGACCGCGCGGGACAGCGCGCCCCCGAACACCCGGTCACCGGGGGCGAAACCCGTCACGCCGGCACCGACCTGGTCGACCACGCCCGCGTAGTCGGTCCCGAACCCGGCCGGCAGGGTCAGGCCGAACCGGGCGGCGGTGTCCGCGTCGGCGGTCATGATCCAGTCCATCGGGTTCAGTCCGGCCGCGGTGACCCGCACCCGGATCTGTCCCGGACCGGCCTGCGGCGCGGGAACCTCGCGGACGTCCAGTACGCCGGGGCCGCCGAACGCCTCCAGCCGGACCGCCCTGCTGTCGCCCGTGGGCGTGTGCTCACTCTGTGCCTGCATGTGCGGCTGTCTCCTCGGGAAGGGGGAAGCGCCGAAACGGACTATGCTCCGTTTCATGAGTGACAGTAACAGAAACGGAGCGCGTTCCACTTCCTCCGGGGGGGTGGTGCGCACCCCGCGGGCGGACGCGGTCCGTAATCGCGACCAGCTGCTCGCGGTGGCCACCCGCGTCTTCATGTCGGCCGACGCCGAGCCGTCGATGCGCGCGATAGCCCGCGAGGCCGGGGTCGGCATCGCCACGCTCTACCGGCACTTCCCGACCCGCGAGTCACTGGTCGACGCGGTCTACCAGGACCAGGTCGCACGGCTGACGACCGGCGCCCGCGAACTGCTCGGCGAGCTTCCCCCGGCGGCGGCGATGCGGCGCTGGATGGATCTGTTCGGGGACTGGATCGCCGCGAAGAACGGCATGCTCGACACGCTCCTCGCCATGATCGAGTCGGGCGAGATCACCCATGGGCAGACCCGGACCGAGCTGCTGACCGCCGTCACCACGATCCTCGACGCGGGCCGCGCGGCGGGCGACCTCCGCCCCGACGTCACCGCCGAGGACGTCGCCGCCTCGCTCATCGGCATCTTCACCGTGACCCCCCGCCCCGGCCGCGAGGCCATGGCCGCCCGCCTCCTGAACCTCCTGATGGACGGCCTCCGCCCCACCGCGCGGCCGAGCTCCCTCGAACCGTAGGACGCCCGGTCCGGGCAGAGAATGCGGCTTCGTCGAGGGCGCGCGGCCCGGCCGGCCCGCCCGCCGGAGGAGTCAGGCCGTCGTCTCCGCGACCCCGGCCTCCTGCCGGGGCCCCGTGGTCAGCGGTACGGTCTCGCCGTCGCCGCTCAGGTGGGCCGTGAGGCCGCGCTTCGCGGCGGCGCGGGCGAAGCGCTCGGCGATGGCGGGCTGTTCGACGTAGGTGGGCGGGTTGTCGAACAGTTCGTAGTGGATGGCGCAGGCGGCGGTGGCGCCGAGAGCCGCCGCGGCCTCGACGGCCTGCTCGGGCGTCAGGGTGACGGGCACGTCCACCTCGTACCCCTCGAACTTCGCGATGACGCCGTTGACCGGCAGGAAGGCGACGTCGAAGGGACCGTGATCGCGGGCGATCTGCCACCAGTTGCCGTGCCACATGGTGTCCCCGCAGTGGATGATCCGGGCACCGGCGCCCTCCACGACCCAGGCCACCTGGTCGGAGTCGGTGCCCCGCCAGTCCAGCGAGGCGACGGGCGTCACCGTCAGCGGGCCGATGCGGCGCGGCCGGCCCAGTTCCTGCGGGGTGGCCTCGACGCCGTCCTCCGCCAGCGCCGGCGCGAGCGGCGCGTGGCACCCGACGGTGCCGTACGCGGCGAGGCGCGTGATCAGCTCGCGGTCGTAGTGGTCGGGGTGCAGATGGGTGATCAGGGTGTGGGTTCCGGCGGACGCCTCGACGGGGGGCAGCGGCCGCTTGGGCTTCCCGAGCACGGGCTCCAGCGGCTCGACGTTCTCCAGCGGGTCGATCAGCACCCTGGTGTCGCCCAGTCGGACCTCCACCCCCGCCCAGCCCAGGCGGCGCAGACGGAGTGTGTCGTTGGCGGTGTGCGTGGTCACGGCGGGTCCTCTAACTGTAATCATGTTGATTGCGATTTCGGTAAGCGTAGCCACGGCGGTTACGAAATGGCAAGATGGCCCCATGGCCCGATCCACCAACACCCAGTTCGCCGTCGCCGTCCATGTGCTGACGTACCTGGCGGGCGTCACCGAAGGGCACGCGGTGAGCTCCGAGGAGCTCTCCAAGAGCGCCAACGTCAACCCCGTCTATGTGCGCCGCGTCCTCGGTCCGCTGCGCGAGGCCGCGCTCGTGCGCTCGCGCCCCGGCGTCCGTGGAGGCTGGGAACTGGCGGCGGACCCCTCCGTGATCACTCTTGAACAGGTCTGGTCGCTGCTCCAGGGCGCCGACCCGGTGCTCGGGCTGCACGGGCCGGACCCGGACTGCGCCACCGGCCGCCATGTGCAGCGGAGCCTGACCGCGCTCGACCGGACGGTCGCCGACGCGGTGGCGGCCACGCTGCGCCGCTTCACCGTCCGCGACGTCCTCACGGGCGCGCTGGGGGACTTGCGGCCACTGCTCGGCGGCTGACCGCCCCCCCCGCGGCAGCCGGCGGGTCCGCCGCGGGGCAGGGGCCCGAATGGCTGTGCCGATTGGCGCAGCCGTCGGGGTGCGGCTGAAGTGGACCGCAGATCCGCTCTCCCCGACACGAAAGCGAGCACCGCCGTGATCGTCAAGAAGCTGCACGACTCCGGGATCCGCTCCGAGCACGCCTACGCGGCAGGATTCGCCTCCATCGGTCTGACCGTCGTCTCGTGGAGCGTGTCGCTGCGGGTGGAGAAGAAGGGCGAGGAGCGGGCGGACCGCTGGGGGCTCTTCGTCGGGGAGTGGGCACCCACGTTCTTCGCTCTGGGCCTGGCGCTGGCCAACTACGAGAAATAACGGCGTCGGCGTGGACCAGCGGGGCGCGGAGCGGTGGACGCGAGAGGCATCCGGAGCGGGGGAGGGCGCCGGGCCGGGAGCGCCGCAAGCCCTTCGCGACCGCTCCGCACCGGGCCACCGCACCGCCGGACACAACCCGAACGGAAGCGACCAGAACGGAAACGACCGGAACGGAAGCGATGCGCGCCGGCGCATCCCGCGCACGGATGTCCTCCTCGCCGACCCGCGGCTGGCGGCCGCGATCACCCGGCTCGGGCCGCGACCGGTGAAGGCCGCGGTCCACCGGGCGCAGCGGCGCGCACGCCACGGCACCGTCGCCCCCGAGGAGGTGGCGGACACGGCGGTGGCGCTGCTGCCGCCCACGGCCGGCGGGCTGCGCCCGGTGATCAACGCCACCGGGGTGCTGCTCCACACCAACCTCGGCCGGGCCGCGCTGTCGGCCGCGGCCCGGCAGGCGGTCCGGGACGCCGCGGGCCCGACCGACGTCGAACTGGACCTGCGCACCGGCGTCCGCGCCCGTCGCGGCCGTTCCGCCCTGGAAGCGCTGTGCGGACGGGTGCCGTCCGCCGCCGCGGCGCATGTCGTCAACAACGGTGCCGCCGCCCTCCTCCTCGCCGCCACCGCGCTCGCCGCCGGCCGGGAGATCGTCATCGGCCGCGGCGAGATGGTGGAGATCGGGGACGGCTTCCGGCTGCCCGACCTGCTCGTCTCCACCGGAGCACGGCTCCGCGAGGTGGGGACCACCAACCGTACGAACGCCGCGGACTACGCCGACGCGATCGGCCCGGAGACCGCGTTCGTCCTGAGGGTCCACCCCTCCAACTTCCGCGTCACCGGCTTCACCCGCGCCGCCCCGACCCGTGACCTGGCCGCGCTCGGCGTGCCCCTGGTCGTCGACATCGGTTCCGGGCTGCTCGGCCCGCACCCGCTGCTGCCCGACGAGCCCGACGCGGAGACCGCACTGCGGGACGGCGCCGCGCTGGTCACCGCGAGCGGTGACAAACTGCTCGGCGGACCCCAGTGCGGACTCCTCCTCGGCGACGGCGACCTCGTCCGCACCCTGGCCCGGCACCCCCTGGCCCGCGCCCTGCGGGTGGACAAGCTCGCCCTGGCCGCCCTGGAGGCCACCCTCACGGGCCCCGAGACCCCCACCGCCCGGGCCCTGGCCGCCGATCCCCGCGCACTGACGCACCGCGCCGAGCGGCTCGCCGCCGAGCTGGGCGCCAGCGGCGTCGACGTACAGGCCGTGACCTGCACCGCCACCGTCGGCGGCGGAGGCGCGCCGGGAGTGGAACTGCCCAGCGCGGCGCTGTCCCTGCCCGAGCCGTACGCCGCCGCACTGCGCACCGGCCCGGCCCCCGTGGTGGGCCGGCTGGAGGCGGGGCGCTGTCTGCTCGATCTGCGGGCGGTGGAACCGGAGGACGACGACCGGCTCGCCGAGGCGGTGCGGACGGCCGCACCGGACGGGAGGTGAACGCCATGCGGGTGCTGGCCACCGCGGGCCACGTCGACCACGGCAAGTCCGCCCTGGTGCGGGCCCTGACCGGCATGGAACCCGACCGCCACGAGGAGGAACGCCGCCGCGGACTCACCCTCGACCTCGGCTTCGTATGGACGCCCCCCGACGCCGACGGCGAGCACCTGGCCTTCGTGGACGTCCCGGGACACGAGAGGTTCGTGCCCACCATGCTCGCCGGGGCCGGCCCCGTCCCCGCCGTCCTGTTCGTGGTCGCCGCCGACCAGGGCTGGCAGCCCCAGTCCCAGGAACACCTGGCGCTCCTCGACGCCCTGGGGGTACGGCACGCCGTCCTCGCCGTCACCCGCAGCGATCTCGCCGACCCCGAACCCGTACGCGCGGACGCAGTGGAGCGGCTGGCCGGCACCTCGCTGGGCGCCGTGCCCTCCGTCGCGGTGAGCGCGTTCACCGGAGCCGGACTGGACGACCTGCGCCGCGAGTTGAGCCGGCTGGCCCGCGCCCTGCCCGTGCCGCCCGCCGACGCCGACGTACGGCTGTGGCTGGACCGTGTCTTCACCGTGCGCGGGCACGGCACCGTCGTGACCGGCACCCTCGGCGCGGGCACCCTGCGCGTCGGCGACCGCCTGGTGACCGGGGAGGGCCCGGCCGAACTCAGGGTGCGCGGGCTGCAGTGCCTCCAGGAGCAGCGGACCTCCGTCAGCGGCGTGGCCCGTGTCGCGGTCAACGTCCACGGCACACCGGACGGCGCTCTGCGGCGCGGCACGGTGCTGCTGACCCCGGACCGCTGGCTGCTGACGGATCTCGCCGACGTCCGCGTCACCGGCGAACCGGCCGGCGAACTGGCCCGGACGGTGACGCTGCACCTCGGTACGGCGGCCGTCCCGGTGACCGTCCGCCCCCTGGGCGAGGACACCGCCAGGCTGACCCTCGGCCGGCGGCTGCCGCTGCGCGTCGGGGACCGCGCGGTCCTGCGCGAACCAGGCGGCGGGCGCCCGCCCCGCGCCGTGACCGTGCTCGACGTGCGCCCGCCACGCCTGCACCGCCGGGGCGCGGGCCGGGCCAGAGCGGCCGAACTCGCCACGATGACGGGCCGCCCCGACGGCACGGGCGAGCTGCGCCGACGCGGTCTCGTCCGCCGCTCGGAGCTCCTGGCGATGGGCGTGCCCGCGCCCGTCGAGCCCGTCACCGGCGACTGGCTGGCCGACGACTCCCACTGGGCGCGGCTGCGTGAACGACTGGCCGTCGAGACCGAACGCCACGCGCGCCGGCACCCCATGGAGCCCGGCCTGCCCACCGAAGCCGCCCGACGGCTCCTCGACCTGCCCGACCGGGCCCTCGTGGACGCCCTCGCCCGCACCCCCGGCACGGAGGAACTGCTGTGCCGGGACGGGAGGTTGTACGGCCCCGAGAGTGCAGGCCCCGCCCTGCCGCCGCCGCTGCGGGCCGCCGTGGACGCCCTGCGGCACGAGCTGGAGAAGGCGCCCTTCCGCGCTCCCGAGGCCGATCGGCTCGCCCAACTGGGGCTCACCCGCAAGGCGTTGGCCGCCGCCGTGCGGGCGGGCGCGCTGCTGCGGATCGCCGAGGCCGTCGTGCTGCTGCCGGGGGCGGACGAGCGGGCCGCGGCGGTACTGCGCCGGCTGCCGGGGCCCTTCACGCTCAGCGAGGCCCGCAAGGCCCTCGACACCACCCGCCGGGTCGCCGTGCCGCTCCTGGAGTTCCTCGACGCCCGCCGGCTCACCGAACGGGTGGACGACCAGCGCAGACGCTGCCGGCCGGAAGGAACGGAAGAGCCGGAAGGGCTGGAAGGGCCGGAAAGGGAGGGGCGGACGGAAATGGAGGAGGGGGAGGAGAAGGCGGACGGAGGCGGACGGGAATCGAACCCGCCTGCCCGAGATCCTCGGGCACCTCGGTTTTGAAGACCGGGAGGGCCACCAGGCACCCACACGCCTCCACCTCCCGCCACGGTACTGGAAGGTCTTGTATGTCCCGGTATCGCCCGCCGCCCCGCGTGCCGCGCCCCACCGGCCCCGCACGACCCGTCCCCCGAGGAGCCCCGGCATGACCACCACCCGCGAAACCCCCGTACGGCTCACCCAGTTCGCCCACGGCGGCGGCTGCGCCTGCAAGATCCCGCCCGGTGAACTGGAGGACATGCTCGGCGGGTTGTCCGTGCCGCTTCCGGCCGGCACGCCCCTGCTGGTCGGTGCGGCCACCGGGGACGACGCCGCCGTCGTCCTCCTCCCCACGCCCGGCGGCGGGCCCGCGCAGGCGATGGTGTCCACCGCCGACTTCTTCACCCCGGTAGTCGACGACCCCTACGACTGGGGGCGCGTCGCCGCGGCCAACGCCCTGTCCGACGTGTACGCCATGGGCGGCCGTCCCGTCCTCGCCGTCAACCTCCTGGCCTGGCCGCGCGACCTGCTCCCGCTCGACCTGGCCCGCGAGGTGCTGCGCGGCGGTCTGGAGACCGCCGCGGAGGCCGGGTGCCATGTCGGGGGCGGGCACAGTGTGGACGATCCCGAACCCAAGTACGGGATGGCCGTCACCGGGCTCGCCGACCCGGCGCGGCTGCTGCGCAACGACGCCGGCCGGCCCGGCCAGCCCCTCTCCCTCACCAAGCCCCTCGGCCTCGGTGTACTGAACAACCGGCACAAGGCCACCGGCGAGCGGTTCGCGCAGGCCGTGGCCACCATGACGGCCCTCAACCGGGAGGCGTCCGAGGCGGCCCTGGCCGCCGGGGCGGCCTGCGCCACGGACGTCACCGGGTTCGGGCTCCTCGGCCATCTGCACAAACTCGCGCGGGCGTCCGGCGTGAGCGCGGTGCTCGACACCGCCGCCGTGCCCTACCTGGACGGGGCACGCGAGGCCGTCCGGGACGGCTACGTCAGCGGCGGCACCCGGCGGAACCTGGACTGGGTGGCGCCGTTCACCGACTTCGGGGGGACGGACGCCGACACCCGGCTGCTGCTGGCCGACGCCCAGACCTCCGGCGGCCTGCTCGTCGCCGGGGAGATCCCGGGCGCCCCCGTGATCGGCGAACTGATCCCGCGCGGGCCCCACTCGATCGTCCTGAAGTGAGGCCCACGCGCCGGGCGCCGCCCGCGGATCACGGCTCGGTACCCGTGTGTTCGTCGATGCCCGCCCGTGCCCGGTAGGAGCGGACCAGCTCCACCGAGGCCGGGCCCCGGGGGCGGCGGCCCGGGCGGATGTCCACCGCGAACGCCTTCGTCTCCTGGATGTGGGTGTTGGGGTCGAGGGACAGATGGGTCAGCTCGTTGGCCGCGTCCCCCGTGGTGTACCCGTTGGGCCCCCAGTGGTAGGGCAGGCCCACCTGGTGCAGGGTGCGGCCGTGCACCGTCAGTGGTGCCATCCGGTCGGTGACCAGCACCCGCGCCTCCACCACGCCCCGGGCACTGACGATCGTCGCCCAGCCGGTGTGCTCCAGACCCCGCTCGGTGGCGAGTTCCGGCGACACCTCGCAGAAGAACTCCGGCTGCAGCTCCGCGAGATACGGCTGCCAGCGCGACATACCGCCCGCCGTGTGGTGCTCGGTGAGCCGGTAGGTGGTGGCCACGTACGGGAACACCTCCGTACCCGGCTCGCCCCCGCTGGGCTGATAGCGGTTGTCCGGATGCGGCGGCATCAACTGCCGCACGGGGTTGCGCTGTTGCCCGTAGAGAAGGTTCGGGAACGGCGAGTCCTGCGGCTCGTAGTGGGCCGGCAGCGGGCCGTCGGTGAGCCCTGCGGGCACGTACAGCCAGGCCTTGCCGTCGGCCTGCATCACGAACGCGTCGGTGCCCGACAGGGCCTCGGGGCCCTTCGCGTCCGGCGGCGGTTGATGGTGGGGGGACTTGTCCTTGGAGAAGTCGGCGATGTCGTGGCCGGTCCACTCCGCCTTCTCCTCGTCCCACCACACCAGCGCCTTGCGCTCGCTCCACGGTCTGCCGTCCGGGTCGGCCGAGGCACGGTTGTACAGGATGCGCCGGTTGGCGGGCCACGCCCAGCCCCACTCGTTGGCCACCCAGTTCTGCTCCTTGCCCGGCTTGCGGCGGGCGGCCTGGTTGACGCCGTCGGTGTGGACGCCGCAGTAGATCCAGCAGCCGCACGCGGTGGAGCCGTCCGGCTCGAGCTGCTCGTAGGAGGTCAGCGGCTCGCCGTCGGCGTTGTAGCCGTTGATCTCGGCGAGCACCGTCTCCGCGTCCGGCTCCGCCTCCTCGCCCTTGGTGGGGTAGTCCCAGGTCAGGTCGAGCACCGGCCGGTCCATCGGATCCGCCGACCCGGCGAGCTTCTGCCGGATCAGCCGGCCCAGGTGGTAGGTGAACCACAGGTCGCTGCGCGCCTCGCCGGGCGGGTCGACGGCCTTGTGGTGCCACTGCAGCAGCCGCTGGGTGTTGGTGAAGCTGCCGTCCTTCTCGGTGTGCGCGGCGGCCGGCAGGAAGAACACCTCGGTGGCGATGTCCTCGGTGCGCAGCTCGCCGGTCTCGATCTCCGGGCCGTCCTTCCACCAGGTGGCCGACTCGATGAGGGAGAAGTCCCGTACGACCAGCCAGTCCAGGTTCGCCATGCCCAGCCGCTGCATCTTCGCGTTGGCCGAGCCGACCGCCGGGTTCTCGCCGATCAGGAAGTAGCCCTTGCACGTCCCCTCGAGCTGGGCCATGACCGTCTCGTAGGTGGAGTGCGAGCCGGTCAGCCGCGGCAGGTAGTCGAAGCAGAAGTCGTTGTCCGGGCGGGCCGCGTCGCCCCAGTACGCCTTGAGCAGGCTGACCAGGTAGGAGCGCATGTCGCCCCAGAAGCCCTTCTCCGCGGCCTCCGCCTTCACGAAGCTGTCCAGGTTTTCCTGCTTGTGCGCGTGCGGCATCGGGATGTAGCCCGGCAGCAGGTTGAACAGGGTCGGGATGTCGGTGGAGCCCTGGATGGAGGCGTGTCCGCGCAGGGCGAGGATGCCGCCGCCGGGCCGGCCGATGTTGCCGAGCAGGGTCTGCAGCACGGCCGCCGCGCGGATGTACTGCACGCCCACCGTGTGCTGCGTCCAGCCGACCGCGTAGGCGAAGGCGGTGGTGCGCTCCCGGCCGGAGTTCTCCGTGACCAGCTCGCACACCTGCCGGAACAGCTCCTGCGGCACCCCGCAGATCTCCTCCACCATCCGGGGCGTGTAGCGGGCGTAGTGCCGCTTGAGCACCTGGAACACACAGCGCGGGTGCGTCATGCTCTCGTCGCGCTCGGGCTCGCCCTCGCCGAGGGAGGCACCGCCGGACCCGTGCGACTCGCCGCCCGCCGCCTCCGACACCGAGGACCCGCCGCCGGTGCGCTTTTCGTACTCCTCGTCCCGCTGGCCGGAGGCCGCCTGCACCTCCATGCCCTCGTACTGCCAGGTGCCGTTGTCGTAGCTGCGGCCGTCCCGGTCGAGACCGGAGAACACGCCGTCGAGGTCCTCGGTGTCCTCGAACTCCTCGGTCAGCACGACGGGGCCGTTGGTGTACGCCACCACGTAGTCACGGAAGTACTTGTCGTTGCCCAGGACGTAGTTGATGATCCCGCCGAGGAAGGCGATGTCGGTGCCCGCGCGCAGCGGCACATGCAGATCGGCCAGCGCGCTGGTGCGGGTGAACCGCGGGTCGACGTGGATCACCTTGGCGCCGCGCGCCTTGGCCTCCATCACCCACTGGAACCCGACCGGATGGCACTCGGCCATGTTGGAACCCTCGATGACGATGCAGTCGGAGTTCTGCAGGTCCTGCTGGAAGGTGGTCGCGCCGCCGCGGCCGAACGAGGTTCCCAGACTGGGAACGGTGGAGGAGTGTCAAACACGCGCCTGGTTCTCGATCTGCACGGCACCGAGCGCGGTGAACAGCTTCTTGATGAGGTAGTTCTCCTCGTTGTCCAGCGTCGCCCCGCCCAGACTGGCGACACCCAGCGTGCGCCGGGTGCGGGTGCCGTCGACCTCCCACTGCCAGCCGGCCCGACGGGCCTTGACGACCCGGTCGGCGATCATGTCCATCGCCGTGTCCAGGCCGAGCCGCTCCCACTCGGTGCCGTGCGGACGCCGGTACAGGACGTGCTGTTCACGCGCGCCGCCCGTGGTCAGCTGCAGACTGGCGGCGCCCTTGGGACACAGCCGGCCGCGTGAGACGGGGGAGTCGGGGTCGCCCTCGATCTGGGTGACCCGGTCGTCCTCCACGTACACGTTCTGGCCGCAGCCCACGGCGCAGTACGGGCAGATCGACTTGACGACCCGTTCGGCCGAGGCCACCCGGGGGGTGAGCCGCGCGGTGGGCCCGCTCTTGGCGGCGGCCCCGCGGCCCAGTGGGTCGGTGCCCTTGAGCTGCCGGTAGACCGGCCAGGAGTCGATCCAGGTACGTACGCCCATGACATGACCTTTCGGACGAGCACGCGTGGTGCCGCTCGGACCAGTTGACGGGAGGGGGGAACCGGCGTCGCGGGTCAGCCGTCGCGGGCCGCCAGCCGTTCCCGCTGGGGGACCACGGTGTACTTGGGGTCCTCGGCCGAGTGGACCCCGGCGTGGAACACCGCGAACCGCAGTGCCGCCGAGCCGGCCAGCAGTGCCGCGCCGGCCACCGCGGCCGGCGTCCGCCCGCGCCACCGGCCCGCACAGGCCGCCAGCACGGCGCCGCCGCCCGTGAGCAGTTCGGCGGCGCGCAGCAGCCGGTGCGGCTTGCCGTGTTCGTAGGGCTCGGCCGTCAGCCCCATCCGGTGTTTCATCAGCTGAAAGGTGCCCAGCTCCAGCGCGGCCCCGCCGACCGCCATGCGGCGCGCGGGGCCCGCCTGCGCGGACGGCGTGCAGGCGAGCGCCAGCCCGGCCGCCGCCGTCGCGGCGGAGCCGGCGAAGACGAACGGCAGCTCGCGGTAGCCGTCGTGCCAGGAGGGCACCGCCGTGTCGGAGAGCAGCACGGCGGTGTAGGTGGCGACCGCCGGGCCCAGTACGGCGGCGGCCCCCGTGGCGGCCGTGCCGACGAGGCGGTGGCGGCCCGCGACGTCGGCGGCCGCGGCGGCCATGGTCAGTGGCGCGTACCCGGCCAGCAGCCATGACCCCATGTTCATCGGCGAGGTGGGCTTGAAGACGCGGAGCATGTTGAGGAACCGCGCGGGCCGCCCCAGGTCGTGCACCAGCGCGGCCAGCGACAGGGTGATGGCGCCCGCCGCGCCCAGCTTCGCCACCCGCCCGAGGCCCGGCCGCCCGGTGGTGTGCGCGCCCGCCGCGAGGAGCGAGGAGGCGCCGGCCAGACCGCCGAGGTAGAGATAGCCGGCGATGTCGAGGGGCTCCCAGGTCGGCTTGTTCAGGACCGGTTTGCCGTAGTACGACGAGAACCGGGCGTCGGGGACCATCGGCTGCTCGCCCCGGCCGCGGCGCCGCCGGTGACGCCCCGCCCGGGCACCCGTCGGCGCGTCGCGCCCCGGACGCGCCCCCTGTACACCCTCGCGGGTGACGTCCGACCCGCTCATCGCGGCCTCCTGACGAAACCGGCGACGCCCAGCGCGGCGAGCGAGACGGCCGCGATCCCCGCGTGCTTCCACATCGCGGGCAGGTCCCGGGTGGTGACCACCGGGTCCGGCGGCAGGCCGTAGACCTCGGGTTCGTCGAGCAGCAGGAAGAACGCGCCGTCGCCGCCGACGCCGTCCTCGGGACTCTCGCCGTACAGCCGGGCGTCGGTGACACCGGCCGCGTGCAGCCGCGCCACCCGGGCCGCCGCCCGCTCGCGCAGTTCGTCCAGCGGGCCGAACTGGATGGAGTCGGTGGGGCAGGACTTGGCGCAGGCCGGTTCCATCCCGACGCCGAGCCGGTCGTAGCACAGCGTGCACTTCCAGACCCGGCCGTCCTCCTTGCGCTGGTCGATGACGCCGTACGGGCAGGCGGGCACGCAGTACCCGCAGCCGTTGCACACGTCCTCCTGCACCACGACCGTGCCGAACTCCGTGCGGAACAGGGCCCCCGTGGGGCACACGTCCAGACAGGCGGCGTGCGTGCAGTGCTTGCACACGTCGGAGGCCATCAGCCAGCGCAGCTCGGTCCGCCCGTCGGGCGAGAGCGGCGAGATCTCCCCGGCCGGCGCCCCGGCGGGGGCCGCCTGCGGCGCGGGAGCGGTGGCGCCGGGGCCGGGGGAGGAGGGGGAGTCGCCAAGGCTCCGGGCGGCCTCGAACACGTCGAAACCGCTGTGGTCGACGCCGGGTTCCTGGCCGCCCAGCGGCTTGCGCTGCTCGATGAAGGCCACATGCCGCCAGGTGTCCGCGCCCAGCCCCTGGGTGTTGTCGTAGGACATGCCGGTCAGCTCCAGGCCGTCCTCCGGAACCGAGTTCCACTCCTTGCACGCCACCTCGCACGCCTTGCAGCCGATGCAGACGGAGGTGTCGGTGAAGAAGCCCATGCGCGGTGGTGCGTCGGGGTAGCCGGCCGCCCGCGCCACGTTGGGCTGCGGCCCGGACAGCAGGTTGCCGGACGGGGGCGGCGGATCGCCGCCCGCCGTGTGCACCGCGGTCGTGTCGCCCTCGGCCATGCTCCGACCTCCTCGTCCGGTTCTCACCCCCGCCCGCACCGTTGCCTGCGACGAGCGTCGCACGGAAGCCCGGACGGCGCGCGCCCGGCGGGGAGCCGGACCGGCATCCGGTCGCCGGGGCCGGCGCGGTCACATGAAGTTGCGGGTGTGCAGCGCCGACAGGCCGGCGGCCTCGCCGTCGGAGAAGCCCAGCCGGGACAGCCGGTGCCGACGTCCCTCGTCCATGTCCGCTTGCAGCCGGCGCACCGCCCGCCAGCCGCGGGCGATCGCCTCCGGCGCCCACGACCCGGCGGCGAGCAGGACGAGCGCGTCGAACACGTCCCGGTTCAGGCCCGCCGTGTCGGCCAGGACGTCGTGCCGGCGCTCCACGGCGGCCCGCAGCCGGCCGCGCAGCCGTGGCTGCGCGCCCGCGTGGTGCTCGAGGTGGCCGAGGCCGAAGGCGACGTGCCGGGCCTCGTCCTGGCGCACCAGATGGCAGATCCGGCGCGTCACCGGGTCCGGCGCGTGCCGCTCCAGGAACGTCAGCAGATTGAGGAAGCTGCCCTCGCCGAGCACCGACAGCAGGAACGACGCGATCGAGAAGTCCGGTTCGGTGAGCAGCGTCGCCAGGGACGCCCGGCCGCCCGCCGAGGAGGTGCCCATCGCGCCGCCCCGCAGCAGCGCCCGCCGGGTGAAGACCTCCACGTGCCGGGCCTCGTCGGCGGCCTGGACGGCGAGCAGTTGGAGCACCTCGCGGAAGTGGGGGTGCACCTGGACCAGCAGCCGGGCGGGCACCACCAGGGCCGCCTGTTCGTTCTCCACCAGGTACGTCATGACCTGGACGACCGCTGCCTCCACCTCGTCCGGAAGGGTGAACGGGGTGTCCCATGCGATGGCGGTCAGCGGGTCCCACTGGGCGGCGGCGGCCTGGCGGTACAGCCGGGGCGCGAGAGCACTCCAGGCCGTGTCCCGGCCGGTGACCGGGAACGGCACCTCGGGACCGCCGGCCTCCACCAGCGCGCCGCGCGCCGCCAGTCCCCAGTGCAGCGGCGCCCGGTCGGCCACCCGACCGGACCGGGGGTCCCCGGCCCGTTCGGCGCCCTGCCCGCGGGCCGGGCCCGCCGCACCGCGCGCCACGTGCGCCCGCACCGGAGTGCCGTCGGACGCCGTGGGCCACACGGTGTGTCCCTCGCGGCGGCACCAGGCGGCGAGGTGGGTGAACAGCGCCGGATCGGTGCCGGTGACGGCCACCCGTTCGCCGGGCGCCACCTGGTGCAGCGCCCGGTGCAGCAGCAGATGGGCGCCCTCGTCGAAACCGAGCCCGGCCAGGTCGAGCAGCGGGACGCCGGACGGCGACCCGGGCGCGGCATCCGACGGGACGGGAGGCCGGGAGACGTCCTGCGTCACGGCCGGTACTCGGTGGCCGTCACGCGGCCGTCGGCGTCGTAGAACCCGGCCCCGTCCACCGCCGCCGCGAGGGCGGCGTACCCGCTCTCCCGGCCGGGCAGCCACCGCGTGAGCCCTTCGAGGTCCAGCAGATGACGCACCTCGGGGTCGGCCGTGGACATCGACAGCAGCAGCGAGGTGAGCAGGCCGCCGAGTCGCGGTTCCAGGGACGGGCCCGCCGCCAGCACGCAGTGGTCGAAGGGGGCGGTGCGTGCCAGCAGCCGGGTGGCGCCCGGCAGGAGGGTGCCCTCCTGGCCGAACAGCAGATGGTTGGCGTCGGTCATGCAGGCCGCCGCGACCTCGCCGGCCATGAGGGCGCGGGCGGCCTCCCGCTCGCCGCCGATGTGGTCGCCGTGCAGGCCGACCCCGGTGTCGTGGCGCGCGACCTCGAAGTCGGTGTCCGGCTGAAGGCCCTGCTCCCGCAGATGGTGCAGCGGCAGCAGGGTCGCCTGCGGGGAGTCGACCGCGCCGACGGCGACCGTGCGCCCCTTCAGGTCGGTGACGCCGGCCGGTCCGTCCGTCCGGACGACCACGACCGAGGTGAGGTCGCGGTCGGTGTCGCGCATGACGAGCGGCCGGATCTCCACCCCCGCCGCCCGCGCCAGTCGGCCGCTGCGCAGCCAGGCCAGCGGCGAGTGCCAGGCGACGTCGATCCGGCCGCGCACGAGGTCCTCGGCCTGCCGCTCGTAGTGGGCGTAGAGCACGAAGTCGAACGGCAGCCCGTGGCGCAGCAGCCAGGAGCGGAACCCGCTCCAGATGGTGACGACCTTCGGGTCGTAGGCGACGGCGCCCAGAAGCACCGCGCCCCCGGTCTCCTCCCGCTTCACCGGCCCTCCTCGAACAGCGGCAGGCCCAGTCCGGCCCGGCCGCAGAAGTCGTACAGGGCCTCGGTGGTCGGTGCCATCACCCGGGCCGCCAGCGCGTCCCGGAACCGCCGCTCCACGCCCAGCTCCCGGCGGAACGCCGACCCGCCGCACAGCCGCATGACACCGTCCCCGACCTCGGCGGCACTCTCGCCCGCCAGCGCCTTGACCTGCAACACCCGCAACTGCGCATCCGCGCGGCCGGTGGCCAGGGCGGTGAGGGTGTCGTCCAGGAACGCCCGTACGGCGTCGGCCCGCAGCCGCAGCCGCGCGTACTGCTGCCGGGGCAGCGGCTGCTCGGCCAGGCTCTGGTCCAGGTGCTCGAGCCGGGCGCCGCGCAGCTGCGCCGAGGCCAGGTCCAGCAGAGCCTCGGTCACGCCGAGGGAGAAGGCCGCGCCGAGGACGAGGAAGCGGGGGAGCACCAGGGACAGGGCCGCGTCCAAACCCGAGCCGTCGGCGCCGAGCAGCGCGGTCCGCGGCACCGAGACGCCCTTGGCGGTGACGGGGCTGGAGGCGTTGCCGCGCAGCCCGAAGCCGTCGTAGTCCCCCCGCACCTCCAGGCCGGCGCTGTCCGCCGGAACCAGCCACAGCGACATGGCGCCGTCGGCCGCCAGCGGTTTGCTCGACCACACATAGCTGTCGGCCTCTCCGGCCGAGGTGATCCACGACTTCTCCGCGTCCAGCCGCACCGTCTCCCCGTCCTCGGGGGACGCGGTTCCGCGGGACGCCCAGAAGTGGCTGCGCGAGCCCTTCTCGGAGAAGGCCAGCGTGCTCAGGTGCCGACCCCGCGCGATGTCCCGCCGTACCGCCTGCGGCCCGTGACCGTCCACGACGGCGACGGCCGCGTAGTGCATCAGCAGCACCATCGCGGTGGAGCCGCAAGCCCCGGCCAGCCGCTCCACCACGCCGGCGGCCTCCCGCAGATCCGCGCCGGCGCCGCCGTGCTCCGGGGAGCTGAGCAGCCCCAGCAGCCCGGCGCCGGCCAGGGCGTCGACTCCCTCGCGGGGGAACCGGCCGGTGCGGTCCACCTCGTCGGCGAGCGGCCGCACGGTCTCGCGCAGCACCGTCTCGAACATCGCGTTCAGCGCGGACGGCGGCGGGGCCTCGGTGGATGTGGGCATGCGAACTCCTTCACCGCGGTGGGGGAAATGTCCGGTTGGACGGGTGACGGCCCAGCCAAGCAGCCGCGCCGCCGTGTCCCCGGGAGCGCGCGCCGCCCACGCGAAAGAATGATGATCGCTTCCGTCACGGACCAGTTCGGTCCCGCGTCCGCCGCGTCGCCGCGACCGGCTCGGCCCCGCGTCCCGTCCGCCGGGGAACGGTTCAGCCCCGCGCCAGCAGCGACCGTACGGCCGTGTGCAGTTCGGCGGGCGTGGTGCCGCCGACCGTCCGTACGATGCCGTCCGCGTCGACGAGGACATTGGTCGGTACGCCGCGGATGCCGAGGCGGTCGGCGTACTCGCCCGTGCCGTCCAGGAGCACGGTCGCGCCGATGTCCCAGATCGCGGCGAAGTTCGCGGCCTCCTCGCGCGGATCGGTGTTCTCCCACACGTTGATCATGATCACTTCCAGCCCGGACCGGGCCGTACGGCGGCGCAGTCCCTCGAGGACCGGCGCCTCCGCGTTGCACGGGCCTCACCAGCTCGCGAAGAAGTTGATCACGTACTTCTTCTCGGCCCACTCCCGGGAGGTACGGAGCCGGCCGCCGCGCAGGTCCGGCAGCGCGAAGCCGGGCAGCGGCCTGCCCACCAAGGGGTGCACGAGCGGCCGTACCGGGCCGGGGAGCGCGGGCCGGTGGACGAAGGTCAGTGTCCCGCTGCCCGCGTTGGTCACCAGGAGGGTGTCGGTGACGGGGTCCAGCGCGCAGTCGCCGGGGGCGTTGCCCACCGTGATGCGGTGCGTCTCCCGGCCGGCCGCGGTGTCCAGGACGCTGACGGTGCCGGCCCCCCGGTTGCAGACGTAGAGCCGGCCGCCGGCGGGGTCCGCGCACATGCCGACCGGGGCCCGCTCCACCGGTATCTCGTCGCGCACGGTGCCGCCGTCGAGGTCGAGGGGGACCCTGCTGATCGTGCCGTGCAGGGAACTGGCCACGTACAGCTGCCCGGCGGCCGGGTCGGCCACGACCTTGCAGGGGCCCTCGCGCACCGCGACGGTCCTCAGCGGGCGCAGGGTGACGGTGTCGAAGACGGTCACCGAGCCCGCCATGAAGTTGGCGCAGTACCCGCGCCCGCGCCCCGCGTCGACGGCGATGCTGCCCGCGCCCAGCTCGGCGGGTACCGTTCCCACCACCTCCAGACGGTCCGCGTCGATCGCGGTCACCGTGCCGTCGGCGGTGTTGCCCGCGTACACCCGGCGCGCGGCCGGATCATGGCCCAGTCCGGCGGGATAGCTGCCGACGGCGATCCGGGCGAGGCGGGCCCCGGTGCCGGCGTCGAGCACGGTCACCGTGTCGGAGCGGGCGTCCGCCGAGAACAGCCGCCGGGTCGGCAGGTCCAGGACGACCGGGATCGGCTCCCGGCCGACCGGGGCCCGCCATACCGGGGCGGCCCGGTCGAGGTCGAGTGCCACGACCGCGTTGCCGCGCGAGCAGGCCACGAAGGCGCGCCGCCGCTCGGGGTCGACGACGACCGCCTCCGGTCCCTTGCCGACGGGGCAGTGGCCGCGCACGCGGTGCGAGAGATCGACCGAGCAGGCGGGGCCCCGCGCCGTCATGTCGCGCTGGTCCATGCATGGGGGGTGAACCGATGGCCGACCGCCTAAACGGTCGGTGCCGATGCGCCCCGTCTGTGCCTGTGCCTCCGCCGGGAAGCGCCGCCGGTGCCGGCGGCCGTGGGCGCTACTGGCCGGCCTTGGCGCCGGGCAGGCCGCCCGGGTACTCGATGGGCCGGGTCTGCTTGTGCCCGGGCAGGTTGCCGCGCAGACTCCACCGGCCCAGCGGCAGGATGACCCGGCCGCCGTAGGACTGCTCCAGCATCATCGCGCCCGCCGTGTACCAGGCGGCGGCCGAGGAGGCGACCAGTACCCAGCCCGCCGCCAGCACCAGGCTGTGCGTGGTGCCGAGGAGCCCGGCCGCGAGCAGCGCCGACCCGGCGGCGAGCAGGATCAGCACGAGGAACATCCCGAAGTTCTGCCCCAGCGAGGCGAGCGCCCCGAACAGCGTGGTCACGGCGAGCACGATCCACCAGAAGCCGAAGGCCTGGCTGAGCGGGGCGCTCAGGGGCAGCAGGCCGTTGGCGACCATGAGCTGCATCATCCCCCAGGCGAGCCAGAAGGCCCCCCAGGTGCCGTGCATGGCGGTGGCCACGCCGTCGCGCGCCCGGTAGGCCCACATGCCGGCCGCCAGCTGGGCGAGACCGCCGAAGAAGATGACCAGGGGCGCGAGGAGGACCGGGGACACGAGGGTGTCCCCCCACCACTCGGCCAGGTTGGACGCCACCATGAACGTCGAGGAGGCGAAGCCGAACAGGCCAAGGATCGACGGCGCGGCGATCGGCGTGAGCACCATACGGCTGCGGCCGAGCCAGGCCTCGTAGCCCTCCGGTCCGTCCTCCGGTTCCGGTCCGCCGGATCCCGGTCCGTTCGATCCCGGTGCGTTCGACGTGGGGCCGTACGACGTGGGCGGCCCGGACGGTGGCCGGGAGGCCGGGTCCCGCCCGGGTATGGCCGACGATCCGGACGGCGGCTGCTGCCCGGGGCGACCGGACGGCGGCTGCTGTCCTGGGTGATCCGTCATGACAGTGACTCCTTCGTTGGGCCGGGCCCGGTCGGTGCGCCGACGACGGCCGCCGACGGCCCGGCCGCCCCGCGTACGGGGAGCACGAGGGGCCGGACACCGCACGGCCCGGTACCCCCTCAGAGAACACCGCGCGTACGACACGTGCACGCCGGTGCACCCACGGTGATCGGGAGGCGTTGCCGTCCTGCCGGGCGTGCACCCCTTCGCGGAGCCGGCTGGGCCCCCGCGAGTGGGGCCCGCGGTACGCCCTCGTCGGTCTCCTGGGCCGGATGGCTCATCGGCGGGGACGACGGCGAGCAGGGAGAGGAGAGAAGCGGACCGGGGTGATTCACCCGTTGGTGTGTAGGACCGCGGGGGAGTTCCCGGGACACTGGCGGTGGTGCGTGAGGGCTCCCGGGCAGCGAGGTGGAGCGTAGGGAACCGACTGGGCGGGGCGAGGGCCGGCATCCTCTCCGGGGGCCCTCGCGGACGGCCTCCGCGGTCTTCGCCGGCGGCGGGGGGTTCGCCGAGGCGGGTGCCCTGGCCGGGGATCTGTTGACGTCGTTGCGGACCGTGCGTGGTGTTCCGGTGCCGGAACGCGTGGGAGAGCTCGTCCGGTCGCCGGCGGCCGAGCTGGTCACCGGCGCCCACGCCCGCGCTCCGGGGCCGTGTCTGCTGACGGTGGAGATCCGTGCGGAGGCGGTCCGGGTCACCGTGTGGGACAGCAGTCGCACGGTGCCGGGCTCGGAACCGCGTCGGATGGGCCGGCACACGCTGGAACTCGTGCCGGCCGCGTGCCGCAGCTTCGAGGTGTGCCGGGAGCCGATGGGCAGGCGGATCACCGTGACCGTCGCGCCGGCCGAGAATCCGGACGGGGACGCGGTCGGCCGCGCGTCGAGATGAGCCGACGGGTCCCGTGCGCGCGCCACGCCGCGGTGGCCGACGGCGGTGCGCACCGGCCGCGGTGGACCCGTAGGGAGGGCGGCTCGGCCTCCGCGGTGAACCGGTACGGCTGGGCGGCTCAGCGGGCCTCGTCCAGTGCCGGGAGCAGGCCGGTGAGGGAGTCGGCCCGGCAGGTCGGCGGGCGCATCGCCCGGGGGTACGGGGCGGTGGACCCGCGACTGATCCAGGCGGTGGAGAGTCCGGCGCGATCGGCGCCGTCGATGTCCCAGGGGTGCACCGAGACGAGCATCAGCCGCGCCGCCTCCACCCCGGCCCGCCCCACGGCGTACGCGTAGGAGGCACGGCCCGGTTTCCAGCAGCGCGGTCCCTCGACGTCCAGATGGGCCTGGAAACAGCCGGCCAGACCGGCCCGGCCGAGCACGGCCTCGGCGGTGGAGCGGGAGCCGTTGGTCAGGGTCAGCATGCGGTGCCCGGCGGCGTGCAGGGCGCGGACGCCGTCGGCGACGTCCGGGTGCGGTGGCAGTTCCGGCAGGCCGGCCAGGATCTCCCGGGCGGCGGCCGCGGGGTCGCCGTGCAGACCGTCGAGCCCGGTCAGCAGTGCGCGCAGTCCGTCCTCGGCGACCTCGGCGAACGGGGCGTGCGCGCCGGTGGACGTGAGGGCGAAACCGTCCCGCAGCACCCCCGCGAACCAGACCGGCAGCAGATGCTCCGGGGCGCCGACGGCCCGGAACCGGGGCCGCAGCGCGGTGAGGTCGAGCAGTGTCTCGTTGACGTCGAAGAGCAGAACGTGCCGCTCGTCGGCAGTGACCATGGCCGGCCTCCGGGGTGAGTGCGCGGGTGCGGGGTTCCGGGTGTGCGGCTCAGTCTCCGTCAGCGGCCGGGCATGTTCGAGGCGACGGACGGGGCGAGATGACCGGCCGCTTCCCCGCCGTGACGGTGTCGCACGGTCCGTGTGTGCGACGCTGGGTGGAGGATCTCGTTCCCGGGCGCGCGGAGGTGGAGGCCGGCATGGACTGGCGGGTATTCGCACAGCGGATGGCGTCGTTGGCGCGGGATCTGCTGGCGCAGAAGTCCGTGGAGGACACGCTCGCGCGGATCACCGGGGCGGCCACCGAACTGGTGGAGGAGTGCGACGAGGCGGGGATCCTCCGCCTGCGCGGAAAGAAGGTGGACTCGCTCGCCCCGACGGGACAACTGGTCGTCGACAGCGACCGGTTGCAGGAGCGGCTGGGCCAGGGGCCCTGTTTCGACGCCGCCCGCACGAAAACGGGGGAGCGGGTGTACCGCATCCAGGACTTCACCAAGGAGCAGCCCCGCTGGCCCTCCTACGCACCCCGGGCCCATGAACTGGGCGTGGGCAGCATGATGGGTTTCCTGCTCTACACGGACGACGAGGAGCTCGGGGCCCTCGACCTGTACTCGCGCAGGCCCGGCGCGTTCACCGAGGACGCGGAGACGGCCGGCTGGCTGCTGGCCTCGCACGCCGCGGTCGCCTTCTCCAACGCCCGCACCCACGCCCAGATGGAGCAGGCCATCAGCACCCGCCACCTCATCGGTGAGGCCATGGGGGTCCTGATGGGCAGCCGCCGCCTCACCGAGGAGCAGGCCTTCGACGTACTGCGCCGCTACTCGCAGGAGAACAACGTCAAACTCCGCGAGGTCGCCCGGCGCGTCAGCGAGCAGGGCGCCCTTTAGAGGCATCGCAGGCCCGCGGACCGGCGGACCGGCGACCTCGCGGTTCCCCCGGCTCGTTGTCCGAACCGGGGGAACCTGAGCCGGCCCGGCCCCCTCGGGGAACGCCGCCGTTCCGGCCTGCCCCTCAGGTAACCCGACTCGCCCCACTCATGCGGCCCCCGGACACCGTGAGTGGAAGGAGGGGGGCGGCGCCCGGCGCACGTCGTTCCGTGGCTCGCTCCAGCGGGCGCGAGATGCGGCGCGGCGGCACATTACCTGTCGGGTGCGGCGGCTGGCCCGTACGGGACACGGACGAATGGCCGGGCTGACCGTGCCCTCCGCGTCGCAATCGTCACCGGCACCGGCACCGGCACCGGCACGGGCGCGGGCGCGAGCGGAGGAGAGGCGAGCGGCACACCGGTCGTCGCCGCGCTGGCGGACCTGTGGGAACGGAACTGCGTCGGCACCGATCCGGCGTGGCGCAAGCGCTCGCGGCGGTCTACGCGTCCTTCGCGGAGGCGACCGTCCAGCAGGCGCGGTGGCGGGAGACGGGCCACGAGCCGTCGACGGAGGAGTGCGTCCACCTGCGCGGGCAACCTCACCGTCGCTCCGCTGCTGCTGGTGGCCGAACGGCTGCGCGGCGCGTGGCCCCCGGCGGACGTCCTGCACGAGGTGTGCGCGGACGTCGTGGCCTGGACGAACGACCTGAGGGACGCCGGGCCGCGGCCGGCGGCGGGCGAGGCGACGCTGGTCGACGTGCTGGCCCGGGAGCGCACCCTCGGCCGCGGAGAGGCGGCGGCGCTCGTCCGGGAGATGACCGCGGAGCGGCTGGACGACTTCGAGAGGGCCGCCGGACGGCTGACGGCCCGTCACGCGCACGCGGAGGACGTCCGTGCGCGGATCGACCGGGTCCGCACCTTCCTGTACGGCGCGGTCGCCTGGCAGCACGAGAGCGGACGCTACCGCGCCGGCCTGGTGCTGGAGACGGCACTGCTGCCGGCCCTGCTCCGGGTGCGCGGCAGGCACCCCGAGGAGCAGCGCGAGCTGACCGCCTGGCTGGACGGCAGGCGCGAGGGCGCCGACCCGCTCGACGGCCTGCTGATCGACTGCTGCCTGCGCCCCCACACGCTGCTGGCGGACGCGGCCACCGCGGCCCGCACCGTGACCGGCGGGCCGGGCACGGGGACGGCCGGCCTCAAAACGGCCGGTCTCGGGACGGTCGGCGTCGAGACCGCCGGCAGCGAAGCGGAAGGCACCGGCGTCGGCGGCCGTGGCCGGCTCAAGCGGAGCATGCCGCACGCGGTGCTGCACCTCCTGGGCGGCCTGCGCCTCACCGGCGAGGACACTCCCGCCCCGATGCCCGCCCAGGGGCTGCCCACCTACACCACGGTCCACCTTCTGGCCGTTGGGTCCTGTACGCCCAGGCCACCGGCTACCCGCACGCGGTCACCACCGGCGAGCGCTTCCACCTGGCCGACCTGCGCCCTCGGCGGCGCGGTCGCCGACCGCCCCGCGCACGCCACCGCCTTCCCGCACCGCTCCGCCGTCGGCGTCGTCCAGTACCACTCCTACTGGCACCAGTTCACCGACCGCGCGCACGTCGACCGCAGACGGAACCGGCTGCGCGAGGTCCACGCCATCCCCCAGGCGGTCACACCCGGGCCCACATCGCGGCCAGTCCCGTCGAACTCCGCAGCCGTCTGAACAGCCGTCCGAATCTCAAAGCCCTCTGAATTCGCGTCACTAGCGTCCGGCCCATGGTGCGCGACTACCTCATCGTCGGGGCCGGACCGGCCGGACTTCAACTTGCCGCTCTGCTGGAGCGCGACGGGCGCGACTACGTCGTCCTGGAGCGGGGAGGTGCGCCGGGGACGTCCTTCACCCGGTATCCCCGCCATCGGCAGCTGATCTCGAACAACAAGGTCAACACGGGTTTCACCGACCCGGAACTCAACCTGCGCATGGACTGGAACTCGCTGCTCAGTGACGACCCGGACCTGCTCTTCACCCGGTACAGCGAGCGCTACTTCCCGCCCGCGGACGACTTCGTGCGCTATCTCAAAGACTTCGCGGAACGCACCGGCATACGCGTCGAGTACGGGACGGAGGTCGTGTGGGTCTCCCGCGCGGACGGTGTCTTCACCGTCCGCGACGGCGACGGGCGTACCTGGCAGTCCAGGCGGCTGGTCATGGCGACCGGTGTCTCCCGGCTCTACGAGCCGCCCGTCCCGGGGTTCGAACTCGCCGAACGGTACGACACCTTCGACACCGACCCGGTGTCGTTCACCAACCAGCGGGTGCTCGTCATCGGCAAGGGGAACTCGGCGTTCGAGACCGCCGACAGTCTCATCGAGAAGGCCGCGGTCATCCACGTCGCCGGACCCCACTCGGTCAAGCTCTCGTGGAAGACGCACTACCTCGGGCATCTGCGCGCGGTGAACAACAACTTCCTGGACACCTACCAGCTCAAGTCGCAGAACGCGGTCCTCGACGGCACCGTGGAGAGCATCGAGAAGGCCGACGGCGGCGGCTTCCGGGTGCTGCTGCGCTACACACGGACCACGGAACCCCTGCGTGAGCTGCGCTACGACCGGATCATCGCGTGCACCGGCTTCCGCTTCGACGCCTCCGTCTTCGACGAGTCCTGCCGCCCCGCCCTCGTCATCAAGGACCGGTTCCCCGAGCAGACGTCGTCCTTCGAGTCGGTCAACGTGCCGGACCTGTACTTCGCCGGCACCCTGATGCAGCAGCGGGACTTCAAGAAGTCCACCAACGGCTTCATCCACGGCTTCCGCTACGCCACGCGCGCCCTGCACCGCATCCTGAGCGCCCGCCACCTCGACACGCCCTGGCCGGCCCGGACGCTCGAGGCGACACCGGAGGCGATCGCCGACGCCGTCATCGGCCGCGTCAACCGCTCGTCCGGTCTGTGGCAGCAGTTCGCGTTCCTCGGCGACGTGGTCGGCGTGGACGGCAACCGGGCCGTGTACCAGGAAGAGGTACCGCTCGACTACGTGGCCGACGGCGGCCTCGGGCCCGCCCCGCACCGGTTCGTCGTCGACCTGGAGTACGGCGAACACGACGAGGCCGACCCGTTCGACGTGAACGTCCCGCGCGTCCTGGAGAACGACGTCGACCACGCCGGCGAGTCCACGTACCTCCACCCCGTCGTCCGCCACTACCGGGACGGCGTGCTCGCCGGGACGCACCACATGGCGGAGAACCTGGAGAACGAGTGGAACCTGCCGACGATCCACCGGACGCCGCTCATCGCCTTCGTGAGGAAGAGCCGTGGCTGAGCAGTTCCCCGGCCCCGTACTCGACCTCCTGGACGCGGCGGGCGACCGGACGGTGTTCGAACACGCCGGTCGGGAGGTCTCGGGGGCCCGGCTCCTCGGCATGGTGCGACGCGCGGCGCACGGTCTGCGGGAACACGGCGTGGGGCCCGGCGACGGCGTCGCCATGCTGCTGGGCGTCGGCCCGGGGGCGTTCGCCGCGATCCTCGCCGCCCATGTCGTCGGGGCACGTGTCGTCGGCGTACGGCCCGGACTGACGGAGCGGCAGCGGGAGCACCTGCTGCGGGACGTCGACGTGCGGGTCACCGACCGGCCCGGTGACATCCCGGGGGTTGGGCTCGTCCTCGCGCTCGACGACCTGCTGTCGGCCCCGGACGACGGCGTCCGGCCGCGGATCTCGGCCCGGCCCGGGGACGTCGCCCGGCTGCTGCACACCAGCGGCAGCACCGGCGTACCCAAGGCGTGCGCCCAGACCTACGCGTCGATGACCGCGGGCTGGGCGCACCGGCCGGACGCCTGGCCGCCCGCCGTGCGCGCACTCGCCGGCCGCCTGGGCCGGTTCCTGGTCTTCGGCACCCTGGCCAGCCAGGTGATGATGGAGTACGGGCTGCTGGCCCTCGCCGCCGGCGGCACCCTCGTCACCGCCGACCCGCCGGACCTCCCCGGCGCCCTGGTGCGGCACCGGGCGACCGCCAGCGTCATCACGGTCGCCCGGCTGACCGCGCTCGTGGCCCACCAGCGCGCGTCGCCGGTGGACCTCGGCGGACTGCGGGCGCTGATGGTGTCCGGATCGCCGCTGGAACCGGGGCGGCTGCGGGAGGCCGCCGAGGTGCTCGGGCCGGTCGTCTTCCACGGCTACGGGCAGACCGAGACCGGCATGATCTCCATGGCCACCCCGGAGGAGCCGGCCGGCTCCCTCGGGGTGCCGCCCGTCGACGTGGAGGTCCGCGACCCCGCCGGCCGCCCGGTCCCGCCCGGCACCGACGGCGAACTGTTCGTCCGCACCCCGTCGCAGAGCTCCGGCTACTGGAAGGAACCCGCCCTCACCGCCGAGGTGTTCACCGACGGGTGGGTACGCACCCGCGACCTCGGCCGGTTCGACGCGTCGGGCCGGCTGTGGCTCACGGGGCGGATCCGGGACGTGATCATCGTCAACGCCAACGTGTACTACGCCGGGCCCGTCGAGCGGCTGCTCGCCGGTCATCCCTCGGTGGCGGAGGCATACGTCGTCGCCGTGCCCGACGACGCCACGGGCGAGGCCGTCCACGCCTTCGTCGTCCCCGCGCACGGTCACGTCCCGGACCTCGGCGAACTGCGCGCGCTGGTGACGGCGGACCTGGGGGAGGCCTGCGCGCCGACGCGGCTCACCGTCATCGGCGAGGTCCCGCTCACGGCCGCCGGGAAGCCGGACAAGCGGCGTCTGGTGGCCGGGAGTTAGGGCCTGTGGGGGGAGTCCCGTCGTCCGCCCGAAGGGCGCCCGACGGGACTCCCCCCACAGCCGTCAGTGGGCCGGGCCGCCTCCCGGAGCGTCCCCCGTTCCCGGTGCGGGCGGTGCGGGCGCCGCCGGCCCGCCCGGTGCCGCCGCGTTCTTCTCGGCCGCGACCGCCTCGTCCCGCACCAGCTCGTCGAGTTCGTCGTCCAGCCGGACCGTGACGTCCTCGGGCCCCGGGCCCGCGGCGCGCGGGTCGCTCCCGCGCAGGGCCACGGCGATTCCGGCCAGGGCCGTGGGGAGCGCGACGAGCACCGCGGCGGTGCGCATGCCGCCCGGGGCGGAGAGGATCAGCGCGACGAGCGGGGGACCGAAGGCCCCGCCGGACTTCCCGACCGCCGCGGCCCAGCCGCCGGCGGTGCCCCGGATGGCCAGCGGGTAGACCTCGGCCGTGTAGGGGCCGATGAGCGCGATGACCCCGGCCGTCCCGGCGAACAGCAGCATCACGGCGGTCAGCAGCACGGTCCGGCCGCCGTCCATCCCGACGGCGGCCAGCGCGAGCAGGGCCACGACGGTGAGCGCCGCGTAGGCGACCATGGTGCCCCGCGCCGACCAGCGCATGTAGAGCCACGCGGCCACCACGCACGTGGGAATCGACAGCAGCGAGGACAGGAAGAGCAGCGTGGCGGCGGACATGCCGTGCGTGTGCGAGGCCTCCAACTGGCTGGGCAGGAAGGTGATGAACCCCCAGTAGACGAGGCCCCAGGCGAGCGCGTAGCCGCTGACGACCAGTGTCTTCACCCGGTGAGAGCGCTTGAACAGGGTCGAGGCGGGCACCCGCCGGGTGCGTGCACGCTGGGCGGTGAAGGCGGCCGACTCCGGTATCCAGCGGTTCAGCCCGATCAGGATCAGCACCAGCGGGAGCTGGGCGAACCACGCGATGCGCCACCCGGTGAGCGGGATGAGCACCGCGGCAAGGCCGGCGGCCGCCATGTAGCCGCCGGTGGTGGTGAGTCCGGCCTGGAGCACCATGATGGCGGCGCGCCGGCCGGGCGGCAGGCTCTCGGTCATCAGGGCGTAGACGACGGGCAGCATGCCGCCCGCCGCCATCCCCATCAGCGCGCACATGACCAGGACCCCGGCGAAGGTCGGCATGGCGCCGCACACCGTGGTACCGAGGAACAGCAGGGACGCGACGAGGATGGTGGCCCTGCGGCCGACGCGGTCCGCGGCGCGGCCCCCGGCGAGCGAGCCCAGTACCGTGCCGCTCAACGCCACGGTGGGCAGCCAGGCGATCTCGGCGGCGCCGAGGCCGAACTCGGTGCGCATGCCGGGCTGGATGAAGGCGAGGGTGGCCGGTTTCATCTGGTCCACCATCAGGGCGAAGCTCAGCACGCCGATGAGGCGGTGGCTGCTCGCCCGGCTCACCTCCGCCGGGGGCGGGGCGGGGGCGGCCGCGGGGCCCGTGCCGGGCGGCTGCACGACGGAGTACCCGGAGATGACGACGCCCACGACGATGGCGGCCATGCCGAGCCACATCACCCATGACATCCCCATCATGGCCATGTGGAAGTCCATGGACGCGGAGTCGACGAACATCCACACGTGCTGGCCGACGCCCGCGCAGGTGAGGGCGACACCGGTCCAGAACAGCAGCGGCCTGGGTATCAGCGAAACCGGCTGGACGGGCAGGGTCAATTCCCCACCCCGCCCACCGCCGGAGCGAACTCCGTGGGAGTCATGCGTTACCTCTTTCCGGAGGGGGGACCGGGCAGCCGCCGGCCCGCCGTTCGTCGAAGTACCGTGCCGCCGGGCGCAGTCGGCGGGCGTGCAGCACCATGACCGTGCCGAGCACCAGCTGGCGTACGCCCCGGGTGACGTCCTCCACCCCGTCCCGCAGCCGCACGAAGTACCGCAGGGCGTCCAGCCCGCGGCGCCGGACGGGCAGGCCGCGCGGGATCAGCAGGCAGGGCGCCCGGTGCGGGATGGAGCGGGTGTGCGAGGCCGTCGAGTCCAGCCGGAACCGGCCGAGCACCTCGCGGACCGCCGCGCGCAGCACGAGCGGCGAGAGCCGCCAGGCCGGGCAGGGGCGGTTCCTCGCCACGCCGTACGGGATGTGGTGCGCGTCCTTGGCGGCCGGCCGGGCCCAGCGGTCGGGGTCGAACTCGTCGGGCCGTTCGTAGCCGGTGGCGTGGTAGTCGGGGTAGCTGAAGCACACCACGGAGCCGGCCGGCAGCACCGTGTCGTCGTCGAGGGGGATCTCGCCGGTGGTGATGCGGTGGGCGATGCCGAACAGCGGGTAGCGCCGCATCGTCTCGTCGAGCACCTGCGTCAGGTACCGGTCGTCCGCCGGATCCGCCGCGACGCGTTCCTGCACGTGCGGGTGGTGGGCGAGGGCGAGCAGGACGTGCGCGGTGGCCTCGGAGAGCTGTACGACGGCCGTGTTGAAGAAGGTCCCCTGGAGGTAGTGCACCTGCTCGGGGAGCGACAGGGAGGCCGGGAGGCGGTGCGGCACGTCGCCGGCCGCGACCCGCTCGCGCAGATACGCCGTCAGCCGGGCCCGGCGGCGCGGGTGGCGCAGTCCGGTGCACTTCAGGGCGGTGATCACGTCGTCGGCGTGCGCGACGATCAGCTCGCGGGCGCGCGGCGGGCACGGCTCCTGGAAGACCAGCTCGTAGGCGAACGCCGCCCAGGCGGGCATCACCAGGTCCCGCAGCCTGACGAGGCTGACACGTGAGTCCGGCAGGGTGTCCAGGACCCCGGCGACGGCCCGGGCGGCGGCCGCCGTGAGGTCGGCCGCGCTTCCGGCGACGATGCGCCGGGTGGTCGCGGCGACGTCCTCGTAGCGCTCGCCGGGCTCCAGGTGCTCCTGGTGCACCTCGGGGCCCGGCGCCAGCCAGTACCAGAACAGGTCGGAGAGGCCCGCCCCCTCGCTGCGCCCGCTCGCGGCCGGGTGGGCGTAGACCCGCTCGAACACCTCCGGGCCGTGGGTGGCGTTGGGCAGGGTCACCGCGCGGTCGCCGTTGACCTTCTCGAAGATGCGGACGCGCAGGTCTACCACCGTGCGCGGCAGCCACCACGTCTCCGTCCGGCCGCTCACCACGCCCCGCCCTTCCGTACGGCCATGCCGGCCGTCAGATCGGTGTTCCGGCGCCCGCCGCACAGGGCGAGCGTGTGGTCGTACTCGTCCCGCAGCGTCGCGAGGACCCGCCGCACCCCCGCCTCCCCCTCGGCGGCCAGTCCCCACACCACGGGACGTCCGACGCCGACGGCGCTCGCGCCCAGGGCGAGCGCCACCGCGACGTCGCTGCCCCGGCGCACCCCTCCGTCGAGCAGGACGGGCACCCGGCCCGCGACCGCGCCGGCGATCGCGGGCAGGCAGTCCAGGGCCGCCGGGACGGCGTCGCACTGGCGGCCCCCGTGGTTGGACACGAGCACCCCGGCCGCGCCGTGCTCGACGGCGAGCAGGGCGTCGTCCGGATGCAGGACTCCCTTGACCAGTACGGGCAGTGAGGTGCCGCGCACCGTCTCCGCCAGGTCCTGCCAGCGCGGCTCCGAGGACATGGGGATGTCGGTGAGACCGCCCGGCGGGGCGCCGGGCAGGTCGCGCATGTTCTCCGCGGCGTAGCCGGGCGGCAGATCGGTGAACCCGTTGCGCAGGTCCCTGGCGTGCCGGCCGAACACCGGCGAGTCGACGGTGACCACCAGCGCCGTGCAGCCCGCGTCCTCGGCGCGCCGGACGAGCGCGGCGGTGACCTCCGCGCGCGGGTGCGGATACAGCTGGAACCACACGGCCGCGTCCGGGGCCGCCTCGCGCGCCGCGGCGGCGACGTCGGCGACGGCGGTGGTCGCGGCCGTCCCCGTCACTAGGACGGCGCCCTCGGCCGCGGCGGCCCGGGCGGTGGCCCGCTCGCCGCCCGGGTGCACCAGCCGGTGGAAGGCGGTGGGTGCGACGAAGACCGGTGCCGTCCGCGGTGCGCCGGGCAGGTCGACGGCGGTGTCCCGCGCGCCGCCGCCGCGCAGCACCCTCGGCAGCAGCGCGTACCGGTCGAACGCCCGCTCGTTGTCGGCGAGCACGCGCTCCTCGTCGGCGCCGCCCGCCACGTAGTCGTAGACGACCGGATCCAGCGTCTTGCGCGCGCTGTCGTGCAGTTCGCGGAGGGTCACGGCGCCACCGGGGTGACCGGGCTGCGGTGCGCGGCGAGGAAGGCGCGCAGCGGGGCGCGGTGGACCTCCTCGCTGTCCCACTCGTTCTCCAGGTTCTCGGTGAGATGGTGCTCGGCGACGAACTCGCCGTCCCGGTACCAGCGCACGACCGGATGCAGATAGCGGCCGTCCAGACCCGACACGTCCTGCTGGGACTTGCGGCCCGCGGAGACGTCGAAGGGGTCCACCAGATCGTGGTCCTCGCCGTACTCCAGGGTGATCACCGCGTGGGCGGCCACCTCGCCGAAGTCCCCGGCGCGCACGGCGCCCGGCACATGGGCGACGGGCACCTCCTCGGCGTAGCGCAGGCGGCCGTCCGGGGCGAGCAGCAGCAGGTCGCCGAGGACGGCGAACTGCTGCCACAGCGCGGAGGACCGGTTGACGCGGGTGATCACCGCGTCGACGGCCCGCTCGGTGTCGTCCCCGAGCACCGTCGTCGGCCAGGGCACCCCGTCGTGACGCTGCCGCAGCCCGCGGTGCAGGGCCCGCACCGTGTAGCGGAAGCCGTGGATGAAGCCGGTCGTGGCCTTGCGGAAGTCGCGGCCCTGCATCAGCGTCCCCGCGAAGTACAGCCCGGGCACGTTGACCGACTCGCCGAGCGGCGTCAGCGCCGGGAAGCGGTCGTCGACGATCAGGTCCGGCGTGCAGGTGTCGTCGAAGATCGAACCGTCGAACCGGAACCCGGTCGCGACGATCACCCGGTCGTAGCGGATCTCCTTGACGACCTCGTCGACCCGTTCGAAGGAGACCTGGACGCGGAAACCGTCCGGCCCCCGTTCGATGGCGAGCACCCGGCCGTCCAGAAGGGCGTTCTGCGACTTGAGCTGGTAGCTGTCCAGGAAGTTGTTGTAGACCGCGCGCAGATGACCCACGTAATGCGTCCGCCAGGCCATCTTCAACGAGCCCGAGCCGACGACGTGGATGACCGCCGCGGTCTCCATCAGGTTCTCGGCCGTCTCGAAGGCGGAGTTGCCGCGGCCGATGATGAGCACCCGCTGATCGGTGAAGGACTGCGGGTCGGTGTCGATCGTGTCGTAGCGTTCGGCCAGTTCGACGCCCGGCACCGACGGCAGGTTCGGCACGGGCATCCCGGTGGCGACCACCAGGTGCCGGGCCCGCCGGGCCGTGCCGGTGTGGTCGGTGACGGTGAAGCCCCCGGCGTCGCGGGTGACGTGTGCGACGGCGGTGTCGTACCGCACGCGGACCCCGGTGCGGGAGGCGAAGTCCGTCAGATAGCGCACCAGGTCGTCGGCCGGCGGGAAGTAGCGGGGGCTGTACCGGGTGAAGACCAGCTCGGGGTCGTCGCTGAGCAGGGAGTTCCAGTCCATCCGCAGCCGCAGCTCCGGGTCGTCGTACCCCGTGTGCACCTTGTTGTTCGAGATCAGATAGCGGTGGCGGGGGAACCGCGTGAAGAACGTACCCGGACCACTGCCACGCTCCAGGACGACGTAGTCCGCGCCGTCCCGCTCCAGGAGGGCGGCGAGCTGCAGCCCGGCGGGGCCCGCGCCGATGATCAGATAGTCATGGGTCGTCAGGTGGTCGGGTGTCGCCGGACGGCCATGATGCGTCAGCTGGTCATGGGTCATGTTCCGGAAGCTAGCCGGCGGTTTTCAGAGCGCTCTGAGATTCCCCGCCTACGTTTCGTCACGTGCTCACCACCACGGACACCGTCCTCCTCACCGGCCCCCCGGACTCCGCCGTCCTGCGCCGCGCGGCGGCCCCGCTCACCGTCACCGTGGACGACGAGGCCCGGGCACGCCTGGACCGCGGCCGCCGCTTCTTCCACGACCTGCGGCACGGCGACGGGGAAACGCCTCGCATCTACGGCGCCACCACCGGCTTCGGCGCCCTCGTGGGGTACGCCGGCCGCTCCGACGAGGCCGACCAGTGCGACAACACCCTGGCCCACCTCGGCGCGGGCCAGGGCCCGGACCTGCCGCACGAGATCTGCCGCGCCGCCCTGCTGCTGCGCACCTGGTCCCTCGCCCAGGGCTACTCCGGCGTCTGTGCCGAGGTCGTCGACCGGCTCGCCGCGATGTTCGCCACGACGTTCTCGCCCGCCGTCCCGCGCTACGGCTCCGTCGGGGCGAGCGGCGACCTCATCCCGCTCGCCTACGCCACCCAGGCACTGCGCGGCCGGGGACACGCCTACCTCGACGGCCGCCGCAGGCCGGCCGGCGAGGCGCTCGCCGCCGCCGGACTGCGCCCGCTCACCCTCGACGGCCGCGACGCGCTCGCCCTCGTCAACGGCACCTCCGTCACCACCGCGGCCACCGCCCTGGCCCGCGACGCCGTCCGCTCGGCACACCGCTCACTGGCGGCCCTCACCTGTCTGCTGGCCGACCTCCTCGGCTGCGACCCCGGCTTCCTCGACGCGGACCTGCTGCGCGCCTACGGCCACCCCGGCGCGCGCGACGTCGGCGCACGCATGAGAGAGACGCTCACCGGCCTCACCCCCTCCGGCACCCGGCCGCTGCAGGAGCCCTACAGCATCCGGTGCGCCCCGCAGCTGCTCGGCGCCGCCGAGGACGCGCTGCGGTACGTCGACGGCGTGGTCGCCGCGGACCTCGGCGGCATCAGCGACAACCCGCTGTTCTTCCCCGAGGGCGGCGACGGCGACGCACGGGGGGCCCGGAAGGGGAAGGTGGTGCACGGCGGGAACTTCTTCGGACAGCCCGCCGCGTTCGCCGCCGACCTCCTCGCCTCCGTCACCGCCCAGCTCGGCAACCTCGCCGAACGCCAGCTCGACCTGCTGACGGACCCGGCACGCAACGGCGGACTGCCGCCGATGCTCGCCACCGCGCCGGGGCAGCAGCACGGACTCCAGGGCGTGCAGCTCGCCGGCACCGCGTTCGTGGCGGAGATCCGCCGCAACGCGACACCGGCGAGCATGCAGAGCCTGCCGACGAACCTGCACAACCAGGACGTCGTCCCGTTCGGCACCCAGGCCGCCCTGCGCTCCTACGACATGGCCGAACTCCTCGGCCTGCTGTGCGGATCGCTCGCACTCGGGCTGCGCCAGGCGGTCCACGTCGGCGCCCGGCGGCCCACCGCGCCCCGGTGCGCGGACCTCCTCGACGCCCTCATCGAGACGATCCCCCCGGTGGAGCCGGACCGTCCGCTGGACGCGGACGTCCGCGCCGCGGCCCGACTGCTCGCCACGCGTGAGCCGCCGCGAGCGGACGCGCCGTGAGCGGACGTGCCGCGACCGCACGCGCCGGCACGGGTGCGGCGGGCACGTGCTCCGGCAGCCGGATGGTGAGCCGGGCGCCGCGCCCCGGACGGCCCGCGGCGGCGACCGTGCCGCCGTGCCGCGTGACGACCTCACGCAGCAGCGCAAGACCCAGCCCGTACCGGCCGCCGTCGCCGCTGCCCCGGTGGAACCGCTGGAACAACTGGTCGACGGCGGCCGGGTCGAAGCCGGGCCCGGTGTCCGTGACGGCCAACTGCACCATGCCGGCCGAGTGCGACAGGACCACCTCGATCCGGCCCCCGGCCGGGGTGTGGCTGATCGCGTTGGACAGCACCTCGCCGACGGCGCGGCGCAGCGCGGACTCGATGCCGTCGACGACGAGGGGCCGCGGCGGTCCGTCCACGACGACGGTGAGGCGGCGGGCCCGTATCCGGTCCGCCTCCTCGGCCACCACCGACCGGGCCAGCGCGACCAGATCGACCGGCCGGCGCTCCGAGGGCCGCGCCGGGTCCGCCGCGAGGCTCGCCGACAGCAGCAGATCGTCCAGCACCTCGCCCAGCCGGCCGGCCGACGCGGCCAGTCGGGCCAGCCCGTCGCGGTGCGGGTCCGGCATCTCCTGGGCGGCCGCCTGCCGGGCCAGTACCTGCGCCCGCGTGTACACCTGGGTGATCGGCGTGCGCAACTCGTGACTGGCGTCCGTCACGAACCGCTCCTGCCGGGTCAGCGCCTCCACCAGCGGGGCCACGGCCCGCCGCCCCAGCACCACCCCGGTGACGGCCGCGGCGAGCAGCCCCACCAGTTCGGCGACGGCCAGCGCGAACCACAGGTGGTCGCGGTCGGCCAGCTGGAAACGGGTGTCGAACACCGCCTGCACCACGGTGCCGTCCGTGCGGATCTGTGTCCGCACCACGTAGACCGTGCCGTCGCGCCGCACCGTGCGCTCCACGGCCCGGTGCGTGGCGTCCACCCGGTCCACGTCGGCGCGCAACGGGAAGCCGCGCGGGGCGTTGGCCAGGGGCGTCACCCCGGACGCGTACAGCCAGGTGCACACCGGGGGACTGGTCAGATCGCCGTACTCGGCGCTGTAGCGCACCTCGCGCCACACCTGGCCGTCCTGCGCGTGCACCATCACCGTGTGCGCGACGACGCCGACGACCGTGACCAGCAGCGTGATGATCGCCCCGGTGATCACGGCGATCCGCAGCCGCGCCCGGCGCACCGCCGCCCACTCGCCGGACGACGTCCTCACAGCGCCCCCAGGCGGTAACCGAGCCCGCGGACCGTGCACACGACCTGCCGCCCCAGCTTGCGCCGCAGGTAGTACACATAGGTGTCGACGATGGACGAGGCCGGCGCCTCCTGGAACACCAGCCGGCGCAGCTGTGCCCGCGAGTACACGGCGTCGGGGCGCGAGGCGAGCACCCACAGCAGGGCGAACTCCCGCGCGGCCAGGGCGATCTGCTCGCCGCTGGCCAGCTCGACCTCACGGCGGCCGACGAACAGGCAGCCCGAGCCGATCCGGAGCACGTCGGCGGCGTCGAGCCCTCTTCGGCACAGCGCCCGCAGCCGGGCGCTCAGTTCGTCGAGGTCGAACGGTTTGACCAGATAGTCGTCGGCGCCGGCGTCCAGCCCGTCGACCCGGTCGTGCACGGTACCCATCGCGGTCAGCAGCAGTACCGGCGTACGGACGGCGCGGGACCGTAATCGGCCCAGCAGATCCAGGCCGTCGAGCGCCGGGAGGCGCCGGTCGACGACGAGCACGTCGTACTGCCGGGACAGGCCGAGGTGCAGGCCCCGCTGACCGTCGGTCGCGACATCGACCGCGTACCCCTCGTCACGCAGTATCCCCGAGAGCATGTCGACCAGCTCCCGGTCGTCCTCGACGAGTAGTAGTCGTTGAGGATCTCGCGTGTTCACTTGTGTCACAGTGCCACTCCCCTCGCCCCTGCCCGCAACTCGTGTCAACGCCCTTGCGGAGGAAGGGGTTCCCGAAAGAGGGGACGGCCGGCGGGGGAGTCGCCCTACCGCGGCGGCCGCATCCTGGTGAGCAGCGCCGGCAGGGTGCGCTGCTCCTCCGCGTCGAGGCCGGTGAAGAGGCCGGAGGCGTGCAGCCGTGCCCTGAGCGCCTCCCACAGTTCGTGCCCGCGGTCGTCAGGACCAGGGTGCGTTCGCGGCCGTCGGAGGGGTGGGGCCGGCGGGCGATGAGCCCCACGCTCTGGAGCTTGTCGGCGGCGAGGCTGACGGTCGGGGGATCGCAGCGGAACCGGGCCGCCACCTCTCGCATCGTCGGCGGTCCCCGGCGCGAGCGCCCACAGCGTGCCGGTGACGGAGGCCGGCACCCCGTACTCCCCGAGGACCTGGGGCCACGACGGCGCCCGCGGAGTGTCCCACGTCGACGAGGGCTGGGACCGGGCCTTCGAGGAGGTCCACGTCGCCGAGCAGGACGGGAACGGCCGTGATCGTCCGCCGTCTGCTCGCCCGCGAGATGCCCGCCCTCCCGCGCATCGGCTGGAACGTCGTCGACGTCCGTGACGTCGCCGCACTGCACCTGTTCGCCATGACGAGCCCCGCCGCGGGGCAGCGCTACCTCGCTTCGGGCACCTACCACAGGAAGTCGCGGTCGACCCCCAGCTGGCGATGGTGCGTTCCGAACTCGGCCGCGAGCGGCTCGTCGACAGCGGCAAGGCACGCGCGCTCGGCCGGCAGCCCCGCCCCACCGAACAGACCATCGTCGACACCGCCACCGCGCTCGCCGGCACGTCACGCCTTGGCGGGGGCGCGGGGCAGGCGTAGCTCGAAGCACGCCCCCAGCGTCCGGGGCGTGAGGGTGAGGGTGCCGCCGTGACGGTGGGCGAGGTCGCGGGCGATGGCGAGGCCCAGACCGGTGCCGCCCTGGTCGCGGGAGCGGGCGTCGTCGAGCCGGACGAACCGTTCGAAGATCCGCTCGGCGTCCTCCGGGGGCACACCGGGACCGTCGTCGTGCACGGTCAGCACGACCCGGTCGTCCTGGTTCCGGAGGGTGACCTGAATGCGGTGGGCGGCATGACGGGCGGCGTTGTCCAGGAGGTTGCGCAACAGCCGTTCATACGCGTCCGGGTCTCCCCGGACGTACGCGGGGGCGTCGCTGTCGCACGCCAGGGTCAACGGCCTGCCGTCGAGCGGGTACTGCTCGGTCAGCCGGGAGGCGAGGGCCGTCAGGTCGACGGTCTCGGGGGCGGCCACGGGGGCGCGGGTGTCCAGGCGGGCGAGGAGCAGCAGATCCTCGGCGAGGGCCTGGAGACGGCGGGTCTGCCGGGCGGCGGTGGTGGCCGCGGCGGGCCAGTCGGTGCGTTCCGGGTAGGCGAGCGCGACCTCCAGACTGGCCAGCAGCGTGGTCAGGGGACTGCGCAGTTCGTGGGCGGCGTCCGCCACGAAGCGGCGCTGCCGGGCGGCGGCGTCGTCCAGGCGCTGGAGGGTGGTGTTGAGAGTGGTGGCCAGGGCGGTGATCTCGTGTCCCGTGGCGGGAACGGTGACGCGTTCGCGGGGATCGTTGGGGGTGACCGAGGCGGTGAGGCGGCGGATGGCCTCGACCGGCCGCAGCACGAGGAGGACGGCGACGTAGACGATGGCGGCGGTCAGCACGAGCGTGAGGAGCCCGGCCCGCAGCAGCAGGGGGTTGGTGACCTCGGTGAGGGTGTCGGCGGTGCGGGGGAGTACCACCACGTACACCCGGATGTGGGCGCCGGTGGTGAGACCCAGCGCGGCGGCCTTAGCGCGGCCGAGCCGGCCGGCGCCGACATCGGTGAACATCACCAGGTAGGTGTGGCCGGCCATGCCGAGCCGGTCTCCGGTGCTGTCGCGGCGCACCGGTATGCGCAGGGGACGGGTCGCCAGGACGCCGGAGTGCAACGCGTCGGTGGGGGAGGGCAGCACATGGCGGGAGCCGGGACGGAACTCCTCCATGCCCCCGCCGTAGGAGAGGGCGGCGCGCCGGCCCGTGGCGACGACCTCGTACGGCGCGTCGGCCCCCTTGCTCAGCGGAACGACGCCCTGGTCGAGCTGGTCGGCGAGAGACCTCAGCTGCGTCTCGGCCTTCTCCTCGGCGATCCGCATGCCCTCCTGGTGGACGTCGCGGTGCACCCACCAGCCGACGCAGGCCAGGGCGACCGCGGTGACCGAGGCGGCGGCCAGCGCCGCGCGAGCACGTACCGAACGCGGCCGCAGGCGGCGGCGCGGTCGTGTGGGGTTCGCGGTGCCGTTCGCGGTGGGGTGCGTCGTCTCGTTCGCGGGGCTCCGCCAATGGCGCCGCCGCTCAGTCGCGTTCACGGTCGTCCACCAGCCGGTAGCCGGTGCCCCGCACCGTCTGCAGGGACTGCCGCTGGAACGCGGCGTCCACCTTCTTGCGCAGCGCGCTGACGCGCGCCTCCACCAGATTGGGGTCCTCGGCCTCGTCGGGCCACGCGTGATACAGCAGATCCGCCTTGGAGACCGCCTGGCCCGCCCGGCGGGCCAGCAGCTCCAGCACGGCGAACTCCCGGGGCGTGAGGTCTATCCGGGTCCCGGCCCGGCGGCAGACCCGCCCGGCGACGTCCAGCGAGAGATCGCCCACGGCGAGGACGGGCGGGGCGAGGGTGCCGGCCCGCCTGACCAGCGCCCGCAGCCGGGCGACGAGCACCAGATAGGAGAAGGGCTTGGCCAGGTAGTCGTCGGCCCCCGTGTCCAACGCCTCGGCCTGGTCCCAGTCCCCGTCCTTGGCGGTCAGCACCAGGATGGGCGTCGTGTTGCCCTCCCGGCGCAACTGGGCGCACACCTTGTAGCCGTTGAGCCCGGGCAGCATCAAGTCCAGGACGACCACGGCGTATTCACCGGCGCGGGCCATCCACAGCCCCTGCCGGCCGTCATGGGCGAGGTCGACGCTGTAGCCCTCGGCGGTCAGACCGGTGTGCAGGGTGTGGGCGAGGTCCACTTCGTCCTCGACGACCAGGATGCGCATGGGGTGCAGCCTCGCACAGCGCCGGGCCGCCTTCCTGATCGGCCGGTCAGGTTGGATCAGCGTCCGGTCACCATGGCCCGGGCAGGCTGGCGGGGTTTCTCCGCCGCCACCGGAAGGGCCCTGCCACCGATGTCCCTCGATCAACGTGCCCCCGCCGCCGGAGTCGTCGCCGATGCGCTCCCGGCTCCGGCGTCCGCCCGCCGGCAGGCACCGGGCCGGGCCGCGGCCGTCGTCGCCCTCGCGCCCGCACTGCTGACCCTGGCCGTGGGGCTCTGGGGCATCCGCAGACGGAACACCATGTGGGGGGACGAGGCCGTCACCCAACAGCTCGCGCAGCGCGACTGGTCGCAGATATGGCGCACCGTCCAGCACGTCGATCTGGTCCATGCCCTCTACTACGCCGTGATGCACGAGATCTTCGCCCTCTTCGGCACGGGGCTGCCGGCCCTGCGACTGCCCTCGGTGCTGGCGACGGCCGTGGCGGCGGCCGGAGTCGGGATGCTGGGGCTGCGGCTGGCGGGCGCCCGGACCGGACTGTTGGCCGGGCTGGTGTTCCCGCTCCTCCCACAGGTGCAGAAGTACGCGCAGGAGGGCCGCTCCTACGCCATGGTCTGCGCCCTGGTCACCTGGGCCACCTACGCGCTCGTCGCCGGCGTCACGCACCGTGCCCGGTGGCGGTGGGCGGTCTACGGCTGTGTCATGCTCCTGGCCTGTCTCCTCCATGAGTTCGCGGTCCTCGCCCTGGTCGCCCACGGCGTCACACTGGCCGTCTCCCGTGTGCCGCGACCGGTGCTGCGGGCGTGGGCGGCGACGGCCGCCGGGGTGGTGGCCGGGCTGTTGCCCCTGGCCCTGTGCAGCACGGGGCAGTCGGGGCAGGTGTCGTGGATCGAGTCGCCGGTGCGGCTGCCCGGATTCCTGGCCATGGCGGCCGCGGGCATGGTCTGCGCCCTGGCGCCCGTGCGCGGGAGGGGGCCGGTACGGCTTCGCGCGCTGGCCGTGCCGATGACCGTGCTCCCGTGCTGTCTGCTGCTGACCGCCTCCCTGGTCAAGCCCCTCTTCGTCGACCGGTACGTGCTCTACAGCAACCTGGGCATCGCCCTGCTGCTGGGCGCCTGCGTGGACTGGGTGCACCGGCTGTGGCGCTCCTCGCGCGGTGCGTGGATACCGGTGGTCGCCGTGCTGGCCGCGGGTGCCGTGCTGGCCGCGCTCGTCCCGGCGAGTCTGTCGCTGCGGACGCCGCGCAGCCGGACCAACGACGTCACCGCCCTCGCCACCGCCGTCCGCGAGGCGGGCCGTCCCGGCGACGGACTGCTCTACCTCTCCGGCAAGCACCGCCTCTGGACCGCCGCCTACCCCGAGGACACCCGCTCCCTGACCGACCTCGCCCTGGCCCGGGACCCCGTCTCCTCCGACACGCTCACCGGCGTCGAGCGCCCCGCCCGGGACATCGCGGCACGCATGCTGCGCTTCCACCGGATCGTCGTCGTCCGCGACCCGGCGGGCGCGCCCGTCCCGTCCGGCCCGCGGCAGGAAGCGAAGACGGACACCCTGCGCTGTCACTTCCGGGCGCGGGCGACGACCGGCGTCAGCGGGGCACGCGTCACCGTCTACGTCCGGCACACGCCTTCCCGGCACTGCGGTTGAGCGGGCACGACACGGTTGGGCCAACAATGCAGTTGAGGGGGGCGGACCTCATCGGTGAGGATCTTCGGCATGTTCTCGCGCAGAAGTCGCCGTCCGAAGAATCCGGAACTCCTCAAGGCGTGGTCGGCCCTCGACGAGGGTGACATCCCAGGTGCCCTGCGTCAGTTGCGACAGGGCGCCGACGACCTGCCGCTCGACGAGCTGGCCCTCGTGGTCGCCCGGGCCGCCGGGAGCGCCGGCTTCGACGACTTGCGCACCGCCGCCGACGCCCTGAACGCCCGCCCCGAACGGACCCGCGCGCGCTACGACTTCGGGTACGCCTGCGTCGAGCGCGGCGTGCCCTACCTGGCGATACCCGCTCTGCGCGCGGCGCTGCGGCAGGCGCCGGACTCCGCGGGGATCCTGCGGGAACTGGTGTCGGCGTACGAGCGCGAGGGCCGGCACCGCGAGGCCGTCGAGGTGCTCACCGCGCACGAGAGCGGGCTCGCCGACTGGCCGGACCGCTATCTGCTGGTCTTCAACGCCGTCATGGCCGGGGACCTCGCCCTGGCCCGCCGTCACGACGCGCGGCTGCCGGATCCGCAGGACGCGGTGTGGCTGCCCGCGCGGGCCCGCCAGCGCGCGCTGCTGGAGCGGGCGGCCAAGGCCGGGGAGGTGAGCCCGCTGGACGCCGGTGATCTGCGGGGATGGCAGTACGTCATCGGCGGCACCGTGCTCACCACCCTGTCCCCGTACGGGTTCGACGCGGGGATGACCGGGCGGTTCGCCTGGCTCCAGGACAGCCACGACCAGTGCCTGCGCGGACTGACGCGGCTGAAGGCGGTCCTCGACGCCGCCGGGGCGCACCCCACGTCGGTGTCCCTGCTGCCCGACCGCGGCAGCCGCATCCTCGGCCTCGCGGCGGCCCGGCTGCTGGACCTGCCGGCAAAGCCCTTCGCGCCCGACCGCGAGGACACGATCGTCGTCGCCTACGACCTGAACGAGGTGGCCGGTGCGGACCAGGGCCCGGAGATCCTCGGCCGGCTCCTCGAACGGACGCCGGGCCAGATCCTGCACGAGCACGCGAGCAACTGGACCGACCCGCCGGTGGTCACCGCCGACAGCGTCACCGTGCTGCACCAGTCGGTGACGGCGCCCTGGGAGGCGCGTATGCGCGTCGGAGAGAACGGCGAGGTGGAGCGCGGTGCGCCCGACGGCAGGCCGGAGGAGGAGATCGCCGCGGACGTCCTGGCCGCCGACGCCGCGCCCGACGAGGGGGACGGCGCGACGCCCGCCGACCCGCTCGAAGGGCTGACCGGCTTCGTCTCCGCGGTCCGCGACACCTGGCTGCGGGGCGACAGGGCGGGCCTGTCGTCGGCGGGTCCGGTGCCGAGTTCGCGCTTTCTGTGACGTCCTTACCGGCGGTGGCACGCGCGGGGTGGTCCGGGCAGGGAGCCGAGAAGCTCAGCCTGGGCCGTGCCATGCGGTCCGCCACGGACCGCGTGGACAACAACCCCGTGGGGTGGCTGCTGGAAGCCCAGCAGCCACTGGTCGGACAGCCGCTGGTCGTACGCGCCGGGCGCGCGCTCAGTCGGTCGCGGACCGGCCCAGGAGTGCCGTGCCGCACCAGTTCTGCCGGCCGAGGTGGTCGAGCATGGCCGCCTCCGCCGGGCCCGGACCGCGCCGCCCGCCGACAAGGACGGGCTCGGTCGGGGACGGCCGGAGCGGGCAGGCCAGGTCCTCCAGGCGCAGGGCACCGCCGCCGGCGAGAAGCGGGTGCCCCTTCGGCAGGACGGCGACGCAGGCCTCCTCGCCCAGCGTGTGGACGTCGAAGGCGCACCCGGCGGGGAGACGGTGCACGAGGAACATGTCGAGGGTTCCCTGACGGAGCAGCCGTTCCAGCTCCGCGGGGTCGGGCTCCTCGTAGAGGGTCACCTGCAACTGGGGGTGACGGGCGCGCCGTTGCCCCAGCACGTGGGGCAACTGGTGTGCTCCCAGGCCCATGTGGACGGCCATGAAGAGCTCGCCCGCCAGCTCCCCGTCGGCGGCGCGGACGGCCGTGACGGCACGCCGGGACGCGGTCGTCGCGATCTTCGCCTCTTCGAGGAACGCCCGCCCTGCCATGGTCACCGTCACCCCGCTCGGGGTGCGGGTGCCTCTATGCGAGGCCGCTCCTACCGTGGTGCACGTCCAGCACGTCCAGCACGTCCAGCACGGCCAGCACGGCCACGCGGGCCGGAAAGCCGCCGACCGATCTCGGCGTGCGCGTCAGAGACCTCTTCCAGGCTGGGCCGCGGAGTGGGGCCAGTACGGCATTCGCGTCAACGCGGTGGCCCCCGGCAACGTGAGCAGCGACAACGTGGTCGACTTCATCGGCGCCGACCGGTTCACGACCTGGTCCGGGGGCAATCCGCTCAAGCGCAACGCTACACCCGAGGAACTCGCCGAGGTCATCACGTTCGTGCCGAGCGAGCGCGCCGGCTTCGTCACCGGCAAGGTCTTCGTGGCCGACGGCGGCCGCCTCGCCGTCTGAACGACACGGCACCCACCAAAACCTCCGGCCGCCTGTCCCCGCGAGCGGCCGGAGGTCCTGGTGAACGCCCGGCGGCGGCTACGGAGAACGAAAAGCGGGCAGGCTTCATCGATCAGGAACGAGCACCAACGATCGCGGGCCGTACCGGTAGGAGGCAGTACCCGATGAGCACCACCCCGTGCGAGGCCGGGCGAGACGAGGCCGGCGAGATCCGCGGCTTCTGGACCGGGCTGGGTCTGCCCGGGCTGATCGACGTCCACACCCACTTCATGCCCGAGCGGGTCCTGCACAAGGTCTGGGACTACTTCGACACCAGCGGCCCTCTGATCGGCGGTCTGGCCTGGCCCATCACCTACCGGCGGGAGGAGGCCGAACGTGCCGCGCTGCTGCGCGACTTCGGCGTGCGGGCCTTCACGTCCATGCTCTATCCGCACAAGCCCGGCATGGCCCGGTGGCTGAACGACTGGGCGGCCGACTTCGCCCGCCGTACCCCCGACTGCCTGCACACCGCCACCCTCCACCCCGAACCCGACACCGCCGCCTACGTCCACGAGGCCATCGAAGCCGGCGCCCGGATCTTCAAGGCCCACGTCCAGGTGGGCGGTTACGACCCGGCCGACGAACGCCTCCAACCGGCATGGGGGCTGCTGGCCGAGACCGGGACTCCCGTGGTCATGCACTGCGGTTCCGGACCCGCGCCCGGCAAGCACACCGGCCCCGAACCCGTCGCCCGCGTCCTCGCCCGCCACCCCCGACTGCGCCTGATCGTCGCCCACATGGGCATGCCCGAGTACGAGGACTTCCTCGACCTCGCCGAACGCCACGACCAGGTCCGCCTCGACACGACGATGGCGTTCACCGACTTCACCGAGGGCTTCATGCCCTTCCCCCACAAGGCCCTGCCCCGCCTCGCCGCCCTCGGCGACCGCATCCTGCTCGGCACCGACTTCCCCAACATCCCCTACCCCTACCTCCACCAACTCCAGTCTTTGGAACGGCTGGGTCTCGGCGACGACTGGCTAAGAGCCGTGTGCCACGACAACGCGGCCGACCTGTTCCACCTCTGACAGCGGCCGCCGCGCGGCCGTCATGGCTCGGTCGGTGGGGCGCCACCGCGGGATGCGAGGTGTCCGGTCGTCCGCTCCGACGCGGCACCGATGCCCTGCGACCGCGCGACTCGCGGTTACCGGGCCGCGACCGATCGCGGCAGCACGGTCGTCGTCCGGCCGAGGCCGATGAGCGCGAGCAGTTGCGCGAGGCCTTCGACGCCGTGCTCGCCGATGTCGCGCTCCACCCGTTCGTGGACGTCCGCCGGGGCGACCGCGAGGTCGGCGAGCCGTACCCGGCCGGCTCCGGCAAGCGGATGGCCGGCGGGCAGCGCCGCCACGTACGGTTCCACCGCCGGCCGCACAGGCGCACGTCGACCGGCCCGGTCTCGGGCTCGGCGGCCACCGCGGCGACGAGGGGTTCGAGCAGGCCCCTCCAGGGCGGGTCGCGCATGGGTCAGCAGTACCGCGCCGGGTTCGGTCAGCTCCACCACGCGTGTGGACCACTCCAGGAGGCGTACGCCGAGCTCGCGCTCAAGGGTGCGGATCGCCCGGCATCAGGATTGCTGCCTTTTCGTTCCCAATGGCTGCCGGACCGGTCGTTCCCCCGCGTCTCGCCCTGACCGCACGCTGGTGTCGCCGCGGGACGAACGGCCCACGGCGGAACGGAGAGAGACGTGCGAGCCCTCAGCATCGAGCGCTTCGGCGACACCCCGCAACTCAGCGAGCTGCCCGGGCCCGAACCCGGCCCCGGCCGGATACAGGTCGCCATCGAGGCGGCGGCAATCAACCCGCTGGCCCGCGCTGCCGACCGCCGGCATGACCGCGCTCGGCGCGATCGAGCACACACAGGTGCCCGAGGGCGGCACGCTCCTCGTCATCGGCGCCACGGGAGGCGTCGGCACGTTCGCCGTGCAGGCCGCGGCAGCCCGCGGAATCCGAACCCTCGCCACGGCGTCCGCCCAGCACGCCGACCAGGTACGCGCCTCGGCGCCACCGGAATCGTCGACCGCGCGGCGCGGCCCCTCGACCGGGCTCTGCGCCGGCTCGCCCCCGAGGGCCTCGACGCGGTCCTCGACCTCGTCGGCGACCGCTCACTCACCAGCGGCCTGGCCGGCATGGTGAAGGACGGCGGTGTACTGCTGTCGACCGCCTTCGGTCTCGACGACCAACTCATGGCCGACGCACGCATCCAGGCCGCGCACTACTCGCTCGACCGCAAGCCCGGGCGACTCGGCGAACTCATGGAACTCGTCACCGCAGGCAGCATCCGGCCTGTCATCGGCACGACGCTTCCCCTCTCGGAAGTACCACGAGCCCTCACCGGCGACCTCCCGGCCGCGCGGCTGCGCGGCAGGACCGTGCTGCAGGTCCGCTGAGCCAGGAACGGGATCAGGACCCGGACGCGTTGGTGAGTTCGGGAATGGTGCGGGCCTTGATGATGCCTTCGACGCCGTGGAGGAAGGTGTCGGAGATGAGCTTCGGGTCGAAGAGGCAGCCGGCGGACATGGCGCCGTCGCGCAGCATGACGAAATGACGGCCGGCGGCGTCGGCCGTCGCCTCGCTGGTCTGGGCCAGCAGTTCGGTGACGGTGTTGAGGAACCACTGCCGGTGGGCGAGGACGGCCTGGTGGATCGGGTGCGTGGGATCGGAGTATTCGGCGGCCGCGTTGAGGAAGGCGCAGCCGCGGAACCCGGTGGACTGGATTCCTTCGGTGATCGTCTTGGCCACGGCCCGCACCTGGTCGGTCGGGGACGCGCTGCTCGCCCGAGCGGCCTCGACCTGCTCCCGTATGGCCCGGTCGGCCTGGTCGAGGTAGGCCAGGACGAGGTCTTCCTTGCTCGCGAAGTGCCGGTAGAGGGTGGCTCGAGTCACCTTCGCCTCGGCGACGATCCGGTCGATGCCGACGGAGTGGATGCCCTCGGCGTAGAAGATCCGGGTCGCCGTGTCGAGCAACCGCGCCCTCGCCACGGATACGGTGCCGCCGCCTTCAGTACTCCGACTCATGCCCGCCACCTTACCAAACGGTAGAACGTTCAGTCTTGAGCGGTCACGCCGACGCTGCCGGCCACCGGCCCAGCCGGTGCAGGGCTCCGCTGGTCGCCAGGGACGCCACGTCGTCCACGTACCGGTCCAGGTCGTCCGGCCATACGGACGCCGGTTGCAGCAGGAGCAGGGAGACGGCGCCGTGCAGGCAGGCGCAGACGGCGCGGGTCAGCGCCGTCACCTCGCTGTCCGGCACACCGTCGTCCGCCGTCCTGCGCACCGCGTGCCGCAGGCTGCGGAAGCAGGCGTCCGCCACCCGGGCCGTGGCCTCCGTCGCAGGTCCGGAGGCGACGAGCCGGTAGCGGAGCGGATGGTCGAGGCCGAACCTGACGTAGGCGACGCAGCGGTTCTTGAGATCGCCGGCGGGGTCCGTCGCGGTCGAGCCGGCATCCGTCATATAGGTGTCGAGCCGGTCCCAGACGCGGAGGCAGACGGTGCTCAGCAGGGCCGAGCGGTCGGCGAAGTGGAGATACACGGCGGGGTTGCTGACGCCCACCCGCTGCGCCACGGCGCGGATGGTGACGGCACTCTCCCCCGACGTGTCGAGCAGGGTCTCCGCGGCGTCGAGAATCTCCTCGTACAGCCTGCCTCCCTCGCCGCGCCGGGCCCGTGGACGGCGCCGTGGGCGAGGGGGGCCGGAGTCACCGGATCCGGTCATCAGGGCCTCTTGAGCGCGACGAGCTGGGTGACGCGTGTGCACAGACGGCCCTGGTCGTCGTGGATGTCCACGTCGACCGTCACGGTCGATCTGCCGACGTGCAGGGGGCGTGCCGTCGCGAACGCCCCGGCGCCGAGCACCGGGCGGAGGAAGTGCGTGCCGGACTCCATGGTCGCCGGGACCGGCACGGCGCCCTCCCCGCCGTTGAGCGCCGCGCAGACGCGGCGGCCACATCGGCCAGCCCCATCAGCGCCCCGCCGTGCATCGCCCCGCCGCCGGTCGACAGCGCGACGGCGTGACCGAGACGCGCCTCCACCAACTCGGCTTCCAGTCTTCCGAATGCGACTCCCAGGGTCTTGGCGTACGGAGCCAGCGCGTAGATGTCGGCCGCGGTGATGGGCATGGGGAAGCCTCCTGACTTGACGGCGTTAAGTCAACAGCATCAAGTCCTCCCGGACACCCCTTCGGCACCGCCGGGCCGCGCGGCGCCGGCCGGGGACGGTGCGTCCGCCCCGTGCACCGTGTACGGTCCCGTGGACCAGCGCCACCGGCATCGGCGCGGGCGAGACGTCCGCCGCCAGGAAGTTCCAGGTCGGCCGCGCCCGCGTCGTGTGCGCGGTCGTCGTGTGCGCGGTCGAGGAGCTCTCCGAAGACCTCGTTGAGCCGGCGCTTGAGCACGGTGATGGGTGACACGGGAGGACCTGCTGCCGCCGATCTGCGGGCTCAGTCCCGCACGCACTCCTCGATCAGGGCCGCGACGCGGCTCGTCGCCGGGGAGACGCGGTCCGTGCGGCGGGCCAGGAGGAGGCCGACCGTCTCGGCGTCCGTCAGCGGCACATAGGTCACGCCCTCCAGGCTGAGGCTCCGCACCGACCGCGGGACGACCGCCACACCGTGCCCCGCCGCGACGAACACGACCAGGGTCGCCGTCTCGCTGACCTCCACCAGGCGGGCACCCTGCTGGCCGAGGGCAAGGAGACGCGCGAGATCGACGGACGCACCCACGTCCTGGAGTACCCGATCACGGCCGACGCGGCGCTCATCGGCGCCCAGCGTGCCGACCGCATGGGCAACCTCGTCTACCGCAGGACCGCGCGCAACTTCGGCCCGGTCATGGCGACCGCGGTGGCCACGGTGATCGCGCGGGTCCGCGAGATCGTCGAGACCGGCGCGCTCGACCCCGAGACCGTCGTCACCCCGAGCATCTACGTCGACCGAGTGGTACCGGAGGGGGAGCGGGCATGAATCCGACCACGCGTCCCACGCGCGGTGACGCCCCGCTGGGCACGCATGACATCGCGGCCCTGGTGGCCCGGGACATCCCCGCCGGGGCGTACGTGAATCTGGGCATGGGCCGGCCCACCCTCGTCGCCGACCACCTGCGACCCGGCTCGGGCGTCGTGCTGCACACCGAGAACGGCATGCTCAACATGGGCCCGGCCGCCACGGGCGACGACATCGACCCGGACCTGACCGACGCCGGGAAGGTGCCCGTCACCGAGCTGCCCGGGGCGGCGTACTTCCACCACGCGGACTCCTTCGCCATGATGCGCGGCGGACACCTGGACATCCGCGTCCTGGGCGCCTACCAGGTCTCCGCCGGGGGAGACCTGGCCAACTGGCACACCGGGGCACCCTGGCGGTCTTCGCGGAAAGAGGGGAGAACGTTCGGTCTTGACAGGTGGGAGTCGAACCATGAAGCTGTGTCAAGACAGAACGTTCAGTATCGATTCCCCCTCCGTCACAGCCCGAAAGGATCACCGTGCCCTCCTTGGACGTGCCGGCCGCCGGCCCCACCGCGGCCGTCGGCAGCTTCGCGCCGGCCCTGCGCCGGCTCTACCTCGTACGGTTCGGCTTCGCCGTCGTCTGGGCGGCCCTGCTGTTCGCCGACATGTCGCACCTCGGCGCCCTCGGCATCACCCTGCTCGTTCTCTATCCCCTGTTCGACGTCGCCGCGGCGATCGTCGACGCCCGTTCCTCCGGCGCCGGCGGAACGCTCCGCGGGTTGCAGACGAACATCGCGATCAGCACCGTCGCCGCGGCCGCCCTCGCCGTCGCCGGTGCCTCGGGAGTGCCGGCCGTCCTGCGTGTGTGGGGTGCCTGGGCCGTCGTCTCCGGAGCCGTCCAGTTGTTCGTCGGTCTCAGCCGCCGCAAGCGCCGGATGAGCGGCCAGTGGCCGATGATGCTCAGCGGCGGCATCTCCGTACTGGCCGGAACGCAGTTCTTCCTGGGCGCCTCCGCCTCGGATCCTAAGCTGACCAACCTGGGCGGCTACGCCCTCCTCGGCGGCATCTTCTTCCTCGTCTCGGCGCTGCGCCTCGGCCGCACCCGCCAGGCGGACTGACATGGGCGGCACATCGCTCGACACCCCCGCCAGGACGCGCCCGGCCGGCCGCGTCGGGCGCGTCGCGCGGGGCGCGCTGGTCGGCCTGGTGGCCGGCGGCGCGGGCCTGGCGGTCGGTGAACTGGTCGCGGTGGCCACGGGGGAGGCCTCCGCGCCGGTGACGGCGGTCGGGAACTGGGCGATCAGCATCACGCCCACCTGGCTCGAACAGTTCGCGATCCGCAACTTCGGCAGCAACGACAAGACGGTGCTGCTGACCGGCGTCTACACGACGATCGGCATGGGGGCGGCCGCCACCGGCGTACTCGCCCGCGCCCGGCCGACCCTCGCGAGCGTGCTGACCGCCGCGTTCGGCGTCGTCGGCGCGATCGCCGCCGTCACCCGGCCGACGGCGGGCACCAGCTGGCTGTTTCCCTCACTGTGCGCAGGCGTCGCCGCGGCGCTGGTGTTGTGGCGGCTGACCCTCCTGTCACGCAAGGAGTCGCAGCCGTCCGCGGAGTCGGGCGAGAGGCGCCGCTTCGTGATCGGCGCACTCGGTACGACCGCGGGCGCGCTGGTGGCCGGATACGGCGGCAAGGAGTGGATCGAGAAGCGCTACGACGTCGCGAAGGCGCGCGCCAAGGTGGTGCTGCCGACACCGGCCACCGTGCTGCCCGAACCGCCCGCCTCGGTGCATGCGAAGGTCCGCGGCCTCGGTCCCTTCTTCACCCCCACCTCGGAGTTCTACCGGGTCGACACGGCACTCGCCGTTCCGCGCGTGGACCCGAGGGACTGGAAGCTGAGGATCCACGGCATGGTGGACCGCCCGTTCGAGATCACGTTCGACGAACTGCTCTCCTACCGGTTCGAAGAACACGACATGACCCTGACCTGTGTGTCGAACCCGGTCGGCGGACCGTACGTCGGCAACGCGCGCTGGCTCGGCACGCCGCTTGCGCCCCTGCTGCGCCGCGCCGGTGTCCACCGTGGAGCGGACATGATCCTGTCCACCTCCACCGACGGGATGACGATCGGCTCGCCGGTCGAAGCGGTGCTCGACGGCCGGCAGGCCATGCTGGCGATCGCGATGAACGGCGAGGTGCTGCCGACCCAGCACGGCTTCCCCTGCCGAATGCTGATTCCGGGCCTGTACGGATACGTGTCGGCCACCAAATGGCTGACCGATCTGCACCTCACCACCTTCGCGGCCTCCGACGCGTACTGGACACCACGCGGCTACTCGCCGCAGGCCCCGGTCAAGACCGCGTCCCGGATCGACGTGCCGCGGAGCGGGGCGACGGTTCCGGCCGGAACCGTGACGCTCGCCGGGACGGCCTGGGCCACCCACCGCGGCGTCGCCGCCGTGGAGGTGCGGATCGACAACGGTCCCTGGCGGGAGGCGACGCTGACGGCGGCGGACACCCCGGACACCTGGCGGCAGTGGTCGTACGAGTGGACGAACGCGCCCAAGGGTTCGCACAAGGTCGGGGTGCGCGCGACCGACGCCACCGGCGCCGTGCAGACCTCCGCCGTCCAGGGCGTGGTGCCGAACGGCGCCACCGGCCACCACACCCTCACCGTCGAGGTCTCCTGACGGCCACGACCGGCGGCGTGCCCATGCTTCCGCGAGCCGGTCCACCTCACCACCACGACTCGCGACGACCACATCTCGCGTCGCACTCACACACAAGGATGGTCATGCTCCGTACGACTTCCCTGCGCACGCTCGGCCTCGGCCTCTCCCTCGCCGCCCTGGCGACGTTCGCGGCAGCATGCGGTGACTCCTCCGACGACTCGTCGTCCACCGGTGCGAAGACGGCGTCCACGGCGCCGGACTCGGGTGCGAAGCCGGACGCGGGAGCGGCGCCGGACCCGGGTGCGAAGTCGGACCCGGGATCCGAACTGGTCCTGAAGACCGCGAAGGGCAGCGCCGGCATCTGGCTCACCGACACGGCCGGGCGCACGCTGTACCTGAACACCGACGACAAGAAGACGGCGTCCCACTGCTACGACGCGTGCGCCAAGAAGTGGCCGCCGCTCACGACGACCAAGCCGGTGACCGTGACCGGCAAGTACACCGTGCCGAGCAGCCTGGGCACCATCAAGCGGACCGACGGCACGAAGCAGGTCACCTACGGAGGCCACCCGCTGTACTACTACACAGGCGACACCGAGCCCCACCAGATCAAGGGCCAGGGCGTCGACAACAAGTGGTTCCTCATCGGACCCATCGCCAACATCATGAACGGCTCCAAGCCGTAACAACCACCCGTGTGCGCAGGGTAGTTCCTCCGGGCCCGCTGGTGAACCACCAGCGGGCCCGGGCACGAACGGTGGCGGTGTTCACGCCTCCGCGTCGGTGGCGACCCGGTAGCAGTCGCTGCCCAGCACCAGCTTCATCGGGGCCGGCCCCCGGGACACGCTGTCGATCACCTTCGCCGCGACCTCGACCGGATCGCCCGGCACCGGAACGGCCGTGTCCTTTCGGTGACGTCGAGATGCCCGAGCCAGAACCGGTCCCCGTATCTCGCCCGCAGGTCGTCGACCGCCCCCTTCCACCGGACCGTTGCGGGTCTGCCGGCCGGCCACGGCCCGCGCCGGGTGCCGGTACAGCGACGTACTGGCCGCCAACCGTCCGGCCCGGGTCCTGTCGCCGGGCCTGGAGTCGGGAATCAACCGGCTGCATACGGCATCCGCAGGTCGGCCCGATGGAACCCCTGGTCGAAAAGCCGCCCGGCGGTGCTCTTTTCACATCCCACACTGCTGAATGCCAGCACCAGTAGCTGTTGGATTTCTGGATCAGTGATTTCTAGAGTGAGCGGGCGACGTCGCACGGCACCGTCTCCGCGCGAAGACGTCCAGGAGAAACACGCACAAGGATGTCCAGGAGGAGGGAACTCATGCGGCAGCGCACCATCGGTGAGCGGACCGTCTCCGCGGTCGGCCTCGGCGGGATGCCGATGTCGATCGAGGGGCGCCCGGACGCACAGCGTTCGATCGCCACGATTCACGCCGCGCTCGACGCCGGCGTCACCCTGATCGACACGGCCGACGCCTACCACCGCGACGCGCACGAGGTCGGCCACAACGAGGAACTCATCGCCCGGGCGCTGCGCGAGTACGGCGCGGGCGCCGCCGACGTGCTCGTGGCGACGAAGGGCGGTCACCTGCGCCCCGGCGACGGATCGTGGACGCGCAACGGAGACCCGCAGTACCTCAAGCGCGCGGCGAAGGAGTCCGCCCGCCGGCTCGGCGTCGACGCGATCGGCCTCTACCAGTTCCACCGCCCCGACCCCGCCGTGCCCTACGCCGACTCCGTCGGCGCGCTCCGCGAGCTGCTGGAGGAGGGCGTGATCCTGATGGCCGGCATCTCCAACGCCGACATCACCCGGATCGACGTGGCCCGCGAGGTGCTCGGCGGCCGGCTCGTGTCGGTGCAGAACCAGTTCTCGCCCGCGTTCCGCTCCAGCCTGCCGGAGCTCGAGCACTGCGCCGACCTCGGTATCGCGTTCCTGCCGTGGAGCCCGCTGGGCGGCATCGGCAACGCGAAGGACCTCGCGGAGCGCCACGGAGCGTTCCAGCAGGTCGCCGACGAGACCGGCGCGAGCGTCCACCGGGTCGCCCTCGCGTGGGAGCTCGCGCTGGCACCCGTCGTCATCCCGATCCCCGGCGCCTCGCGCCCCGAGAGCATCCGTGACTCGGCCGCCGCGGCCGACCTCGAACTCACGGCCGACCAGATCGCACGCCTGTCCGCCTGACGCGTCCAGGCCACGCACCTCACAGGCCGCGCACCTCCAGGTCACACACCTCCAAGCCACACACCTCCAAGCCACACACCTCCAAGCCACACCGAAAGAGCCATATGAAGACCTTCACCCTGCCCGGCACCGACATGGTGGTCCCGAACGTCGTCCTCGGTCTGATGCGCATCCAGGAGATGAGCGACGAGGCGGTGCGCACGCTCGTGCACACGGCGCGCGACGCCGGCATCACCTTCCTCGACCACGCGGACGTGTACGGCTCGGACACGCACGGCTGCGAGCGCCGGTTCGCGGAAGCACTGGGACTCAGCTCGTCGGAGCGCGAACAGTTCGTCATCCAGTCCAAGGCCGGCATCGTGCGGGACGGCCCGTACTTCGACTTCTCCCACGAGCACATCGTGCGGTCGGTGAACGGCTCGCTCGAGGCGCTCGGCACCGACTACCTCGACATCCTGCTGCTGCACCGCCCCGACGCGCTCGTCGAGCCGGAGGAGGTGGCCCGCGCCTTCGACGAGCTGTCGGCGGCGGGCAAGGTGCGTGCCTTCGGCGTCTCCAACCAGACGCCCCGGCAGCTCGACCTGCTGCGCAAGTACGTCCGGCAGCCGATCGTCGCCAACCAGTTGCAGCTGTCGATCACCCACGCGCCGATGATCGCGCAGGGTGTCGCCGCGAACATGCAGGGCCTGGACCAGTCGCTCGTGCGTGACGACGGAATCGTCGACTACTGCCGCCTGCACGACATCACCATCCAGGCGTGGTCGCCCTTCCAGGCCGGGTTCTTCGACGGCCCGTTCATCGGCTCCGAGCGCCATCCCGAGCTGAACGCCGTGATCGACCGGCTGAGCGAGAAGTACGGCGTGCCGGCCGAGGCGATCGCGGTCGCCTGGATCACGCGCCACCCCGCGCGGATGCAGGTGGTGCTGGGCACCACCACACCGGAGCGGGTCACGGCCGCCGCGCTCGGCTCGGACCTCCCGCTCACCCGCTCCGAGTGGTACGAACTGTTCCGCGCCGCCGGCTACACGGTGCCGTAACCGTCGTCCACTCCCGGGACGCTCTGCGCAGCCGACGGCTGACGCCGCCCCCGGCCCATGCCCTGGGCCGGGGGCGGTCTCGCGGTGCCGTGCCGCCGGGGCCGAGGCGTCCGTCCCCTCAGGCCGCCATCAGCGCCGCCAGGGCTCGGTCCATCGCGGCGTTCAGCTCTTCCGGCGCCAGGGGCAGCCGCGACTTGACGTCCCGGCTCCACTGGTCGGCGAGAACCTCGGCGCAGCCGGCCTCGACCCCGTCGAGCGCCGCGTCGGCCAGGTCCGACGGAGCGATCTTGGCCACGGGCCAGCCCGCGGCCATGTCGGTGTCGGCCAGGCCGAGGTGCACCGCCGTGACGAGCGTGCCCTGCTCGGCCAGCTCCAGACGGACGCCGTTGGTCATGGCCCAGGCGGCGGCCTTGGACAGGTGATACGCGCCGGCACCCCTGCCCCCGAACCACGACATGGCGGAGAGGACGTTGACGATCGCGCCCCCGCCGTTCCCGGCGAGCGCCGGCGCGAACGCCCGGATCATCTCCAGGTGGCCGAACATGTTGGTCTCCAGTTCGTGCCGCACCGCGTCCGGCGAACCGGTCACCAGATCGGCACCCGTGCTGACACCCGCGTTGTTGATCAGCAGTGAGACGTCCGGGGCGGCCTCGGCGGTGGCCCGCACGGATGCGGGGTCGGTGATGTCGAGGGGCAGCACCTCGACGCCGGGCAGGTCCACGGTCTCCGGCCGGCGGGCCGTCGCGTAGACCTTGCGGGCGCCCCGTTCGAGCAGACGCTGGGAAAAGGCGCGGCCCAGGCCGCGGTTGGCGCCGGTGACAAGGGCGACGGAGTTGTTGATGTCCATGCCCGGTACGCTAAAAGCTGACGCCAACGTCAGAGGCAAGTGCCGATCATCAGACCCGGGGTGAGAGGAATCACCATGTCTGCCACAGTGGACGCGACCGAGCGGCTGATCCGCATCGGCGAGGTGGCACGGGGCGCCGGTGTCTCCGTGCGCGCCGTGCGCTACTACGAGCAGCAGGGGCTGCTCACCCCGGAGCGCAGCCCGTCGGGCCAGCGCCTGTACCGGCAGGACGCCATCCCGCTGGTCCGTTTCTTCCAGCAGATGTACGCCGCCGGCCTGACCAGCCGACGGATCACCGAACTCCTTCCGTGCTGGGACGCCGGACACACCGACGCCGACCAACGAGCCATGCTGCGCGTCGAACGCGAGCGCATCCAGGCCAAGATCGAAGACCTGCAGGCCGCCCGGGACCGCCTCGACGAGGTCATCGCCCTCACGGACACGCACCCTTGACGTCCTTTTTCGCCAACGCCGCGCGCTGCGTATGGGAGTCTCCGAGGCCGGTAGAGATACCGGACCTGGTGCCCAGCGGCCGGCGGGTGGACGAGGCGGCGCAGTCGGGTGGAACAGCCGGACGGAGCCCGCCGGCAGCCTGCCGGCCAGGGCGGGTCACCTTTCCCGATGGGCGCGGGTCGGGAAGCTGCGTTGGATCCGCCGGGTCGCTGTGGAGAGGAGTTCGGTGGTGACAAGGGATACGACCACGGCGAGGATGATGAGGGGGAGGGGGCCGGTGTGGCGCACCAGCAGGGCGACGAGTACGACCGAGCTGACCGGCAGGCGCAGTGCCGCGCAGGACGTCGCGGCCATGCCCGCGGCCATCGCCGGGATCACGCCATACCCGGGGAGCGGTGCGAGCAGCACGCCGGCCGCGCCGCCGAGGAACAGCGCGGGGAAGATCGGGCCGCCGCGCAGGCTGCCCAGGCTCAGCGCGTAGGCCGCGCCCTTGAACGCCAGCACCGCGATCAACGCGCCGACCGGCCAGGAGTGCGGGTCCTTGGCGAGCCCGGCCAGTGCGGACTGCCCGGACAGCGCGGCCTCGGCGGGTGAGCGTCCGGTGGCGAGGGCATAGAGCGTGACGCATCCGGCCACGGCTGCGGCGCATACCGCGATCAGCGGCCAGGAGCGGGATGTCGTCTGCGCCGCGATACGTCGGCCGAGTGCGAGCGTGAAGTGCATCGCGATGGCGAGGGCCGCGGCCATCAGCACGGACCAGACCACGTCACCGGTGTCCAGGCGCGGAGGGTCGGGAAGACGGAGGGCGAGACTCTCGATGTGCAGCCCGGTCCAGCGGCCGAAGCCGGTGAAGACGATCGAGCCGATGCCGCTTGCCAGCAGCGCCGGCAGCATCACGGCGAACAGTTGCGGGCCGCCCACTCCGGCGATCTCCATGAGCAGGATCGCGCCGACCAGTGGATTGCCGAAGATCGCCGAGATGGCCGCCGATGAGCCCGCGGCGGCCATCATCTGGTTGCTTCCCCTGGTGGCCGGAGCCCGGGCCAGGTCGCGGAAGAGCAGCGACAGTCCGCCGCCGAGGGCGATCAGCGGTGCCTCGGGGCCGAGCACCACGCCCCACGGCAGGGCGCAGGCGGCTGCCAGCACCACCCCGGGTACGGCAGCCTTGGACGCGCCGCCGAGCTGCAGCCCGTCGGCGGGCACGTGTCCGCCCTGTCCGGGCAGGTGGCGCACCACGAGCGTCACGCCCACCGCCGGCACCACTGCCATCGGCAGCGCCCACCACCACGGCGGGTCGGCCCACCCGGCGTCATGTGGCCAGGCCACCCAGATCAGGTGCTGCAGTTCATGCAGGCCGGCGAGGAAGAAGAACGCCAGCAGCGATACGGGGATGCCGATGACGCCGCAGAACACCAGTGCCCTCAGATAACCGGGTCGGCGCAGCGTCTCTGCCAGAGAGGCCTGCTGCTGGGGCTGTGGCGCGTGGTGCTCCGGGTTCGCGGGCGGGCGGGCGGACTCGGCGATGGCGGCACTCCCGGGTCGGTGGGTGCGGTGGCGCGAGGTGCGTGGGCCCTCGCAGGGAGCGCGACCCTACCGAGCGGCGGGCCACTGCCCCCCTCCGCCACACCCGGCCACCCCGTCCAACCCCTCCGACAGCCTCCGGACATCTGGTGTGCGGCTGCCGGGTCTGGCGCGGCGGGAGCAGAGGCATCAGGCAGGCGTCAGGGGGCCTCGTGTCGGACTTCGTGGTATCGCGCGTACCACCCGGCGGGGCGTGGCGTGGCGTGCGGGAGGATGGTGGGCATGGAGCAACTCGGTGCCGCGCTGCGGGCGTGGCGGGACCGGCTGGACCCCGCGACGGTGGGGTTGGCACACGGCTCACCCCGCCGGGTCCCCGGTCTTCGACGCGCGGAACTGGCGACGCTGGCCGGCATCTCCGTCGAGTACGTGGTCCGGCTGGAGCAGGGCCGCGTGGCGACACCCTCGGCGCAGGTCTGCTCGGCCCTGGCCCGTGCCCTGCACCTGTCCGACGAGGAGCACGCGCACCTCCTCCGCATGGCCGGTCACGCCGCGGATCCGAGCCGGGTCCCGCGCATGATCCCGGGGAGCCTGTACCGGATCGTGGACCAGCTCGCCGGCAACCCGCTGGCGGTCTACGACGCGACCTGGCAGTTGCTGCACTGGAACCCGCTGTTCGCGGCCACGTTCGGCGACCCCACGGTCCGCGGCGCGGGGGACCGCAACGTCCTGGTCTGGCAGTTCCTCGGCGAGCTGCCCCGCGTCCGGCAGACGGCGGCCGAGCGGACGGCGTTCGAGGAGTCCCTCGTCGCCGACCTGCGCGCGACGACGAGCCGGTACCCCGACGACCCGGACCTCGCGGTACTGGTGTCGAGGCTCAACCACAGCCCACGGTTCCGCGAGCTGTGGAACCGCCGGGCGGTGGGCGGCCACGAGAGCGCGCACAAACTCGTCCGGCACCCGGACGTCGGGGACATCGCCCTGAACTCCGACATCCTCAACACCCAGGACACCAACCTCCGCCTCGTGGTGTACACGCCGCAGCCGGGCACCGACGCCGCCGGAAAACTCGAACTCCTCGCGACGCTCGGGGTCCAGAGGATGTCCTCTCGGCGCTGAGTGTCTCCTCGGCGCCGAGTGCCCCTCCGCTGCCGCGTCACGCCGGACCGGACCGTGCTGCTGGGTGGTACGCGCGGTACCAGCAAGACCCGTAGCTCCCGTCGGCGCTCCTGCGTGCCCAGCATGAAGTGCGTGCACAGCGCACGACCGTGCTGTCCGGACCACGAGGAGCCCGCATGACCACCACCTTCATCACCGGGGCCAACAAGTCCCTCGGCTACGAAACCGCCCGTCGCCTCGTCGAGGCGGGACACACCGTCCTCCTCGGCGCCCGCGACCCCGAGCGCGGCCGGGCCGCGGCCGAAACGCTGGGCGTCCGGTTCGTGCGGATCGACGTGACCGACGACGCCTCGGTCCGGGCGGCGGCCGAGAACGTCGCCGCGCACGAGGGAACGCTCGACGTCCTGGTCAACAACGCCGGCGTCCTCGGCACGGTCGGCCCCGTCGAGGACTACACCGCCGCCGACATCAGCGCCGTGCTCGACGTCAACGTCGTCGGACTCGTGCGCGTCACCCACGCCTTCCTCCCGCTGCTGCGCACATCGCCGAACCCCGTCATCGTCAACGTCTCCAGCGGGATGGGCTCCTTCGGCGTGACCCAGGACCCGGCGCGGGTCGAGTCGCGGTACGCCCTGCCCCTCTACTCCGCCTCGAAGGCCGCGGTCACGATGCTCACGACGCAGTACGCCAGGGAACTGAAGGACGTGAAGATCAACGCCGCGGACCCCGGGCAGACCGCGACCGACTTCACCGGCGGCCTCGGACACAGCGTCGCCGAGGGCGCCGAGTCCATCGTGACCCTCGCGACCATCGGCCCGGACGGGCCGACGGGACAGTTCCTCGACCGCTCCGGCAGCCTCCCGTGGTGACGCCACCCGGCGTCCGTCCGCCGTGACGGCCGCGGTCCGCACCTCACCCTTCGGCCGGGTGGGCGGTCCGGCCGCCGACCTGGTCCAGCCAGTCGAGGATGACCTGGAGGGCGAGGCCCTGGTTGCCGATCTGGCAGTGGTTGTGGGCGTGTTCCGCTTCGGTGAAGACGCGGGCGCTGAGCGATCGTGCGGCGTTCAGGGTCAGGATCTGGTCGCCGAGCATGTGCGGGGGAACGTAGTGGTCGGCGGCGCCGGCCAGCAGCAGGACGTCCTGGGTGACCAGGTGCGAGACGTCGTCGGTGCGGTACGCGCGCCAGGCCCTGAAGACCTCGGCCGGTGTGGCGGCGCCCATGACGCGCTTGCCCTGTCCGAGGAACCAGTCGGCGGAGGCCACCGGCAGGTGCCAGTCCGGGGTCATGGGCGTCCCCGCGTCGAGGACGGTGCCCTGGCCCGGCCCGTCGAAGATGACGGTGTCCAGCCCGGCGTCGCGCAGGGCGAGCGCCGCGGGCAGCCATTCGGCGATGTAGCTGTCGTACCCGCCGAACACGACGATCGTGCCGCGCGGCCGGTCGGGGGTGAAGCGGTACGCCGTGAGCCGCGTCGCCCCGTACGGGACCTGGTGGCGGTCGGCGGCGGTGACGCCGTTGCCGGTCTCGGCGTTGTGCAGGAACCGCTGCCGGGCCGGGGCGTACCGCGGGTCGTCCGGGCGGAGGAAGAACTGTGTCGCGCGGGCGTAGTGGGCGGCGGGCAGATGACGGCCGGCGGACAGCGCGGTGTCGCTGAGTGCGAGCATCTCGCGCGTCCAGTCGGCGTAGTCGGCGATGCGGGGCGCCGCCGTCCGCATCTCCTTCAGCATCAGCTCCTCGTTCGCCCAGCCGTGGAACCGGTTGAGCTGGAAGTTGAGCGAGACGTTCGGGTGCAGCGGGTGGTACCCCACCGGGAACCGGCCGGTGATCTCCTGGTCGCCAGTCATCATCTGCATGCCTTTCGTACGCGGTGATCCCCCTGGCCCTTCTGTGGGTGATCCTCGCGGGCCGGGCCTGCCGGGGCGGAGGCTCCGGCACGCCAGGGGGGCGGCTCTGCCGCGCCAAGTCGTCCCGGCGGAACGTCGCCTACGGGACGAGGCTCAGGTGCCAGCGGTGGAGTGCGCCGCGCAGGGCACGGGTGTCGGCGAAGCCGAGCCGTGCCGCGACCGCCTTCCGGCTCAGCCCCTGGGCCGGCAGCGCGGCGGCACGGTCGCGGCGCACGCTGTCGACGAGGTCCCGCCAGGTGGTGCCCTCCTCCGCCAGACGGCGCTGCAGGCTCCGCGGGCTCAGCGCCAGCGCCCCGGCCACGCCGGGCAACGACAGGCCACCGCCGGCCGGCTGGGCGGCGATGACCTGCCGGAGCCTGTCCGCCCAGGGCGAGGGCGGCGACTGCCGGACCAGGACGATGCCTGCGCCGCGATCACGTCGGCCGCGTGCTGCCGCAGAACCGCCCCGAGCCGGGCATCGGCGTCGGGCAGCGGCAGCGACAGGTCGTCGGACGCGAGGGTCATGGCGGTGGTCCCGACACCGAAGTCGAGCCGCCGCGCCCCGAAGGGGTCCGCCAACTCCCGGTGCCGGGCGGGGGCGTTGGACATCAGTGCGACGTGCAGCGGACGGATCTCCCGCCCGGCCACGTACCGCGCCCGGAACAGCACGGCCGCGAGCGCGTACTGGCTGGCCATCGCGTCGACCGGCGAGCGTGGGCGCGTTCGCGACCAGGTAGTCCATCAGGCGCAGCCGCCCGAAGCGCCACTGACCGGCGGCCCTCACTCCGAGACAGGGATCGTCGGCCGCGCCCGGCCCCTGCCGCCACAGCCGGCTGAGGAACTCGGTCGGCACACGGACGTCCTCACCGTCCGGCACACGCCTCTCCAACCCCGCCCCGCCCCGGCCGGGACCGGCACCCGCCGGCCCGGCCCGCAGCAACCGGAACGCGGCCACGTGCGCGGTCGGCCCCGGGGCAAGGCGAGGCGTCCCGGCACACCGAGCGACGGAGGCGCCGGTGCGGGGCGCGGCGCGAGCCTCATGCATCACTCCGTCGTACGAGCGCAGCCGCGGCCTGCCAGGGCCGCCGGTGGTCTGCTCGAACCAGGGCGCCGTCGGCGGGTTCGCCCTCGGTCCCTTCGCCTGGCGTACCACCGTTTTCGGCGGATTCCCGGTCGGCTCAGCCGGCGGTATGGGCGGGGTAGTCGGTGTAGCCCTCGGCCTGGCCGGCGTAGTGGGTGTCCCGGTCGTCGGCGGCCAGCGGGTGGCCGTGCGTAAAGCGTTCGACCAGGTCGGGGTTGGCGATGAAGGGGGCGCCGAAGGAGACCGCGTCGACGACGCCGTGGGCGAGGATCTCGTTGCCGAGGGCCTGGGTGAAGCCGAGGTTGGCGATGATGCTGCCCTGGTAGTGGGCGCGGTAGCGGGAGAAGAGGGTGAGGCGTTCCTCGAGGGTGCCGGGGGCGCCCTGGAGGTGCAGATAGGCCAGGTCGTTGTCGTTGAGCCTCTTGAGGAGCTGGTCGTAGTCGGCGAGTGTCTCCTCGTCCGCGGTGAAGGCGGTGCCGCTCGTCCAGAGCGGGGACATCTTCACGCCGACGCGGTCGCTTCCCCACACGTCGCCGACGGCGTCGAGGACGTCGAGGAGGAAGCGGGCCCGCTTCTCGCTGCTGCCGCCGTAGGCGTCGGCGCGCCGGTTGAGGCGGGGGTTGAGGAACTGCGGGATCAGGTGAGAGACCTGGGCGTGGAGTTCCACGCCGTCGAAGCCGGCGCGGCGGGCGTTCTCGGCGGCGTGACGGTAGTCGGCGATGGTGCTCGCTATCTCGGCGGCGGTGAAGGCGCGCGGGGTGAGGGTGTCCTTCGGGCCGGAGGGGGTGAAGGACATCTCGCCGGGGTTGACGGCCGAGGGCCCGGCGGGCAGGCGGCCGCCGAGGTGGTCGGGGTGGGAGACCGCCCCGACGTGCCCGAGCTGGGAGACGATCCGCCCGCCCGCCTCGTGGACGGCTTCGGTGACCTTCGCCCAGCCGGCGGTCTGCGTGTCCGTGTAGATGCCGGGGACGTTGATGAAGCCGATCGCGTCGGGACTGACCCAGGTCCCCTCGGTGACGATCAGCCCCGCGCCCGCGCGCTGCGCGTAGTAGGTGGCATGCAGGTTGGTGGGGGTCAGCTCGGCGTTGTGGGCGCGGGAGCGGGTCATGGGGGCCATGACGACGCTGTTGGGGAGTTCCAGCGCGCCGAGGCGGACGGGCTGGAGCAGGGGCTGGGTGGTCATGAGCAACGTCCTTGTGTGGAAGGGGAGATGAGAAGAGGAGCGGGGATCCGGGAGGACCCGGCTCAGTCCTGTTTGAGGGCGTGCAGGGCGGAGAGCGGGCCGCCGAGCTGCATGAGGCGTCCGCCCTCGCGCAGGGAGCCGAGGTCGACGGGGGCGAAGCCGAAGCCGGCGGTGAGGTCCGCGACGGTCCTCTTGGCGTCGGCGTCGTCGCCGGCGAGGAACAGCACCTGGCGTCCGGCCCCGTGGCGCGGGTCGGCGGCGATGTACGGGGCGTAGAGGGTGTTGAACGCTTTGACGACGCGGGCTCCGGGAAGCAGTGAGGCCACGTATTCGCTGCCGGTCAGCTCACCCAGGTCGGCGATCTCCGGGTGCGGGGGAGGGGCGGCGAACTGGTTGGTGGCGTCGATGACGACGCGGCCGCCGAAGTGCGGCAGTCCGGCCGTCGCGTCCAGGACCTGGGGCCAGCCGACCGCGAGGAGTACGAGCTCCGCCGCGGCGGCCTCCTGCGGGGTGCCGGCGTGGGCGAGCGGTCCGAGTTCGTCGGCGAGGCCGGTCAGGGAGGCGGGGCCGCGGCTGTTGCTCAGTACGACCTGGTGGCCGTGGGCCACGGCATGACGGGCGATGGCCTGGGCGACGGTGCCGGCGCCGAGAGTTCCGATCTTCATGACAGGTGCCCTTCTTGGGGTTTGCGGGGTTCTCCGGGTTCAGGCGGCGGGGCTGGTGAGCAGGACGGTTCCGCTCTTGCCGGGGCGGCGGACATGGTCGATGGCCTGCGCGAAGTCGGCGAGGTCGTAGCGGCCCGCGACCTCGAAGAGGTCCGGTTCGGTCGCGGCGAGACGGGCTGCGAAGGCGACGTCCTCGGCCCGCTCCTCGGGCGTGCGGGCCATCCACTGCTCGATGGACACGCCCCGCACGGTCAGGGCGCGCGGTGTCAGCGCGAGTGACTCCAGCGGCGTGCTGCCGTCGCCGAGCTGTCCATAGGTGATCAGTGTGCCGCCGTCGTCGAGCAGCCCGGCCAGCTCACCGGTCAGGGAGCCGCCCACCGCGTCCAGTACGACCCGGGCACCCCGGCCGCCGGTGGCGTCCCGGACCTGGGCGCGCCAGTCCGCGTCGTCCGTCGAAAGGGCCGGTATGCCGGGGAAACGCCGGCGCAGGGTCTGTGCCCCCGTGGCGCTGCGCACCAGGTTGACCAGCGGGATGCCGTGCTCACGTGCCGCGGCGCTGACGAGTTTTCCCACCGACGAGCCGGCGGCGGTCTGCACCACCGGGCCCGCCTGCCCGTCGCGCTGGGCCTCTTCGACCGCGCGCAGCAGGGTGAGCAGGGTGAGCGGGTTGACCAGCATGAGGGCCGCGGTCTCGTCGTCGACGCCCTCGGGTACCGGCACCACCAGTTCGGACGGCACCGTCACGAGTTCGCTCCACGCACCCGGCACCGGGAAGAACGCGACCCGCTGACCGGGCCGCAGCTCCCGTACCCCCTCGCCGGCACTCTCGATGACGCCCATCCCCTCCAGGCCGGCAATCCGCGGCTTGGCGAACGGCCCTCGCGGCGCACCCGGGAAGCCCTGCACCACCGCGAGGTCGCCGGGGTGGACGGGCCGGGACAGCACCCGTACCCGTACCTGCCCGGCGGCGGGCGGGTGAGGGGGCGGCTGCTCGCTGAGGCGCAGTACACGTCCGGCTTCCGCGTGCTGGTCGTAGACGATGGCGCGCATGGTGCTCCCGTTCCACAGAGTATTGATGATGAGTGTCATCGTAATACTGGTTATAATGAGAGCCGTCATCGAAAAGGTCAAATCGAGAGCGACGACGAGAGGACGGCCATGCCGCGGATCACCAAGGAGGACAAGGCCCGCAACCGGCAGAACATCCTCGAGGCGGCGGGCCGCATGTTCCGCTCGCAGGGCATCGACGCGGTGGGCATCGCCGAGCTGATGAAGGAGGCCGGACTCACCCACGGCGGTTTCTACAACCACTTCGCGTCCAAGAACGACCTGGTCGTGGAGGTGTGCGGAGCCTCCTTCGCCGCATCGCTCGGAGTCCTGGCCCAGGAGATCGAGGACGGCCCGGACCGGCACGGCTCCCCGCTGACGCGGGTCGTGGCCGGATACCTGTCCACCGCACACCGTGATGCCCCGGACGGTGGCTGCCCCTCCGCGTCCCTGGTCACGGACGCCGGACGGCACAGCGAAGCCGTGCAGAGCGCGTACGCGGTGGGGGTCGAGGGCTACCTCGCCGGCTTCGCCGCCGAATTCGTGCGCGAAGCCGAGCAGGAGGGCCGCACACTCACCCCGGACGAGGCCCGCCGCAAGGCCATGCGTCTGCTCAGCGAAATGGTCGGCGCCCTGACGCTCGCCCGCGCCGTACGCCACGTCGAGCCCGAACTCTCCGAGGAGATCCTACGAGCCGGCCACCGACAGGCCCTCGACTGACGCCGGCTCAGAGGACACCCGAAGCGAACGGGCCGCTCGCCGCCCCCGGCGCCCTATTTGGCCCGAGCACGAACTTCCGCGTGTGACGCGGCGGTTCAACGGGACTTGTCCGGCCGATCATTGTCCAGTGCCACTGAACCTTGACCGTTTGCCACCGAAGTCTGACCACTGGTGGTTCCCGCCTGTGAAGTTCGGCCAGAGGGACTCGGTGGTCTGGAGGGGCGGTGGGGGCACCGCCGTACGCGAGCGATACCATCCAGCGCCATGCGTCCGCCCAGCTCGGGCTGATCCGTTGACGTCGTCACGTTGTCCGTTGTTGGCAAGGAAACCCTCGTGAACACATCTCGTACTTTGATCGTCGGGGCCGGAATATCCGGTCTGGCGCTGGCCAAAGCTCTTCTGGACCGCGGATTACCGGTGGAGGTCGTTGAGCGCCGCGCCGCCGAAGGACAGACCCTCGGCACCGGTCTCTACCTTCCGGCGAACGCCGTCCGTACACTCCGGGGCATCGGCGTGGGGGACCAGGTGGCCGAGCGCGCGGAACCCGTGACGTGGCAGCGGCTCCAGGACCAGCGCGGGCGCCCGCTCGCCGAGTTCGAGGTCGGCCGGATCTGGGGCGAGGTCGGCCGCTGCCTGGCGATCACCCGGAGCGATCTGCACGAGGTGTTGCGTACGGCCGTCGACGGCACCGTCGTCCGTCACAACACCGAGGTGAGGTCCGTGTCCGACGACGGAACCGTGACTTTCGCGGGCGGCGCAAGCGGCACGTACGACTTGGTGGTGGGTGCGGACGGCATCAACTCCGCCGTGCGGCGCTCCCTTTTCGGCGGTCCCGAACCGCGTTTCCTGGGCCAGTTGTGCTGGCGGTTCATCGCCGAGGACACCGCCGCGACACCGGGCATCACCGACTGGACCGCGCGCCTGGGCGGCAAGGGCCGCACATTCCTGACCGTGCGGCTCAACGGTGGCCGCGTCTACTGCTACGCCGACATCAACAGCCCCGTCCCCACCGCTCCGGCCGGCGACTGGCGCACCCTCTTCGCCGACTTCGGCGGTCCCGTCCCGCGCTTGCTCGAGCAGGGCGCCAACGCGCACTTCGCCGCGCTGCACGAGAGCGAGAACACGGTCTGGACGCGTCCCGGCGCCGTCCTTGTAGGCGATGCCGCCCACGCCTTCTCCCCGAGCATGGCTCAGGGCGGCGCGATGGCCCTCGAAGACGCCCTGGTGCTCGCCGACACTCTCGCGACCGGATCTGATGTCCCCACGGCCCTCGCGGCCTTCCAGGCCCGGCGAGCCGGCCGGGTCGCCTGGGTGGTGAGCCAGAACCACCGCCGTGACAAGGCCCGCAACCTGCCCACCCCGCTGCGCAACTTCACGCTCCGCCGGGCCGGGGAGCGCCTCTTCAAGGCCAACCACGCCCCCCTGCACGCCCTCCCGTAGCCGGCCCCGGAAACCGTGGTAGTCGATCACCGTCAAAGTTCGGTGGCAAACGGTCAAGGGTCAATGGCAGGTGAACCCGCCGCGCGAGCGGTCCAGGCCCGCCGTGCCGTGGACAACCGCATCGGCACCGACTGCAAGGTCTCGATGTGCGGACGGCCCGGCCGAGCGGGAGCGGCCGGGCCTCCTCGCGACTGTGTCAGTCCGTCGCCGCACGGTCGTTCGGCCCGCGGCGGCGCAGGTCGGGTTCGGTCAGGGCGGGCGGCACGTAGGAGACGTCGAGAGGGCTCAGGTCCACGCCGGGCGGGACGACTTCGTCGATCGCGTCGAGGATGTCGTCGTCGAGGACGGTGCCGGCGCCGGCGAGCAGGTCGTCGAGGTGGGCCATGGTGCGTGGGCCGATGATCGCCGAGGTGACCGCGGGGTGGCTGAGGACGAAGGCCATGGCCAGGTGGGTCAGTGACAGGCCGGCCTGTTCGGCGATCGGGACGAGCCGTTCGACGGCGTCGAGCTTGTTCCTGTCGGTCAGATGCTTGGGCACGAACCGCATGCGCACCGCCGAGGGCCGTTCCTGGCTGCCCTCGCGGTAGCGGCCGGTGAGCAGGCCCATGGCCAGCGGGCTCCAGACGAGGGTGCCCAGCCCATAGCGTTCGCAGACCGGCAGGACGTCGCGTTCGATCCCGCGGTTGAGGATCGAGTAGGGCGGCTGTTCGGTGCGGAAGCGTGCCAGGTTGCGCCGCTCCGCGACCCATTGGGCCTCGACAATCTGCGCGGCGGGCAGGCTGGAGTGGCCGATGGCGCGTACCTTGCCGGCCCGGACCAGGTCGGTGAGGGCGGCCAGGGTTTCCTCGACATCGGTGCCGGGGTCGGGGTGGTGGACCTGGTACAGGTCGATGTGATCGACCCCGAGGCGGCGCAGCGATGCCTCGACGGCGGTGACGACATAGCGGCGCGAACTGCCGCGCTGGTTGGGGTCGGTACCCATGGGGCCGTTGAATTTGGTGGCGAGTACGACGTCGTCGCGCCGGCCGCGCAGCGCCGTGCCGACGATGCGCTCGCTTTCGCCGTTCCCGCCGTAGACGTCGGCGGTGTCGATGACGTTGATGCCCGCGTCGAGCGCCTTGTGGATGATCTTGACGCAGTCGTCGGGGTCGGGGTTGCCCAGAGGGCCGAACATCATGGTGCCGAGGCAGTAGGGGCTGACCTGGATTCCGGTGCGGCCCAGGGGGCGAGTGCGCATGGTGTTCCTTCCGAGGCCGCATCCGGTCCGGGGCGGGGTGAAGCGGGGGCTTGTTGCCTCGGACCGGATGCGGGGGCGGGGGCGGGGGCTTGGTCAGCCGGCGTGGGCGGCGTTGACCTGGAGGATCCAGGTGACGCCGAAGCGGTCGGTGAGCATCCCGAAGCCGGGGCTGAACGGTGACGGGCCGAACTTCTCGACGATCTCGGCGCCCTCGGAGAGCTTGTCCCACAGTGGGGTGATCTCCTCGGCGGTGTCGCCGCCGAGGGCGACGAAGAACCGTTCGCCGGTCAGCGTCAGGCCGTTCTCGCGGGTGGTGGCCGTGGGCGGGGCGGCGGGGGCGGCATTGCTGGGGACGTCGTAGGCCAGGATGGCGAAGCCGTTGGCGCCGGTGACCTGGCCGAAGACGATCTTGTCGGCGTCGGGCAGGTTCTTGGGCATGCCGAAGTCGCTGTACGTGACGGCCGTGAGCCGGCCGCCGAACACCGACTGGTAGAACTCCAGCGCCGCGCGGGCGTCGCCGCGGAAGTTGAGGTGCGTGTGGGTGGTGAGCGCCATGGTGAGGACTCCTTGTCGAGGGTGAGGGTCTGCGTGTGCGGAGAAGAGAGAAAAGGGAGGCATCGGACAGGAATGGGCCGCCGGGGCGGTGTTGCCCGTTTCAGAGGGCCAGCAGGACGACGCTGACGATCACGCTGCCGAGGGTGTTGTAGGTGCCGGAGATCGCCGCGTAGAAGAGCGGCCGGGGAAAGTTGGGATTGATGGCGATGTTCACCGTGTTGGCGGTGAGGTAGCCGAGGCCGGTGATGAGGCCGAACAGCAGTGCGTCACCGTAGGTGTCGATGTGCAGGGCGGCCATCAGGACCGCGCTGGTGAGGGTGATGACCAGCGCCGACAGCGGAGGACCGGCGAAGAACAGCGGCGACGTCTGCGGCTTGGCGTCGGCGGCGCGGCCGAGGGATCGGTTGTAGGCCTTGGGGAACAGCAGCGCGAACCAGACGCCGCCGAGTGCCGCGAAGGCGAGGAAGCCGACCAGGATTCCGGCCCAGTTCACATCGCCCAGAACGTCGAACATGCTGCTCACTCCGTACTCGAGGGTGGCCGGTGTCGTCCGGCCATGAACAGAGATTCGCAGCCATAGGTGTCAGGATGTGGCACCTACTCGGGGGAGAATCACCGGCATGCCGAAAACATCCGCCCGTCTCCTGGCGTTGCTCTCCCTGCTGCAGACCCGCCGGGACTGGCCCGGCACGCTGCTGGCCGACCGTCTGGACGTCAGCCTGCGCACCGTGCGCCGTGACGTGGACCGGCTGCGCGAGCTCGGCTATCCCATCGCCGCCGTCAAGGGCCCCGACGGCGGCTACCGGCTCGACGCCGGCACCGAGCTGCCGCCGTTGTTGTTCGACGACGAGCAGGCCGTCGCACTGAGCATCGCCCTGCAGGTCACCGCCGCCTCGGGCGGTGGCCTCGCCGAAGCCGCCCGGCGGGCGCTGAACACCCTCGGGCAGGTCATGCCCTCCCGGCTGCGCCACCGCATCGCGGTCCTGCGCGTCACCGCGGTCGAACCGCCCGCCGCCGGGCCGGCCGCTCCGGTCGACGTCGGCGTCCTCGCGGCGATCAGCGCCGCCGTCCACACCCATGAGGTGCTGCGCTTCGACTACGGCTCCGAGGATGCGGACAAGACCCTGCGCCGGGCCGAGCCCCACCACGTCGTCACCCGGAACGGGCGCTGGTACCTCATCGCCTGGGACCTCGACCGCGAGGACTGGCGCACCTTCCGCGCCGACCGCATCACCCCGCGCACACCCAACGGGCCCCGCTTCACCCCACGCGCGCTGCCCGGCGGGGACGTCGCGACCTACGTGACCGGCACGTTCCGCGGCTCCGACGGCACGACCGCCGGCTGGCCCTGCCAGGGCACCGTGATCCTCGACCTGCCCGCCGCCGAGGTGGCCCTCTACACCCGCGAGGGCATCGTCGAAGAAGCCGGCCCGCACCGGTGCATGCTCACTCTCGGAGCATGGTCATGGGCAAGCCTCGCCGCCACCATCGCCTGTTACGACGCCGACATCGAAGTCGTCGCTCCCCCCGAACTGACCGAGGCGTTCGCCCACCTGGCCGACCGGTGCGCCAACGCCGCGGCCGGCCGCGGCCACGCGACTTCCCGGACACAGACGTGAGAAGCTCGCGCCGTCCCGTGAACAGTCTGTTGCGGCATGCCGCGCGCATGGGTTGAGGCCTCGCCGCTGGGGCGGATTCGTGGCGCAGCTCGCCGCGGCCCGGGACGTACAGGGCCTGGTACATCGTTCCGTGAACCATGCGTATCTCCGGCAGGTCGGAGAACCGGGTCCGCGCACAAGGAAGGCGGCCGTGCGAGGGCGTCGCTGCTTCCACCGAAGCGGCAGCGGGTGTTGCCGGTGGTGGACGGTGGGGCCGGAGGAATGACGGCCACTGGCCGGGGTGGACGGCTTGGACGCCGGTGCCGGCGTATGCCTTGGGGCTCAGGGCGAGCAGGTACCGGCCGCCGGGAGGGGCGGGCGGGGGAGGGGCGGGCGGCGTGCATGGCGTGGACGGCGGCGAAGGAGTGCCCGAAACGCAGCAGTCCAGGCGCTCCAGCAGCGCCCGAGCCTCGGCCTCGGCCTCCGCGCTCGGCGCGTGGCCGAGGGCGCAGGCGAGCTCGGCGCGGGCCAGCTCGGCCCGCTCGGCATGCTCGGACCGCGTCGGAGTGCCCTGCGCGAGGTCCTCCACCACGCCGCGAGTGGTGGTGCCGTGCTCGGCCGCCGGCTGCGCGAGCCGGTCCCGCGCGGCTGTGCTCGCCTTGATGCTCGTCTCGTATGCTGCCGCCGCGCAGATCCCGGGCGGCCACTGCCCGTGGGCGCAACATCACCTCGCAGCGCAGCCCCGATCCCCACTGATGTAAGCGCACGAGCGAAGTCGTTCGGTACGGCAGCCGTGTGCACGGGTGTGGGAGTCACGGCGAAGCAGCCGGGCCGCTCATGAGCCGCCTGCTTCGGTGAGCCGGCTGCCGGTGACGCGGGTCGCCGCCTGCTTGAGTCTGGTGAGCACCGGTACGACCTCGGCGTGCGTCACTCCAGGCAGGTCGCCGAGCTGCTCCGTGACATAGCTGAAGAGTTCGGTGCTGTCGCGGCAGGTGACGGCGGCGACGATGTTCGCGGAGCCGGTGATGGCGGCGACCCAGCTGGTCTGCGGGTGTGCGGAGAGGGCTTCGCAGACCGTGGTGATGAGGCTGGGGGAGACCTGCAGGAGCAGTGTGGCCGAGGTGCGGTAGCCGAACGCTTCCAGCATCACGTCCACGTCCACGGTGACTGCGCCACTGTCCAGGAGGGACTGCAGACGGCTTCTGACCCTGGACAGCGGCCAGTTGAGGGCGCGGGCCAGGGCGGCGGCGGTGGCGCGGCCGTCGTGGCGCAGTTCCTCCAGGAGCGGACGGTCCTCGTCGGGCACCGGGCTGTACGTCGCCTCGCGCCGGTTGGGATCGCGCCCCTGGAGGAGGTGCCGCTCCGCGTCCGGGCCCAGCGGCTCCTCGAATGCGGACCACTCGGCAGGGCCGCCCGAGTAGGAGTGCAGCACCAGGTGCGCAGTGAAGGACAGGACTTCCGCGGTGTGCGAGATCTGCGGCAGGACCCCTGTACCGCAGGCCGCGTCGGCGGGCAGGGTCGTGGTGCACATCAGTTCCGCACCGCCGGAGTGCAATGCGACCCAGGAGACGTCCTCGCGCGTGGCGAGCACGGCACCCAGGTGCGCGGCGGCGTCAGGGCGGCACTGCAGCCGCAGCAGCCACAGCCGGTGCCGTGCCGAGGCGGCTGCCTCACTGACCAGTACGCGGAGCACCCCCGCCTCCCGCATCGCGCGGTAGCGGCGCATCGCAGTCTGCTCCGAGACCCCCACCACCTCGGCGATCCGGCGCATCGGAGCCCGCCCGTCGAGCATCAGACACTGGAGGATTTGTTGATCAACGAGATCCATGCCGGGATTTTAGATGCCCCACGTGAACCACATGGAAGTTGCGCGGCCATATCCGGCTGATCGCTGGGGTTCTCGCAGGAAGCGAAGGACACTGGGCGCATGAGCGTCTTGAACCACCAGATCGTCTGGTCCCGCGATGCCGGGACCTCCGCCCGCTTCCTCACCGACATGCTGGGCTACGAGCCTCCGGTGAAACTCGGTCACTTCGTCACGGTGCAGGTCAGCCCCGACATCACCTTCGACTACATGACCACCGACCGCGACATCATGGCGCAGCACTATGCCTTCCTGGTCAGCGAGAACGAGTTCGACACGATCTTCGCCCGGATACAGGAGCGCGGCCTGGAGTACTGGGGGGACCCCCGGCACCAGGAACCGGGAGTCATCAACCGCCTCGATGACGGCCGCGGCGTCTACTTCAACGACCCCAGCGGCCACGAACTGGAGATCATCACCCGCCCCTACGGCAGCGGCGGTCTCGACGCCGAGCACGTCAACCCGCTGCTCGGTGAGGAGCTCAAGGCGAGCGGAAAGCTCCCGGACCTGTCATGACCGAATCCTCGACCGGCCGTCCCCTCGTCCAGGTCCTGATCGCAAGCACCCGGCCCGGCCGCGCGGGCGCGCCCACCGCGCGGTGGGTCGCCGCAGAGGCCGCCGCGGGCGGCGCCTTCGACATCGAGGTGGTCGACCTCGCCGAGATCGGCCTGCCGATGCTCGCGGAGCCAGGGCACCCGAGTTCGGGTGACTACCAGATGGCGTCCACCCGCGCCTTCAGCGAGCTCATCGACCGCGCGGCGGGATACATCTTCGTGATGCCGGAGTACAACCACGGCTACCACGCCGCCCTGAAGAACGCCCTGGACCACCTGTTCCGGGAATGGCGCGGCAAGCCGGTGATCCTGGTCAGTTACGGTGGCGTGGCAGCCGGGGCCCGGGCTGCGATGGCCCTCGAACCGGTGCTGATCGCGCTCCAGCTGCAGGTGGTCGGCTTCGTCCCGATCCCGCACATCGACCAACTGCTGCACCCTCGGGGCGACGGGCGGGTCTTCCGCCCCACCGCACCGATCGAGCACGGACTCACCACAGCCCTGGACGCCTTGCACCGGACCGTCCAATCGAAACGGACGGCCGCACACACCTGATCCTCCCGACCGCCTCGCGAAAGGAGCCACCATGCCCGAGTTCCGAGAACTCGACCCCCACGTCACACTCACCGACCAGCTCGAGGAGGGAGGCGGACCGGTCATCCTCGTCAACGTCCTGCAGGTCGCCCCCGAAGACGTCGACCAGCTGCTGCTGGCCTGGTCCACCGACGCGGCCGCACTGAAACACCAGCCGGGCTTCATCTCCACCCAGCTGTACCGCGGTATCGCCGGCAGCAGTACCTTCCTCAACCACGCCGTGTGGGAATCAACGGACCACTACCGCACGGCCCGCCTGGACGACAGCGTCCGCGCGGCCGCCCGGGCCCTGTACCCGGCCAGTCTCGTCGCCAGCCCGCATCTGTTCCGGGCGCAGGCAGTGCCGGGGATCTGCGTCGCCTGACATGCTGAAGCGGTCCCGGACCGTTCGGCGCGCATGGCTACGCCCGCCGCTCCGTCCCTGCCACGGGGCCCGTCCAGCGGCCGGAGCTGCCGGGGCGCTCGCAGGCACTGACCGTTCGCTTCAACCGTAGGAGAGTCGTGCCGGGCCCCGCGGCGGGCTCCGGTGCGGCCGAGCGAGGCTCGCCGCGTGCGTCCCGGCTCCCTGGGCCGCTACCACGGCTTCCTGCCGAGCACGCCTGGCATCGGCGAAAGGCGAACCCGCCAGGGGCGCCGCTTTGACTGACGGGCTGACCGGCAGGCCCGCCGGTCATCGGCTCAGGCGGGAGCCCGGTCTGTCAGGAGGCGGGGTGTACTGCGGGGGCCCGGCGGGCCCGGTCCGGATAGTGCTTGCGCAGATCGGAGGTGGTCATCCGGTCCAGCACCCGGTCGGGCAGGAGGCGGGAGGCGCGGATGAGGAAGGCGGTCATTGCGCCAATGGTGTAGCGGGCGCGGGGCCGGCGGACGGTCGCGGCCTTCGCGATCGTGCGGGCCGCGGTCTCGGCACTCACGCCGGCCTTGGTGAACGCGGCGACGTGGGACGGGATCGCCTGCATCAAGTCCGCGTAGCGGGCGCTCTGTTCCGAGGTCATCCCGGCACTGAGGCGGCTCAACGTCGTCAGGCCGAGGCCGGCCATCTCGGTCCTGACGCCGCCCGGCTCGACGACCACGACCTGCACACCGTGCGGGGCCAGTTCGTTGCGCAGCGCGTCGCTCACCGCCTCCAGCGCGAACTTGCTGCCGGCGTAGGCGCCGTAACCGGCCATGGACACCTTGCCGTTCAGCGAACTGATGTTGACGATCCGGCCCGCGCTGCGGACCAGCGCGGGCACCAGGGCCTGGGTGAGCGCGATGTGACCGAAGACGTTCACCTCGAACAGGCGCCGCCATTGGTCGAGCGGGATCATCTCGACCGGCCCGGCCATGGGCAGGCCCGCGTTGTTGACCAGTGCCCGCACGGGGCGGCCCTGAGCGTCGCTGTCGATGCGGTCCACCAGCGCCGTGATGTGGTTCGGATCGGTGATGTCGAGAATGACCGGCTCGATGCCGTCGGCGAGGAGCGCCCGGCCGTCGCTGTCGCGCCGCACACCGGCCAGGACATGAAAGCCGCAGCGGGCCATTTCGCGGGCGGTGGCCGCGCCCATGCCGGTGGAGGCACCGGTGACGACGACGAGTTCCTGAGTTTCGGATGACTTTGTCACCCGAATGACCCTGCCGTACTCGGATGACGTTGTCAACTCACTGGGGTGACGGTGTCATCACCGGCTCGCTAGGATGACCGTCATGATCAGCCGCACCGAATCGGCCGCCGCCACCCGCCGCGCCCTCCTCGACGCCGCAGCCGCCCTGCTCGATGGCGGCGGCCTCGACGCGGTGACCCTCCGCGCGGTCGGCGCCGAGGCCGGAGTCACCCGCGGGGCGCCCTACCGGCACTTCCCCGACAAGGAGAGCCTGCTGGTGGCGATCGGCACGCAGGCGTGGGAGCGACTCGGCGATTTCATGCAGGAGCTGCGCGCCGACCCGGGCCGGTCGGCCGGGGAGAAACTGCGCAGCGGGGTCCTCGCGCTCATCGACATCGGCCGCACCCGGCCGCATCTGTACAAGCTGATGTTCAGCAATCCGTCCGGCGACCCCACCGCCCTGGCCCGGGCCGCCGAGCGCAGTCAGGCCGAGTTCCTGGCCATCGTCGCCGACCTGGTCGGCGAGCAGCACGCCCGCCGGTACGCCGCCCTGCTCATCAGCACCGCGAACGGTGTCGCCGGCATGGAAGTGAGCGGCCAGCTGCCCAACGACAAGTGGGGCGAGGTGGACGCCGAAGACCTCATCGACACGCTCGTCACCATGATCGCCGGAATGGGTCGGCAGTCCTGACCGGCAGGCTGGTCGGACGCTGGTGAGTGTCGGGCAGAGCGGCGCTCGGCGTTGCGTCCGTAGCCTCGGTGCGGTGAAGCGAGGCCCGACCTCGGTGGACGCGGGCGGGGGAGGAACTGTCGGTTCGACGGTGGCCGACAACGGGGCGGCCGCCGTCGAACCGGCCCGCGCCGGGTGAATCGGCGGCCGGGCCAAGGACGCAGGCGAGAGCCCGTGCATGCCGTGCCGGTCAGCCGCGCGCGCCCCCGCGACCGGCGAGCCGCGCGGGGATGTGATCCGTCTCAGCGGGCTCGCAGACCCTCGATGGCGGCGTCGACCGCGGCCAGGGCGGCCTCCTTGTCGAGCCCTGCCCGCGAGACGAGTGAGAGGCCCTGGACGAGGTACAGCAGGAGCTGGGCCTGGGCCTCGGGGGTGGCGCTGTCGGTGACTTCCCCGGCGGCCTGCGCCCGGCGCAGTGCCTCGGTGACGATGGCCGTGAAGCGGCGGTAGGAGCGGGTGACGATGTCCGTGGCGTCGCCGTCGTGCGGCACGAGTTCGGCGGTCGTGTTGCCGACCAGGCAGCCGTGCGGTGTGCCGACGTCGGAGATGAACTCGTCCAGGCGCGCTGGGTGGGTCAGCATCTGGCGGAGTCCCGGCAGGAGGGGAGTGGTGTCGAGCGCGGCGGTCAGGCGCCGCTCGTACACATCCCAGTAGAGCCGGACGGCCTCGAGGTAGAAGCGGCGCTTGTCCCCGAACGCGCCGTAGAGGCTGCCTCGTTCGACAGTCAGGGCGTCGACCAGGTCCTGGATGGATGTCGTCCCGTATCCCCGGGACCAGAACAGTTCGAGTGCGCGCTCCAGCGTCTTGTCCTTGTCGAACTCGCGGGGGCGTCCGGTTCGTGCCACGACCCTGATCCTATGACTTCTTGACGCTCCGTTCAAGAAGTCGTAGCTTCACCCCTGTTACTTCTTGAACGGCCACATAAAAGTCAGGTGCCGATGGAGTACGCCATCGGTCCGGAGGGTGAAGCGATGACAGCGGAAGAAGTGGAACTGGCAGGCAGGACGGCCCTGGTCACCGGCTCCGGCGCGATCGGCGGGTTGGGACATGCGACGGCCAGGCTCCTGGCCGCCCAGGGCGCCGACGTGATCCTCACCGGCGCTGATCCGCAACGCGGCGCCGAGGCCGTGGAGGACATCCGGACGGCCGCCGGCGGCTCCGCTGCCGGGACGGTGCGTTTCGTCGCCGCCGACCTCGCCGACACCGAGGCCGTGCGACGGCTGGCCGAGGACGCCGCAGCGGCGAACATCCTGATCAACAATGCGAGCGTCATGACGTTCAGCCCGACCACTGAGCAGGACCTGGCGGGCTATGACGCCGCCTTCGCGGTGAACGTGCGGGCGGCGTTCCTGCTCACCGCGCTCCTCGCGCCGAAGATGGCCGCCGCGGGCGGCGGCAGCATCGTCAACGTCAGCTCCACCGCGGCCGGTCTCGGCATGCCGGGCATGGCCGTCTACGGCGCCACCAAAGCCGCTCTCGAATCGCTGACCCGCACCTGGGCGGCAGAATTCGCCTCCGCGAACGTACGGGTCAACACCGTCGCCCCGGGCCCGATGCGCACCGCGAAGGTGGTCGCGGCCATGGGGGAGGACATGGGCGGGATGGGCCTGACCACCGCGCTCCAGCGCACCTCCGACCCGACCGAGGTGGCACAGGTGATCGCCTTTCTCGCCGGCGACCGCGCCAGTTACATGACTGGGGCGACCGTGGCCGCCGACGGCGGTCGGACCGCCATCTGAGCCCCGACCGGCTGGAAGCGCCCACCGAACAGCCCCGGACAACCCACCGACAGCTCACCGACAGCCCCGGACAACCCACCGACAGCTCACCGACAGCCCCGGACAACCCACCGACAGCTCACCGAACAGCCATCCAACAACGCGCTGCACCGACGGGCACACCCCGTCATCAGTTGCGCACCACGCGCCTCATCGGCGCCGCACGAGAAAAGGCCTCACATGGGACGCCTTGACGGCAAGCACGCACTCATCACCGGAGGCACGAGCGGCATCGGCCTCGAAACAGCCCGCGAGTTCCTGGCGGAGGGAGCCACCGTCGCGATCACCGGCCGCTTCCAGGGCAGGCTGGATGCGGCCGCCCGGCAGCTGAGCGGGCCACTGCTGACCCTGGTCAGCGACGCCGGTGACGTACCCGCCCAGGCGACGCTCGCGGCGAGGCTGCACACGCAATGGCCCAAGCTCGACATCCTGATGAGCAACGCCGCCGACCTCACCCATCTCCCGATCGAGGAATGGACCGAGGAGGCATTCGACAATCTCCTCGCCACCAACCTCAAGGCGCCGTTCTTCCTGATCAAGGAGCTGCTGCCGCTCTTCTCGCAGCAGTCCTCGGTCATCCTCGTCGGTTCGGTCTCCGCCTTCGTCGGACACGAGAACGCGACGGTCTACGGTGCCGCCAAGGCGGGCCTGCTGTCCTACGCCCGCGGCCTGACCCACGAGCTGAGGAACCGGGGCGTGCGCGTCAACGGGCTGAGCCCGGGGCCGACCGTCACCAACGCGTTCGCGCCGCTCGGCCCGGAGCGCCAGGCGGCCCTGTATGAGGAGCTGCGACGGACCGTGCCGCTCCACCGCCTGGGAACGCCCACCGAACTGGCGAAGGCAGCCGTCTATCTCGCCTCGGACGAGTCTGCCTACACCGCCGGCACCGTGCTGCGTGTCGACGGCGGCATCGGAGAACTCGCCTACTAGCGTCGCCCCGCGTCTTCGGTGGTACTCGGCCAGGAGCGTGGACACGTTCCTGGCCGATGCCGGCGATCCTCGGGTCCTCCGGGGCGCGTATCGGAGTAGTGATCAATTGGTGGTCCGAGTGTCTTCGCGTCAGATCGGACAGGGTCCGCGGAACTCCCCTTCCCGGCTGGTGAGTTGGGTTCGCGTCACGAGGTGAGGATCTACCGGTCCGGGCCCCGCCGCAAGGACGAATCCGAGGTGGCCACGCACCGCGAGGACCACAAGACGATCGACCACCCGGCGGCGGGCCCGGTCACGGTCGGCTGCGACGTGCTGGCCCAAGGCGACTCCGAGCACAAGACGCGCCGACGTGGCGCTCACGCACAGGCCGTTCAACTCCCTCGCCGGGTTCGACAGCGAGGAACTGACCGGGGCAGGTCGCCGTCCTGCCGGCCGGCCACCCTCTCGCCGCGCGCAGGACACTGTCACTCGCCGACGTCAGCGACATCCCCGGCCTTCCGCTCGCCCACTGGGCCCACGACGGTACCTGTCCACCCGGTCCGGGACCCGAGATCCACGATCAGCCGCAGCTGGCCCAACTGGTCGCCCTCGGCCGCAGCGTGGCCGTCTTCCCCGAATCCGCCCGCGCCTGGCTGTGGGCCGAACACGCCGCGGTTCCCCCGACCGACGCGCCCCCTGTCGTCACGCACGTCGCCTGGCCCGCGCACAGCCGCTCCTCGCCCTCGCGGCATGGTCCGCACCGCCGCACAACTGTGACCGGCGTGTGCGGCTACCGTGTGACCGTGAAGCGGTGATGGCCCGGTCCCAGCCCGGAGACGGAGACACGGTCGCCGTCCTTGGTCACCCGGCCGGCCCGTGCGCGCCGGCCGTCCCATACGACGTGTCCCTCCTGCCGTACCACCGCGAGTGCGGAGCCGACCGGCAAGGAGACCGTGCCCCGGGTGCCGCGAGGTGCCTCGACGGTCAGGGTGAACGACTTCGTCGTGTTCGTCCAGTCGACGGCCAGCGGACCTGCCGGAGTGGGCAGTTGGCCCTGTGCCCAGGCCACGTCGCCGGGGTGGGGCCTGACCTCCCAGCCGGTGTAGCCGGGCGACGTCGGACGGGCGCCCAGGAGCTGGTGCGTCAGGGCCGGCAGCACGCCCGTGGACCACCCGTGCGCCATGCTCGTGTAAGCACCCTCGTAGAGGGAACCGCCGGGGCCGATGCCTTCCCAGTGGGTGGTGCCGGGGTCATGGCTGTCCATCCAGCCGTAGGTGCGCCGGATCTGGTCCAGCGCCGAGGACGCGCGTCCGCTCTCGAAGCGGGCCACGATCTCGGGGTAGGAGGTGAAGGCGTAGACGCGCTGGGAGGCGCCATCGAAGAGGGTGTCGTTGTCCATGAAGGCGTTGCCGTACGGCAGCCGTGTGGTGGCATCGAGGTGGTCGAGTGCCGCGGCCGCGCGCTCGGTGCCGGCGACACCGGAGACGATGGCGAGGGAGTTGCCGTCCTGGGCGTGACGGGCCGCTCCGGTGGACGAGTCGAGGTAGGCTCCGGCGGAGTCGTCCCACAAGTGGGTGTTCACCGCGGCGGCGACATTCCGGGCGCGCTCGGCCCACCGCTCGGCGTCCGCCTCGTGTCCCAGCCAACGGGCCAGTGCCGCACTGTCCTGGAGAGCCTGGACGTACAGCGCGTTGTAGTAGGTGATCCGGCCGGTGCGGTCGAGGAAGGCGTAGTCACCGTAACGACCGGTGTCGCCCAGGCCCTTGCTCAGCAGCCCCGCCGAGTCGGTGACGCTCGGGTACCAGGTGTCCAGCACCTTCCCCAGGTGGGGGTAGTACCGGGTCGCGTAGGAGCGGTCGCCGGTATAGAGGACGTAGTCCCAACTGCACGTCACCCACCACAGGGGATAGTCGAACAGGGGCAGGTCGTAGGAGGAGATGGAGGCGGGCGGTATCCAGCCGTCGGCTCGCTGGTGGTCGGCGAGGTCGGCCAGGACGTTGCGGGCGGCTGCCGCGGTGTCGTCGTGGGTGAGGTAGAGGGTGCGGGCGGAGACGGCGAGGTCACCGACATAGGGGTCGCGGTCGCGCTTGGCTCCGTCGTGCAGCACCAGCTTGCCTTCCAGGGAGGAGGTCCACGCGTTGCGGGGATCCACGTCGTCCTGGCGGAAGGTGTCGGTGACCAGCTCATTGGTGTACGACGCGCCGTACCAGTAGCGGTTGAGGTCGTCGTCGGAGCACAGGAACCAGCCGCGGTAGGTGCTGGGCGTCCCTATGTAGCCGGTGAAGTCGAGGTCCACCGATTCGATCCGCACGGTGCCCCAGGGCTGGGCGACTGGGGCGTCGGTGGCCAGCGCGTCGAGCGTGATCTTGAGGTAGCGGAAACCGTGCAGTCCGTCGGCGAACACCTTGCCGTCACGAAGGAAGCCCTTGCGGTCCGTCCAGGTGGTCCCGCCCGCGGGGACGGCGAACTGGTCGGTGCCCTGGCCGGCGCCGCCCGCCTGATCGGACCGGGTGAAGTCGGACCGGTCGGTCAGGAACTGCCGCGTCTCCGAGAACGCGAGGCGGACACCGGGGGAGTTGTCCGAGGCGGAGGCGAACCGGATGCGGGGGAAGCCCACGACGACCTTGCCGAAGTCCACCGTGACACTGGGGAGTTCGGGCGCTTCCACGGCGGCGGGCCACACCTCGTTGATACGGGTGAACGCCCCGCGGGGCGTGTCCTGCACGTTGGTGACCGTGATGCGGACCTGAGTCGTCGAGACGGGTGCGGAGAAGGGCACGGCTCGCTGCACGGCGTCATTGCCCGACACCGCGGCGACGGTGTGCCAGGCGTCGCCCTGCCGGATGTCGACGGTGAAATCGGTGGGCACGCCGTCGCTGTTGGAGAGCACGGTGATGCCCGACAACTGCTGGACGGCGGGCACAGTCAGGGTGAGCGTGTCCGGGAAGGCGCCCAACGTGTCGTCGTTCCAGAAGCTGTCGAGGTCACCGTCGACGGCGTTGCCCGCTTCGTACGTGCGAGGGTTGCCGTCATTGCCCAGGTTGCCGGCGTGCGAGGAGGACGCCGCCGCCGTGGTGCCCTGGGGCCAGCGCGGCGGCGCGACGGGTTGGGGGCGTTCCAGGACGGTGACCTCGCCGCCGCGCTCGAGCAGGGCCTCGGGCCGGCGTACGGCGCCGGTGGAAGCGATGACGCGGACGGGGCGGATGGTACGGCCCGACGGGCCCTGAACGTAACGGTGCCAGGACGCCGCTCCGCGGGGGACCACCGCGGGCGAGCCCGCTGAGGGGGCGGCAGCAGCGGGGGAAGACGCAGCCAAGGGAAGCCCCGCGGCGGTGAGTGCCGTCAGCGTGGCCCCCGCCGCGATGACGGTTCGACGGCTGGGAGCGGTCTGCGGGTGCGGCTGGGAGGTCCTGCGGCTCGACGACATGACACCTTGTCTCTCTGGATCGAAATGAAACGATTCAACCGAGGTGTGCGGCAAGAAGGTATCCCAGGCACGTCTTTCCCGTACATACCGTGAACCGCAGTTCTTCGCCCGGCGGGGTGGAGGGTGTTCCAGGATTCGACCGGTCCGCTTGGCGATCTCTAGCCGACTGGTCTACGTTCTTCTCGGACGGAAAGCCACTCGAAAGGCCAGGGCAAGTGCCTCCCGGTCGCACTCGGTGCCGAGGTCGCCGACTCGTCGGAGTCGATGCGGCTGGTGATGAGGGAAGGCGCCAGCGCCGTCGTCGAGCCATCGAACGCAGCCTCGTCGCCGGACTGGTGGACGGATCGATCACAGTCGACGGCGAGCCGGGTGACGCGACTCAGGTGCTCAATGGCATGTGGCTCGGGGGAGCGTCATGGCCAAGACCAATCGCCAACTCGCACCGTTCGACGTCGTCATGACCGTGACCCGGCAGCTCCTTCACCTCTGACGGGACGCCCGTGCTCCTCGGACTGGGCACTCGTGCGGTCCGGAACGAGGAGTAGTGTCCGGTCCCCGTCCTCGCTTTCCGGCCGCTGCCGGTCTCAGCGCCGGCGGACCTCTTCCTCGTCGACGGTCGTCCACCCCGTGCCGAAGTCGGCCTCGCCGATGTGGTGGTAACGGCTGTGGCCGCGTCTGGTGAACGTGTCCCGGAGGGTGAAGCTGTTTCCGCTGCTCGTCATGGTGCCGGTGAAGACGAGCCGGTCACCGTCCCAGCCGGACGACTGCTGCGTGGCCCTGCCCCCGACGCTGTCGAACCACTCGGCGACGAACACGTCACGAGCCGGGTCGTACCCCCAGAAGTAGGTCGCTTCGAGCGGATCGGGATTGTCGGCGGTTCGCCGCTCCCGCGTGTGCGTAATGACCCAGTTGCCTTCGTAGCCGGTGCTGTTCCGGATGTCCATGACGATCGGCTTCGGTCGGCCGGACGCGGTGAAGAAGAAGGTGCCGGTCCCGAGCCAGGCACCGTCGAAGAAGGAAAGCTCGGCCAGTCGGGAAACAGGCTGCGAGGTCACGGCGGTCCCGTCGCCGAACGCCACCCCGCCTCCGCCCGCTGTCGCCGCCAGAGTGCCCGCGGCTATGCAGAAACCCCTGCGACTCACATTCACTGTCGTGCTCCAGTCCTCTGTGCGGGATGTGCGGGATGTGCGGGATGTCAGGCGGAGGCGCTCTTCTTGCCCAGGTCGAAGGCGTGGAAGAAGGAGCGGGCGCCCATGGACATGGACGGCACGTGCTCCTGCATCAGACGCATGCGGTGCGGGGCGTCATGGAACCTCGGCTGGAGCTGGAATTCGGCGGCCAGGGAGAACCACGTCACCGGCACTGCCCCTGCCCCGGTCATGCGCTGCAGCGCGGCGTGGTGGGCTTCCGCGGAAGGGCTGGCACAGGCGTCCACCGCGACATGGACGTGGTAGCCCTCGCGCAGGCCGCCGAGCACGGTCTGCAGCACACAGCCGTCCGTCGCGATGCCGCCGATGACCAGGTTGGGCCGGCCCGTGGCCCGGACCGCCTCCGCGAAGGGGGCGTCGAGGAACGAGTTGAAGTCGACGGCGCGTTCGATGACCGGCTCGTCGCCGATGGCGTCCAGCAGTTCGGGGTAGAGAGGGCCGGACGGCTTGGTCGGCTCGCCGTTGGTGACGACGAGCCCGCTCCCATACCACTTGGCCGTCTTGGCCAGACCCACGGCGTTGTTGATGTGTTCCCTGAGGTCGTGCGAGCCGATGAGATTGGCAAAACCGATGGCGTAGTCGACCAGGACGACGGTGGTGTTGTCCGGGCTGAGGGGCTCGGGCACTGCCATGACGGTGCTTCCTTCCGCGGGTGCCTGCAGGTGGCGACCGAAGCGGTCTTCAGTAACCGCTTGGTCACCAAGACCATAGATCAGTTGGGTCCTTAGTGTCCACTTGGTTACTTGATGGACGTGCTCTCTTCGGACTCTTCCTGTCGAAAGTGCTGGTCGCGACTTGTCCCATACCGCCGATACGGCACCAGTAGTCCGTCGCGCTCTCGGCATTGATGACCATGTGTACACTTGCCGTATGACTGCACTTCCCCCGGACGGCTCCCCGGACGGAAAGCGGAGGCGAGAGCCCGAGGTGCGCCGGGCGGCCATCCTCCAAGCGGCGCGCTCCGCGTTCGCCGAACGCGGTTACGCGAAGACGACCATCCGCGAGATCGCGCGCCGGGCAGGAGTCACGCACGGTCTGGTGATCCGTCACTTCGGATCCAAGGAGCAGTTGTTCCTCGCCGCGGTCCCCAGTTCCCAGAACCTCATGGCGGAGATCGCCGGTGACCCCGCCGCACTGCCCACGCGCGTTGCACGCTCCTATGTCCGCCGCATGTCCGCGTCGGGCGGGAACGACCCCTTCCTCGCCCTGATCCGGTCGGTCGCCTCTGGAGAGGAAGCCGCCGAGCGGCTGTTCACGGCGATGCAGGAGGAGAGCCTGGAGATGTACCGGCACGTCATTCCGGGACCGGATCTGGAGGAGCGCGTCGGATCGGTCGGCGCCTACCTGATCGGTGTGACCTTCGCCCGTTACGTCCTGGGCAGCGGCCCCCTGGCCGCGATGTCGGACGAGGCACTCGTACGGCACCTCGTTCCCCGGCTGCGCGGCATCCTCCTCGACTGACGGGGACGCGCCGCCCCCCGTGGACCGGCAGGTGAGACCTGGGACCGTTCCTGTCGGGATGGACGGCGACCCGGTCCGCGACGCTTCGCACCTGGCCGGCGACGACCCCGTGACGCGGCTGGAACGGCTGCGTACTGAGGGCGACGACCCCGTAGTTGAGACGGGCAGGCCGATCCGGAGGTCGCCGAGGAGCTCGGTGTCCACTCCGGGACGCTCCACAGCCGGGCGTCGCGGTGGCGGCGCAACCGGTTGGAGTCGTCCGGTCGGCCGAGCCCGCGCCGAAGGGCGGATGCGCGAGGCCGAGCGCGCCGGACTGGAGCGGCTGCGGCGGGAGATGAGCGAGGAGAACAAGCGGATACGGGAGACGGGGAGGGAGCGTGATGCAGGGTGGCGGACCCGTGTTCGGACTGTGCGGCGCTGAGTCGGCTTGTCTGGTGGGCTGGTCCGATAGGGGTCTTTGGTGTCGATGAACCGTTTGGTGGCCGTGTCGTGGCGACGGCCTTCGGGGACTTCACTGTGGCGGGCGTTGTGCAAGGTGCTTAAGGGGTGGCGCGGCTTTTGGTGGGGAGGCGTGAGGGCGCTTCTTTCCGCCGGCCGAGGAGGAGGTGTGCCGTGGGGTGAGGAGTCGGTCCGGGACCTGTCGTGCGGAGCGTCTCCGGCCCGCCGGGTGTCAGCCTGGCGGGCCGGAGGTGCGGAGGGGATCCTTCACGCGGAGGCGGACGGGCTCTTCTCGGCGACGGTTGTGGTTTGAGCAGTGGTGAGTGTGATGAGGGCGTCGGCTGCCGGGCCGGAGGAGGCGGGGTTCTGGCCGGTGATGAGCAGGCCGTCCTGGACGACGTAGGGCTGCCAGTCGCTGGTTGTGGAGTAGATGCCTCCGAGCTTTTTGAGTTCGTCCTCGACGAGGAAGGGGACGATGTCGGTAAGGGCGACGCCGTCTTCCTCGGAGTTGGTGAAGCCGGTGACCTTCCTGCCCTGCACCAGGGGGGTGCCGTCCTCGTTGATGGTGTGGCGCAGGACGCCGGGGGCGTGGCAGACCAGGGCCAGGGGCTTGCCGGAGCGCAGGGTGGTCTCGATCAGGCGGGCGGAGTCGGTGTCCTCGGCCAGGTCCCACAGGGGGCCGTGGCCTCCGGGGTAGAAGACGGTGTCGTAGTCGTCGGCGGTGACGGAGTCCAGTCGGACGGTGGTGGCCAGGGCGCGGGTGGCCTCGGGGTCGGTTTCGAAGCGGCGGGTCTGGTCGGTCTGGTTGGCGGGTTCGTTGCTCTTGGGGTCCAGGGGCGGTTGGCCGCCCTTCGGGGAGGCGAGGGTGATGTCCCAGCCGGCTTCCTTGAACCGGTAGTAGGGGGCGGCGAGTTCCTCCAGCCAGAAGCCGGTCGTGCGGCCGGTGTCGCCGAGCTTGTCGTGCGAGGTGAGGACGATGAGGACCTTCATGATGACTGCTCCTGTGGATCAGTGGGCCGGTCGCCCGTAGCGGGGCGGGTGGCGCGGGGGGTGAGGCGTGGCGCGAGGACGCGGGGCGCGGCCTGCGCCCGCGGGTGCGGGCGGCCGGGCAGGGGTGCGGCTTACTGGGCGAGGAAGGCCAGCAGGACTCCGTTGACCTCGGTGGTGTGGGTGATGATCAGTCCGTGGGGGGCGCCGTCGATCTCGGTGTACTGCGCGGTGGGCAGGGCCTTGGCGAAGCGCCGGCCGGTGGCGTCGATGGGCAGGGTGCGGTCGGCGGTGCCGTGGACGATCAGAGTCGGAACGTCGATCTTGGGGATGTCGGCGCGGAAGTCGGTGGGCCAGGTGAGGGGGGCGGTGGCCGAGGCGATGGCCCCCGCTCCGGCGGCGACGTTCCAGGCGTTGCGGACCGCTCCCTCGCTGACGCGGGTGCCCAGGTTCTCGTCGAGGTTGAAGAAGTCGTTGTAGAAGTCGGAGAAGAAGGCGTACCGGTCCTTCTTGACCGCTTCGGAGACGCCCTGGAAGAAGGAGGCGGGCGCGGCGCCGTCGGGGTTGTCGTCGGTGATCTCCAGGAACGGTTCCAGGGAGGCCAGGAACACCGCCTTGGCGATGCGGCCCGAACCGTAGGAGGCGAGGTAGCGGGCCACTTCACCGGTGCCCATGGAGAACCCGACCAGCGCCGCCTCACGCAGATCCAGCGTCTCCAGCACGGCGTTCAGGTCCGCGGCGAAGGTGTCGTAGTCGTAACCCGTCGAGGGTCGGCTGGACTTGCCGAACCCCCGCCGGTCATAGGTGATGACCCGGTAGCCGGCCTCCAGCAGCGCCGACGTCTGCCCCTCCCACGAGGCCCCGTCCAGCGGATAACCGTGGATCAGCACCACGGGCTGGCCCGAACCCAGGTCCTCGTAATGCACCTCGATGTCCGTGCTGTTCTCCGTGCCGACCTTGATACGTCCCATGACGTCCGACCTCCGAAGTATGTTGCGCGTTCCGACACCCGGAACTATACGACTGGTCTACTTGGCCGTCAATCGTGCGTCGATCCGACAGGCCCGCCGATCACCTCACCGACGGCCCAAGGCGGCAGGCCGTGATCCGCGCGGCGGGGTCGTGTAGGGCACGCAGTGGCGCAATGCACGCTCGTGGCCAGTGCCAGGTGTCACCGGCCGGACGGCCGGGTGCGCCCGTATCGACAGCTGCCGGCATGGCTTTGCTGACCGAGGGTGCAGTCCCGACGGCGTCGGCACGATCGCTGTTCGGCCCACGGTGGCCCGCAGCGCGCGCGTACCGGGTACGACGGCCGGCGCCCTGTGTGTTCGTCGCGGGGCTGAGGGCGATGGTGACGGGCTACGGCCCGGCGTTGGCCGGACGGGTTGCCGCTCATGCAACCGGCGGTTGCCGCTCATGTACCGGACGGGTCGCTGCTCATGTACCGGGTGGGGGTTGGTGCCGTTCTGGATTGCGCCGGATCCGGCTCGCTGTCCGATCTGGTGGACCTTGCAGAGAGTGTGTCCTGACCGGGTGGTCACTATGCCGATCCGGACGCGGCGCAGTACGGGGGGCTTTCTCGTTCGGTGGGCCCGGGTGTGGATCCGCCGGGCCGTTGAAGGACTCGCCGCGGCTGCCGCTCTCGTGCAGCAGGGCCGTTTCATGGTGCCCGCAGCGGCCGTTGTCGCTCGTGAGGAGGTGGTTGTGGTGTGCAGTTGAGTGGGGTGGGGTCGTGTCGGGGGGGGGTGTTCGTGCTGTGGGGGTGTGGAGTTCAGGGGGGGGTGGAGAACGTCCGTGGGTTGTTCCAGGGGGGCGGGGTGGCCTGTGTCGGGGATGGTTACCGGTTTGGGTGTGTTGGGGGTGTGGGCCGGATTGCTGCTTCCTTCGAAGGGGTCGGGTATGTCGTGTTCGCCGACGTCGTTGGGGGTGGGAATGGTGAGTGTGTGCGGTGCTGATGTGTCGTTGCTGAGTGGGTCCGGTGTCGATGGTGGTGTGTTTTGGGTTAGGCAGTTTCGTTTGGATCAGTTGGTCGTTGGTCCGGGTGTGCCGTTGACTGATGCGCAGTGGGCGCGGATCGAGCCGTTGCTCCCGGACCGGACGCCGAAGCGGGGTGGCCGCTGGCGTGACCATCGTGAGGTGATCGATGCGATCGCCTTCAAGTTCCAGACCGGCACGCAGTGGGTGCACCTGCCGGAGAAGTACGGCAACTGGCGGGGCGTCTACAACCGGCTGCGGATGTGGGCCGTGGACGGCACGTGGGAGCGGGTGTTCACTGCCCTGGTGGCCCAGGCCGACACGGACGAGGATGTCAGCTGGGCCGTGTCGGTGGACTCCACCATCGTGCGGGCTCACCAGCACGCTGCCGGGGCCCGCAAAAAGGGGCCCCGGCCGGGGAGCCGGACGACCACGCCATCGGCCGGTCCCGCGGCGGACTGACCACGAAGATCCACCTCGCGGCCGACGGCCGCTGCCGGCCGCTGGCTTTCGTTCTCACCGCAGGCCAGGCCGGTGACGCACCCGCCTTCACCGAGGTCATGGCCCGCCTGCGCGTTCCCCGCCCGCGAGGCCGGCCTCGCACCAGGCCGGACCTGGTCCTGGCCGACAAGGCGTACTCCTCCCGCGCGATCCGCGACCACCTGCGCCGACGCGGCATCCGGGCAGTGATCCCCGTCCCCGCAGACCAGCGCGGACACCGGCTACGTCGGGGCAGCCGCGGCGGCAGGCCACCGGCCTTCGACCGTGAGACCTACAAGCAGCGCAACACCGTCGAGCGGTGCATCAACCGTCTGAAGCAGTGGCGTGGTATCGCCACTCGCTACGAGAAGACCGCGACCATCTACCTCGCCGGACTCCACATCGCGGGCATCTTCCTCTGGTCAACGCGGTGATCCAAACGAAACTGCCTAGTAGTGCTTCGTTAGGTTCTGGGTCTGATTCTGCGTGTGGTGAGTGGTCGACCGCAGGTGGTGCAGGTGCCGGTCCAGCACCTCAGCAGGTCCTGGAGGACATCGAGGACCTGGTAGAGGGTCAGGCCGGCATGTGGGCTTTTGGGTCGAGCCGCCGGAGGGTGAGGAAGGCCTGGGCGGCGGTGACGAGGGTGACGTGGTGGTGCCAGCCGCGCCAGGCGCGGCCTTCGAAGTGGTCCAGCCCGAGTCCGTGCTTGAGCTCGCGGTAGTCGTGCTCGATGCGCCAGCGCATCTTCGCCCACCGCACCAGGTCAGCGACCGGGGTGGTGGCGGGCAGGTTTGATATCCAGTAGCCGGTCGGAGCGTCCTGGCCGTCCGGCCATTCGACCAGCAGGGTCTGGGAGGGCAGGACTCCGTTCCAGTGGTTGCGGCCGCCGCCCGCCTCCTGGGCAGCGGCCAGGCATTGCTTGCCCGCGGGCCGCACTGTCAGCACCGCGAACCGTGAGGTCATCGCGCCTTTGCTGCCCTGCCTCCAGGTCACCTCGGTGAACCGGCTGGCACTGGCCCGCGCCGCAAGGGCGGAAACGGCTCGGGGTGGGGTGCGGTAGCGGGGCAGGGTCGGCGGTCCGAGCCCGCCGTAGACGGGCTGGTGCGGCTCGACCTCCTCCGGGTGGGCGACTTCCTTGCCGGTCAGCGCGAGGACGTAGGACAGTCCTCGCTTCTCGAGGCCGAGGCGGAAGGGGGTGCTGACGCCGTAGCCGGCGTCGGCGACCACGACCGGCGCCTTCAACCGCCAGTCGGTCAGGCTGTCGAGCAGGCCGAGCGCGAGACGCCACTTCTCCTGGTGGACGACGTCGTCGGGGACTCCGGCCCGGCGGCAGCGGTCCGGTTCGTCCGTCCACTCGCGCGGCAGATACAACTCCCAGTTCAGCGGGCAGGACGCGGTGTCGGTGGCGGCATGGACGCTGACCGCGACCTGGCAGTTCGCGCGTTTGCCGACCGCTCCGCAGTATTGGCGGGCCACCCCGGCCGACGCCTTGCCGCACTTGGGGAACGACACGTCGTCGATCACCCACACCTCAGGAGTGATCACCTCGGACAGCCGCTCAGCGATCCGCTGCCTGACTGGCAGCGGATCCCACGGCGACTGGTTCACGAACTGCTGCAGGGCCTGCATGTTCCCGTCCGGCAGCCGCTCGGCCATCGGCTGGACCGACTTGCGCCGGCCGTCGAGCATCAGGCCCCGCAGATAACACTCGCCCCACCGCCGCTGATCCCGGCGCGGCAACGACCCGAACACATCGGCAACGAACCCCGCCAACTCGCCCCGGAGCCGTTCCACCTCCCCCAGCCTCATCCTGGGAGGCTGCCCACCACCAGCCGAGATCACTCAACGTAACGAAGCACTACTAGGATGCGGCCCGTGGATCGAGACTGGATGCGACAGCGGCTTGAGGCGTTCGACGACCTGGCCCTGCGCTACGAACGAAGTACAGGGCCCGGCGACTACATAGGCGATGCGGCGTTGTATGAACAGCTGCACCGCGCAGAGCCCACGGTCAAGCAGATCCTGCGGCTCCTGGACCCGCAGCTTGCCGAAAAGATCAATCTCGATCAGATGGCAGGCGAAGACATGGCCCGCAACGAGGTTCATCGGGGCCTGGGCATCCTGGCGGACATGGACGAATGGGCCGCCCGGCTCGTACCAGATGCCCCCACCCTGCCCGCTGACCAGTTCCACCCCTGGGTGTGGGAGCCGGCCGCCCCACTGTGGGGCGCAGAGGCCCGGCAGGACGCCGTCCTGGCTGCTGCCCGCACTGTGAACCGCCGACTCCAGCAGAAGCTGGGACGTCACGACATCGGCGAGACGGACTTGTGCATGCAGGCCTTCGACATGAAGGAACCCGCCGCAGGGAAACCACGCCTGCGCTTCGACGGCGACCGCAACACACCTACGTGGCGCGCCCGACAGGAAGGCGCCAAGTACCTCGCGGCCGGCGCCTTCCTCGCCCTGCGGAACGTCGCCGCGCACGAGGATGAGGTGACCTGGACCGAACAGGAAGCGTTGGAGCACCTGGCGACCTTGAGCGTCCTCGCCCGCTGGATCGAGCAGTGCGCTGTGGAGCGCGCCACCTAGACCCAGATTTCGTGCTCGTTGCGGTAGTGAGGCCACGGCCGCCCGGCCTGCCGTGCGGCGAGGACGTCCTTGATACCCGCGACCCACGAGCCTGGTTGCAGGAGCTCAATCAGATAGCGGTCCAGCTCGGATCGGCGCATCTGCAGCGTCCATCCCGGCGTCATCGTCAGGCTGCCAGGAAGTGCCACGGACCGCAGCTGTTCCTGCTGGTGGATCTCCATGATGACCTCGCCCTGCTGGAGGTCCGCATTGCCCGGCGGGCGGACCCATCGTGCGTCCAGGCCGGCGGCCTGTAGCAGGCGGGTCAGTACCGGACCGGAGGTCTCCACGGTCGCCACGGCGTAGTCGCCGATCAGCCGGGCGCAGGCCACCGGATGCAGTGGATAGTTCGCCCAGGGCACCCGCAGCGGGTCGCGTGCCGTACTGTCGAGGCTGGTGGCGTGGACGTTGTGGTCCTCGCGGCCGGCCGCGATTCCCGCCCGTTGCAGGGCGGTGGCGGCTGCATGCTGAAGACGCTCGTTGAACTGCTTGGAAGACATGCCGTGCTGGGCGCATGCGTACTGGTCGACGACGAACAGGGCCCGGCTGCCGGGCACCGGGGTGGCGTAGATGCCGTCGGTTGCGGCCCGCTCCAGGGCGTCGCGCAGCACGTCCAGGTGGGTGCGCAGCGGCAGGTTCAGGTCGTAGAGGAGTTCGGAGGCGTTGTCCCCTGGAAGCGGGCCGCCGTCCAGCACAGCCGCGCGGGCCTGGTTGATCCGCCGTAGCTGCGCGCTCCTGCTGTTCTTCGGGTTGGTCTTGATCTCTTCTGTTCGGGGCGGGTGCACGCCGTCCCATACGGTGATGTCGCCGATGCGCAGGCAGTTGGTCAGGTCGTGCAGGAGTGCGAAAGCGCCGTCCTCCTTGCAGGCCCTCTCGAAGTGTTCGAGTTCTGCCGGCAGGCCCGCTTTGCCGTACATCGGGCCGGGCGACTGGTTGCGGCACAGAGCGAGGATGAACGGGCGGTGGAAGCCGAAGACGCGCCAGGCCAGCGCGTCACCGACTGAACGCAACTGACGGGCCAGCCTCTCGCACACGTCGTGCTCGAAACGCCAGGTCGCGATGTCAGCGGGGTCGCGGCCTGACTGGAGCTCCGGGACCTCCCGGTGCGGCTGCTTGCCGTTGCGCATCCGGGTGACGGCACGCTTGAACTCCCAGCGGTCCTTCTCCACCTCCAGCAGGCACGTGAGCAGGTCCCGTTGAAAATCCGCCCCGGCCTCCACCGACTCGCAGGCGCGGAGCTGTTGGATGAGCTGGACCAGGACCGGCTGCATAGCCTGATGGCGAGGGTGCATCACCATGTCGTCGGGGCTGTAGGAGTCGGTGTGGAACAAGCTCATCCTGCAAGTGTGGCGATCACTGCGTTCCCCTGCTGTCGTTTTCCGGGCCGCCGGAGCCATGTTCGAAACCTTTGAGTACGGAGGTCGAGTTTCGCTCCGCGTTGCTCAAAGGCGTCCTCTGAACGGCGGAAGGAGAAGCTCGGGGCCGACGGGTGCAGCGGCATGGACATCGTGCCCGTCATGCCCGGGCAGCTGCCCGAAACCGCAGGGCTAGAGTCTGTCGTCATGACCGCAGTCGTGTTCCCTTTCGCTGCCGCCCCGGACGGGTGGCGAGTGGCGATCAAATGTCCCGACGACGGCATGATCCTGGTAATGCCAATCGTCGGCTGGGCCACTCCCGTCGACGGTATGCGGCGAACCGATCACCAACTGGCCGTCGAGCCCGTCATCCTCTTCGACAACGTGGACGAGCCGCTCATAACCACTCTTGCCGACACGCTCCACGACTGGACCGACGGCGAAACACTGCACCAGATCATCGCGCCAGGCTTTGAAGTCCGCGAAGTGCCAGACGGCTGGTCAGTGCGCGAATACGGGGACTGAGTACGCGAACGCCCGCCCCGGGATAGGGCGGGTGCTGGACTACGAGCGGCTTCAGCGAAGTCCGCGATGGTGAGCTTCCCGACGGATCCGCGCCGCTTGGCGGCCGGCCCAGTCCGCCAGCTCACGTGCCTCGCCAACCAGATGATGCGGAATCGACCTGGGCTCGCCGTTCGGCTCAAGCAGCAGATCCGCTTTGTCGGGCAGAGGCAGCATGTCCGCGCTGGCGTAGCAGTCCGTCCAGCCGATGCTGTGGCCGGACGGTGGGCAAACCCGGTCGGCGTGAGCGGTGGTCAGTAGGCGGTGGGCGGGCTCGCCGCCGAAATCCGTTTCGTGCGGTTCTGGCAGAAGACGAGCGATGAACTTCGCGGCGTTGACGCGTCCTATGGGCACGAGTCCTCCTGGACTCTCCAGCGGTCGCACCCCGACCGCCCAGGCCCCGCGCCTAACGATCAAGCTACAGCACGCCACTGACAGCCGTCGGCGCCGCTCGTCATGGTCCTGCAGCAGCTCACGTTCGAGGAACTCGTGTAACCAACGCCATGAGAGCCCACAGCTCCAGCACGTAGATACTGGCCGACATGACAGAACGCCCCGTTTCGCAGCAGGACGTCACCTACCGGGCGCCCGTCGGCTCCGTCGACCTGAAGGCGTTCGACGACAACGGCAACTCGTACGAGATCCATGCGTGCCACGACTGCCTGCCATGGCACGCCGAGGTCGTGATTGTGGACGGGGAAGTCCTCGTCAGGGAGTGGCATGCCGTCGGATGTCCTCAGTTTCAGGACCTCATCCGAGGCTGAGACGGGAATCCATCACTCAGGCCCGTGACACATCCCTGATAAGTGATGATGTTGCGGTGAGTTTGGACCTCAGTAACTACGAACTCCTCTGGCCCGCAGAGCTACTCGCGTCTGAAGGCGAGCGCATCCTGTGCGCATCGGATCGCACCTCGGACTCTTCATGGGTAGACAGAGCTACCTGGATCATCACCGAGGCCCTGGCCGGCACCACCGCGGTCGCGGACTTCGAGGAGCTGCCAGACCGTGATGTGCCCACGGACGCCCCCTGGTCGTCCACCACTCCAGGCTGGGACAGCCAGCCCGGGATGGGCAAACGGGAGTGGTTCACCGAACTGGTCCACCGGGCGGGGGAGCTCCGGCAGGCGGCGGCTCCCCGGCCATACTGGCCGCAGCGCCGCGGCCGTGGGCTGTCGCATGACGGCAGCACTCCACGGGACACACGGCGTGACTTCGCACGGCTCGTCGGTGAGTTTGAAAACAAGGGCTATCTGGTTGAGGTGTTCGGCGAGGAATGCGTCGACGATAACAGTGAGCTGCCCGACGCTTCTGAGGTGATCGACAGGCGCCTGGGCATCCCTGATCTGTGGCCTCTGACACCGGAGACGTGGGACGAAGACACCTTCTACGGGCTGATCGAGGTGTTCCACGATCTGGTGAGCCGCCCTCGCATACGGCGCTACCACTCCTACAGCGGCTGCGGATGGCACCACTCGGAGTTCCACAACGGGCCCGCCCGCGTCCTGTACCGGGGCAGGGTCAACGAGTTGCTGCGCGAGGCCAGCATCGAGTACGAGCTGGCTGCCGAAGGCGAGGACCTCGGGCGCCTGGTCGCCGTCACCGACGACGCCCGCAGCTCGCTGGTGCACCGGGCGTTCAACGAGAGCGCCCCAGACATCACGGCCCGGGTCCGCCACGCGATCGCCCTGTTCCGCGGCCGGGACACGACGGTGGAGAGCAAGCGGTCGGCGATCGTCACCCTGGCGGGCATCCTCGAGGAACGCCGCGCCCTGCTCAAGGACAAGCTCGGCAAGGACGAAGGTGCGCTGTTCGAGATCGCCAACCGCTACGACCTGCGCCACCGCAAGGCAGACCAGCGCGGCGACTACGACGAAGCGTTCCTGGACTGGATCTTCTGGTGGTACCTCGGAACGGTGGAACTCACCAACCGGCTCATTGCGTCCCGGACCGCTGGCTGACCCTCGCACACCATCACCCGAACCCGTGGTCGAAGCCCTTCAGGACCGGGTCAAGCCCGGCGGCGGCGCCGCACAGCGAGCACAGTCGAACCCCGGCACCTCGGCGGCGTCAACTGTCCGGTCCAGCGGCAGAACCGGCGCGCCTGCCAGCCCCCCTTCGCAGTCGACGGCGTGCACGACACCGCCCCGGCTGCATCGTCATCGACATCCGCGCCGCACGACACCAATGCAGGTACGGATACGGTCGCTCTGGTCATCGACAAGGACCAGCACCGGCCACTGGCCGAGTACTGCCGCATCATGCTCCGCCGGCTGCAGGGGCAGTAGAGCGCCCGCGCCCAGGCCCGCTGACCCCCGGCGAGCGGCCCCATCGACGAGGGCAGCTCACCGGAGGCCCTACACCAGCCGTATGAGACGCAGCCGAGAAGAGACCGGACCGCAGGATCTGCCGGGCGACCTGTGGCACGCACTGCACGCCTCCGGCACCATCGGTGCCCGGAGCACACCGGGCGGCGGCCGCTGTTTCCACTGCGACGGGACCGGACGTGCTCGCCCGCTGTGGGAGCCGGCGGGCAGCCACGCCTGAGCAGGACCTCCCGGCCCGGCTACGCCACGGCGGCGGCGATGGGTACAAGTACAAGTACGGATGGCGTCGGAACGGATCCGGTGGCCAGCCGTGGTGGACCGGGCCCGGGAGATCGTGGAGAGCTACGAGGGCGGCGTCACGCTGCGCCAGGTGATGTACCGCCTGGTCTCCGAGGGCGCGCTTGCCGCACGCCGCGCCGATGTACCGGCGGCTGTCCGCGCAGCTCGCCCGATCCCGCCGCGAGGGCCGCTTCCCCGACCTGATCGGCACCGTCCGGGAGATCCACGCCACGCCCGCCTGCCGGGTGAGCTCAGCTCCGCCAGCACCCGGGGCGACCTCCGCGGCGCAAGGCCTCGGGCGCTCGGGACGGACGGCCCTGCGGACGATCGGTCCGCGAGGGAGACCGGCATCCTGTCCGCCTTCGGCCGCGCTGTCTGGGCGGCTGGAGCAGCTGCAGGGCCCCTGTGCGGGCCCGATGGAGGAGGGCACGTTTCGGGGGCGGGAAGGGTCCTCTGGGCCCCCGCAAGGGTCCTTCGCGGGTTTCTGGCGAAGCGGGCGGCAGTTTCTGCCTCGGAGGATGGTTCCCGCGCTGGGGACCCACGGGTTCAGCGCTGCGCCTTCTGGACTCCACCTACTAGTGTCATTAGACATTGATCTCGTCACTGTCATCGTCACATGTCATCGTCACTCGTAATCCTCCAGACACCCGCTACAGCGTCCGAACTACGGAAGCTGGATTGTTTGTCCTGCGGGGCGCCCGTCCGGCATGGTCTGTGGTGTGAAGCAGCAGACATCCCAGAAGCCGGTCGCCTCCCCCGCCGAGACGCGGGAAGCCCTCCTCGAGAGGGCCGCGCGTGACTTCGCGCCCATCCGGCGGGCGTTCGTGCAGAAGAAGCGCGACGAGGCGGACCGGTCCAGCCGACTGGCCGAGTTCGTCACCAATGGAGACGTGCGCGGCCTGCGCGCATATCTGTTCATCGTCGCGGTCACCAGCGCCGAGACCGCTGAGTCGGGGTGGAGCACCACCCTCCCCGGCGGGGTGTGGGCCAGGGCCTTCGGCACCACGGAGAACGCGACGCCGGCCTCCGCCCGCACGGCGGTGACCAAGGTCCTCAAGCGCCTCGAGGAACGCCGCTTGATCACCTATGAGCGGCCCAAGGGAACCTGGGACATCCAGGTCACGCTGCTGCGCGAGGACGGAAGCCTCGACCCGTACACCCGGCCCGGCAACCAGAACCGCGACGCCTACCTGAAGATCCCGTTCGAGCTTTGGCGTACTGGCCTGATCGACAAGCTCAGCCTCCCGGCCCTGGCCATGCTGCTGACGGCCAGCTGCGAGCCGGCCTTCTTCGAACTTCCGACTGAGCGGATGAAGGAGTGGTACGGGTGGTCGCCTGATACCGCCGAGCGCGGCTTCCGGGAGCTGGCGAAGGAGGGCGTGCTCCAGGTCCACAAGGCCTACATCACCGCCCCTCTCAGCCCGACCGGGACGGCCGAGGTCAATCGCTACGTGCTGCTCGACCCGTTCATCGCACGCCCCGCGCGGAAGAAGGCGGCCTCCACGGAGAACGCCATCGAGGCCTCGGGTGGTGCCGAAGCCATTGGACTTTGAGGAGAGGAGAAACACGAAAGTGGGAACTACCCACTTTCCCGAATGAGGGTACCTTGGTGCTAAGCGCCGGAAGGCGTGCCTCCCGCTCGTAGGAGGCATGAGCCGTGGAGAGCCTTCCGGCGGAACCGAGGGAGCATGCACATGACCGCCATTCACGAGCGCGAGGAGTTCGAGACCGTCGCCGAGACTGAGGTCGACAGCCGCGGACGAGTTTCCCTCGGCCGTGCCGGAGCCCGTCCGGGCCGCCGGTACCGGGTCGAGAGCAACCCGGACGGCGTGCTGTTGCTGACCCCGGTCGTCTCCATCCCGGAGCGGGAGATGCAGGTGTGGAACGACCCGCACCTCGCCGAGCGCATCCGCACCGGGATCGAGCAGGCCAAGGCCGGCAAGACCATCGACCGCGGCGACTTCTCGCACTACCTCGACGAGGACTACGAGGACTAGAACCAGGTGCACAGCCTCCGCTTCACCGAAGACGCCGACGAGACCCTCAACCGCCTGACCGTCGGCTCGAAGGCCGACCCGGCCAAGCTCAAGAAGGTCAACAACGCACTCGCCCGTTTGCAGGCCAACCCGCGCCACCCCGGCCTGCACTCCCACCAGTACGACAACTTCCCCGGGTACGCCTCGGAGAAGGTCTGGGACTCCTACGTGGAGAACCACAACCCCAGCGCCTGGCGCATCTACTGGATGTACGGGCCGGACGAGAAGAACGCGGCGGGCGAGACCATCTCGGTAATCACCGTCCTCGTCATCGGCCCCCACCCGTAGGGGCACCAGTGGGACGAGCGACGCTCCATCCCTCAGCGGCCCTGACGCCCGGCATACCTTCGCGCCCCGGCCACCAGGAGCGGCTCACATTGGTCCTTCGTGCGTGGAACTCAGGTCTCACACGCGAGACTCATGGGGAGCTACGGCCAGGTCTATGCCTCGATGATCCAGTCCGTCGGGATCAGGGCTTTGCCTTGGCGCCAGTTTTCGATGACGGCGTCGCGGAACCAATCGTCTCGTAGGTTCACGTGATCGCACACGATGATCTGCAGTCCCTGGCCGTTGCGGTTGACGACGTCTCGCATAAGGGTGAAGTAGCTGCGTACTGCTTCCCAGTCGGCGTCGGTGAGGGCGCCTACGTCATGGACTTCTTCGGGGAAGAAGGCCTGGGTGGGCTGGTCGAACATGATGAAGTGCGGGACGGGTCGCTGGTGTTTGAGCAGGTAGGTGTGCAGGGCCAGGTGCGCTACGAGGTGGTACCCGATCCAGTTCTTCGCGCTGCCGATGCGGGTGAGGGGGATGCGACTAGTTTCCGTGCGCAGGACGACGTTGAGGAGGGAGAGGCTGATGCGTACTTCTTCAGCCTCGTCTGCATGCTCGAGATCCAGCTCGCGGGCCCAGTCCGTCATGTCCAGTGCGATACGGCTGAGGCGGCTTTCCGTTTCCGCCCTCACATCGTCGGCATCGACGAGTTCCTGCAGTTCTGCGATCCGCTCCTGCATACGAGCCGCCTGACGGCGCAGCGATCCAGATTCGTCTGCCGACTGCGACGTAGTTCGTTGCAGTTCCTGGAGAATGCGTCCTTGCACGTGAGCCTGCCGCGCGTGCTGGTCATTGATCTCCTGGAGACGGCGGTTACTGGCCTGCAGGGCCTGGAGCGCTGAGGCATTGGCCTGGAGGCGCCGGCGAACGTCTGCGATCTGCTCGTTGAGTTCCTGACGGTGACGGGTCCGCGATGGCTGTAGTGCTTCTGCGTCGGTCAGCTCGTACTGGAGACGGCGCGTGAGGTCGTTGAGCTGCTCGATGTCGGGGTCGGGCTCCTCCAAGGCCTGATTACACAGAGGACAGACCTCGGGCGCCCCTGCATCTTCGGGACTGAGGAGTTGCAGAGACGTAAGGCGGCCGAGCTGGGTGTGGAGCTCACCGGTGAACGCCTGACTCTCCTGCTGCCACGAGTCGAGAAGGGCCCCGGCCTCGTTGAGGTCGTGAAGTTGTTCCCTCAGCGCCTGTCGCTCCGCAGCCAGGCGTTCCTGCATCCCGTCTTCGCCGAACACCGGAGGCGCCGATGGATCAACGACTGTGTCCGCCGCCTCGCGCAGCAGGACACTCAGTTCGGCTGCCGATGCGCGCTCTGGCACACCCTGGACCATGCCTGCCTCCTGGGCAAGGCGGGCCAGGCCGTGCAGGGCGGCGTTCGCGGATTCGTTGTCCCGCTGGCTCTCATCAACCTGTCGCTGGACGCGCCGCAGTGCCCGGGTGGCCTCCGCAAGCTGTCGTTGGCGTGCGGCCTGTTCCGGTCCGGCCGCACCGAGGAAGTACGGCAGCGTGTCCTTCATCATCTGCGCCATGCCGGGCTCGGACTGGCGATGGAACAGCAGCTGCTGGTTGGCGATCTCGGTCTGCTTTTGCAGGCACAGGTAAACGGCCTGGGCAATAGAGACATTGAACGCGTAGCGTTCGGCGCCCGCCGGAGGTTCGAAGCGGAAGTCGTCGATGCCCAGGCGAGCGCTGAGCTCTGCGCGTAGCGCGTCCGTGTCGGCATTCGCTCTCATACGGTCGCCTGCCGGCAGCTCGAGCGTGTGGTCGCCGATGATCAGCATGGCTTTGTTGGTGGAGGCTCCCGCTGGTCGGGGCCGGCCCAGGAGCAGGCGCGTCGAACCGATCTGTACGAGCAGCGCGTACCAGCCCACCGTCTGAGTGATCACGCCCTCTGGCAGCGAAATGTGCTGCCGTCCCAAGCAGTACTCGATGATGTCGAGGACTGCCGATTTTCCGGTCTCGGACTCTCCGGTGAGGATGTTCAAGGCTCCGGGTTTGAAGGTAATGGTGCGCGGTGCTTGCCTGCCATCACGGTGATACAGGGCAAGAGCGAGCAGATGCATGCTGAGGTGGCTTCCTTGGAGAGCTAGGGGCGGACCCCGAGCAGGGCGAATGCGGTAGCAGGCGATGTCGCTGCAAGCCAGCGGCCAACGAGGGCCGCAGCGCGTGTGCAGTCGACGAGCTCCGCTCCATGACTGTTCGCGTTGGGACGCCTGGGCTGTCTGGTCACTGCGAGGCCGCTGGAATGCACCGTCAACACGTTGTGCCGGACGCCGAACCGCTGGGACGCGCGGGTGTAATCCGTTAGCGAGGCGGCGCGGTGCGGGTATGACGCGCGCTGGATCGGATTATCAGCCAGCCAGCTGGCCAGCGGCGTGCGGACATCTCTCGGGAGCGCGGCGCGGGAGTCCGGCGGCAGCACCAGGGGAAGGACCAGGAAACTGCTCGGCAAGGGGAGAGGCAGACTGGGGCCTGCTGCCATGTGGGCCGCTACACAGTGCGCCAGCACATACGCCCCGAAAGCGGGATTGAACAGCGCTGCAGCTTCAGGGAGTTGACGCGCGGGAGCCGACATGGCTATTCCTCCCTGTCAGCAGTATCAGACGACTGGGACAGCAGGTTCTCGAAGTCGGGATGCCAGCCCACCGGCTCGTCGTCCTGCGTAGCCAGATCGGCCAAAGCGTGAAGCGTGCCGCGGGCGACCCATCGCTTCTCCACCTGCGGACGCAGCCGCAGTGTTTCTACGGCAGCCATGGCCTTGTCCAGAATGTCCACACCGGCCTTGACCGCATCGTCCCCGTATTCGCCAGCGTCATAGGCGTCGGCGAGTTTGGAGAACACCTGCTCCCACTCACGCCGGAGATCTGACTCGAACTGGTCGAGTTCGCTCTGGGCGACGTAGTGACGGTGGAGCCAGCGAGATCGATGGGTCCATGCGTGGTGATACTCGCCGAGATGGAATCGGATGCTTCGGCGCCCCAGTTTCAGGAGCTGGAGCTGGGCAACGAAGACGCGGTCCTTGTACCGGGCCACCTCGTCCTCGGTGAGCCGTTCCAGCCGGTCGCTGATGGGCAACGAGGTCTGCGCGTACTTGCTCATCACATAGTCGATCTTCGTGCGCAGTTCCTCGGCGGAAACAGTGTCTCTCCGGATGGGGTTGGAGCGGTCGAGCATCTCTTTGGAGACCCCCCACCACCAGCCCTTTAGCTCCTCCAGGATCTCTTGGCTCTGGCCCTGATCCGTCTTCCATACGCCGATCACTTCACGGAGCTTAGAGTCCACCTCTGACACTCGAGGCGCCAGATCGTCCACGACGATCTGGCCCACCAGAGCCTCCCGGACCACCGGAGTGCACCGGAGGAAGCGCTCCCGCCAAGGGCGTGTCGTCTTCGGACCCTCGGCATCACCAGCTAGCTCCTCAAGAGCTGCTAGAGCTGCGGCTACATCGCGCGTCTGCGGCTCGGCGCGCAGCTTCTCCAGGAGGCTCCCGGCAGAAACCTGCTGCGTGGTGACCAAGCGGAGCAGCGGCAGCGGCGCGTCCCCGAGGATCTCTAAGGCATCGCACCAGGAATTGATAGAACGCCACAGATCAGCACTGGTGGAGCCGATCTCGCCCTGACCGCCATGATGCTTGGACTGCACAAGCTCGACAGGAACTGACCCGTGCAGCAGGTCAATGTCGTCCAGCATCTCCATGCGTAGGGTGGCCTCGGCGTCCTTGAACCACCGCTGCGCCAGCTCCACCAACGCCCACTCGCACTGGTAGAGGTAGCCCAGCATCTGGCCAGCCGCTGAGTGGGGCATCTTCTCTGTCACGATGCGCGTCACTCTAGAGACAGCCTGCAACTGGATCAATACACACTCATAAGATCGCACATCGGTGCGAATCTCCGCTGGCTCCGATTCCTGTGCGCAACCTCTATGCCCACTCCACACCCAGCTCCCGTAGGGCGTCGAGCTGTTCCTGGGTGAGCTTGTCCCGCCTCGCCCGGGTGTTCGATACCCATACGCCCAGCTTTACGAGCACCGGCTCCGTCTCGCCGTCGACCGCGACCAGCTCACCATGGCCGCGCGGGACCGGCCGGTGCACGCCTTCCCGTTCCACCCACTGCGCGAGGGCCGCGAGGCCGCGCTGGAATGCCTGCTGCGCCTTGCTCTGGCCCTTTGTTGCACCCTTGGTTGCCGGGGCAGGAGACTGCGCCTCGGTGGGTTTGATGCCCAGCTTGGACAGCCGGTCCTGCTGTTCGGTGGACAGCTGCGCCCAGGTGCCCGGCTGTTTCTGCCGCTGGAGCCACCGTCCGATGTCATCGCCGTCCATGAGCACGCCGGGGGCGATGTCGGGCAGGTGGCCGTCGGCGTCGACGAGGTCGGCGAGGACGCGGTAGTGGCGTTGCCAGTCCAGGGGCCACGGGCAGTCCCAGTCCGGGTCGATCGCGGTGAGCTGCTCCGCACGCTGCTCCGCCCGCTTCGGGTCCTTGCCCAGGCCGTTCTTCGCGCCCTTCCGCCGGAGGTTGGCCATGTGCTGCCCGACCGGCACCATCGCCTCGCCCTCGCCCCACACGGCGTCCTGACGCGGGGCAAGGTGTCCCGTGGCCCGCCGGTAGGAGCGCAGTGCGGCGAGCTTGGTCTCCCATGCTTCCTCGCCTGGCTCCCAGACCATCCCGGCCTCGGGGGCGTCCAGCAGTTCCTTGCGGTGGGGATCGAGTTCGCCGGCGCGCAGTGCCTTGCGCTGCTGGTGCACCCACCGCCCGAGGGGGGAGTCCTTGGTGACGCCGACCTCGACCTCGACGTCGTAGGGCACGGCGTAGAGGCCGGTGATCTTGTTCTCCGCCCGCCAGCGGATCAGGGCTTGGTAGCCCTCCAGCCACACCAGGGACTCCGGCCGGTAGACCCGGGTGCGCAGAAACGCCGCGATCGTGGCCGCGTCGCGCGGGCTGGAGAAGTGGAGCAGCGCTGCTTCGGCGGCGGCCTGCGTGTCGTCCTCCTGGTCCTCGCCGTCGCCCTCTCCGTCGGCCCCGACGATCTGCCCGTCCTCGTCACGCCGGAGGTGCACCTTGCGCTTGCCGCTGGTGAGCGCGCGGGAGGCGAGCTGCTCGACCAGGCGCTCATCGTGGCTGCGCAGGCCCTTTATCTACAGGTGGTGCAGCTGTAGGGAGTGTTTGTTGGCCTTCTGACCTGCTGATATCTCGGTGTCCGAGTGCTGTGTGCAGCTCCGTGGCATGTGCCTCGATCCTTGTACGAGACGGGCCGGCCGGAGAGGTGCGCGCGGAACTCTTGATCCACTTGCCAGGAGCAAGGTTTCTGAGTAGGTTGCCCGAGATTATCTCTTGACACGCGCAAGGTTTGGGGGTGGTATCGACATGGCAAATCGGATGGAAGTGCTCCTCGCGGCGCTGGACCGTCAGGGATTCGAGAGCAGGCAGAGCCTGCAGGGATCTTGGTTCTTCTCCCGGAACGGCACCATGATCACGATCGGTCACGAGCCGGACGGCACGGGTGAGTGGATCGATCTGATCTCGGCGCTGCGAGGCGCAGGCTTGGTCTTCCCGGACGAGGGCTAGCCAGGTGTAGAAGGGGGCCAGAAGGCCTGGCCCCCTGTACCTGTCCATCCGCGCACACCGCAGAACGAAACAGATGGAAGGAAAGGAGAGAAGCATGGAACAGGAATGGCGGGCATCTGTAACCGTGGGTGCTGTCCGCGCCCTCCGGGATGAGCAATACGAAGAGTTGCATCGGCACTTTGCTGGCGTCATCAGGCACGAGGCTGCCGGGCAGCGTCTTCACCTTCTGTGGCGCCTGGACGCGCCCAGCTTGGTAGAGGCTGCGCACAAGGCTCTTAATACGGCGGTTGAGGGGCTGGGGGCTGCGATGAGTCACGAGCCTCAGCTGATCGACCTGCGCGTGGTTACTGCTGAGCAGGCGAACGCGGAGCGGGACTACCCCAGGGAGCAGGAGCTCATGGGGTACAGGGAAGCGGCTGAGGAACTGGATGTTTCCCGCCAGCGGGTTGCCCAGTTGGACGGTAATCATCCTGACTTCCCGCGACCGATTGGCCGCACTGGTGCCGGTCCGGTCTTCACCGCTGAGTCCATCCGGTCTTTTGCCGCTAGGTGGGACCGGAGTCCAGGGCGGAGGAAGACCGCCTAGGCAATTGGGCTTGAGTGAGCAGGACCCACTGGCTGCTGGCCTTCACCAGCCAGCGGGTCCTGCTTGCGGCAGTGTCTGTCCCTGCTCATCCGTCGTGGAGCTGACGCTGGTCACCATCTGGCCCGGATCGTTGCTACGGCTAGGTCGGACGTGTGGGCGGTGTGCACGGCTTCCAGCCAGTAGCTCTCTGGTGGGCGACTTACGGGATGGTGATCCGCCAAGGCGCACACCAGAAACCCGCTCTCCTGGAGTTCTAGCGGCCAGCCTTCGAGCACGGCGTGCTTGCTGTTCACGGAGTAGTGATCGTGCACGACGAGGCCGACGACGAAGTCTTGGCCTGTGATTGGGTCGTGCTCCACGATGGTGGCCAGTGGGTCTGCTGGTTGCTGATCAAGCCAGCTGATCTTGATCGCCGTGATGTCCAAGTGGCGGAAGTAGACGTTGTGCGTCGCTCCGAATCGGTCGTGGAGGTGACGCAGGGCTGTGGCATCCAGCGGAGTGCCAGGTAGCTGGAAGGAAAGTTGGCACTGCGAGACCAGGAGGGGTGCCGGCGTTCTGTCGCCTTGGCCGCTCGAGGGGGCGCACTCGTCCGGTCGCTGGCCGGTGGGTGACGGCTCAGCCGCAGCGATGATTGCCGTCAGTGTGTAGAGACCACCCAGGGTGGTGTCGCAGTACACGAGCTGCTCGCTGTGGTGCGGGGCAGCCGGCTCCGCCATACGCTGCTGTGCGTTGTCCAATGCCTGTATGAGTTCACCGGCGCCGATTCCGAACCATGAGGTGTCGTTCTGCTGGAGGGTCCAGGTGGGACGTGCGCTGGCCAGCCCGAGCTCATCAAGGCCGTGGATCAGGCGTATCAAGTCGTCAGCAGTATGGGCTTGGATGGGGATGTCCATACACACGCCGCGGCCGCGACCGAAGGACCAGTCCACGTTTGTGACGGCGGTAGCGAACACCACGGGAGCGAAGCCGCCCGGAACAGTCAGGTAAGGGTGTTGCTCCCCACGTGCGTCGCGGAGATGCAGGTCTCTTGCTGGCAGCGCGCGATCTGGCCTACGGGTTGCGGCGTGTGCCCGAAGAGACTCACCGAGATGCACTTGGCCATGAGTGATCAATGCCTCCTGCTTGGCTCTGAGCAGTCCGGGCAGTGTCGTCGGCTCCCGAAGCGCGCCCAGCAGATCTTCTTGGTCGACCAGAAGGATCGGTGACTGACGTTCTCGGCTGACCTCCTCTACGAGGGTTCCGGTGAAGCCGGAGACGCTGACGAGCACACCTACTACGTCGGGACTGGTCCGGCGCAAGCGGTCGCGTAGGCCACCGAGCACATCCATGTCCGCCTTCGCTCCTTGCCACTTGGCCTCCAGGAGATACCGGCTGTCTCCATAGCGGGCGGACAAGTCTGTCTGGCGTGGATGTGCCATCCTCGGGTTGAGTTCTACCTCGAAGTGAGCGAGCTGGAAGGCTCGCTGCAGTAGGTGCTCGAAGTCCTTCCCCCGGCGTTGCGGATCGCCTGCGGCACTGAGCCGCGTGTACGCGTCAGCTAGGTCGCTGACGCCTGTGAGCAGTAGGGCGTCATTGTTCAGCTTGGGTTCAAAGTTCTCGGCCACGTCGGTGATTCTGCTTCGACTTCTGGCGAGGACTGGGGCAGTTGCATGAATCGAGTGTCAGGCGCGGCGTCCGCCTTTTGTTGCCCTCAATTGGGGAGCTGACGCGTCGACGTCCTGCAAGGTCCCGCTGAGGCAGTGGCTCATCGAACAAATCCATGACTGTGGCCTCCGTGTCTGCAGGCTGAGGACAGCACACAGGTGGATGTTTTGAGGCAATATTCTGGTATGTCTGATTGTCGGTGGGTGGAGGTAAGGTCGCGGGGCGCGAACTCCTGAATGAGGGGGCTTTTGCGGTTTTCTAGAGGGGTGAGGCTGGGTGGGGCTGGCGGGTGGGGCTGCGGACAAGGCGGGTAATCGTTACGAGGACTGGTGGACCGCGCTGAGGGTGGCGGAGTTGCTGCGGGGGCGGGCGTCGCGGATCCGCCTGGAGCCGCCGGGGCCGGCGGGCGCCGGGATCGAGTTCGAACTCGAGGCTGCCGACGGCACGTGGTGCGAGCAGGTGAAGGACGTCCCCTCGAAGGGGCCGTGGACCCTGGATGCTGCGGGGAAGATCCTCAAGGCCGTCACGGGGCATCTCGCGGGGGGCAAGAAGGTGCGCCTCGTGCTGTCCACAGGGGCTCCTGAACTGCACGATCTTGCCCAGCGGGCCCGGGCCGCCGAAACACTCGCCGAGTTCGATGGCATCATCACCAAGGCCCAGCTTCCCCAATTCATACAGGTGCTCGGGAACTGGTCTGTGAACGGGGCGCCGGTCGACCGGGAGGTCGGCTGGCGGTATCTGCAGGCCGTGCACGTGGAGCATTACTCACCGGAGGCGCTGCGCCGCCTGGTGGTCTCCGAGTATGAGCTGCTGTTCGTCGGCGATCCGGAAGTGATTGTCCGGCAGGTGCGCGGCTATCTCGACGAGCACTTGCACCAGCGCCTCACCGGCTCCCAGATCCGCAGCCACCTTTTGACCGTGCCGGGAGTACGCCCACGCCTGCTGGCCGGTGACACCGGAACGCTCACGGCGCTGGCCGGGACCGTCGAGCGCTTTGTGCGGCGCGTGCGGCGGGACAAGCCTGTGTTCGGGATGGCAGCCCGCCCGCACGTGGAGCAGTTGTATCAGCGCCTAGTGTCCTGAGTCGTTAGTTCGCGTGCGGTTGTAGAGTGTGGCGATGCCTGGTCCGAAGCCGTTGCCGCTGGAGCTGTCCGATCACGAACGCAGGGTGCTGCGGGGCTGGTTGCGCAAGCAGACTGCGTCGCAGGCGCTGGTGATGCGGTCGAGGATCGTGCTGGCATGTGCGGAGGGTCGGCCGAACGCGGAGGTCGCGCAGGACCTGGGCATCTCGCGGGAGACGGTGCGCAAGTGGCGGTCCCGGTTCGCCGCGGACCGGCTGGAGGGCCTGGTGGACCGGCCGCGTTCGGGTGCACCGCGGAAGATCACGGACGAGCAGGTCGAAGCCCTGGTCGCCAGGACGCTCGGCCAGACGCCGCCGACGGGTGATTCGCACTGGTCGACGCGTTCCATGGCCCAGTCGGCAGGCATGTCGCAGTCGGCGGTCTCGCGGATCTGGCGGGCTTTCGGCCTCAAGCCCCACATCGTGGAGACGTGGAAGCTGTCGACCGATCCGCAGTTCGTGACCAAGGTCCGCGACGTGGTCGGCATCTACCTCTCGCCGCCGGAGAACGCCCTGGTCCTGGCGGTGGACGAGAAGTCGCAGATACAGGCCCTGGACCGGACCCAGCCGGTGCTGCCGATGGCGCCGACCGTGCCGGCGAAGATGACCCATGACTACGTCCGGCACGGCACGACCAGCCTGTTCGCCGCCCTGGACATCGCCTCCGGCTCGGTCATCGCCCAGCACTACCGCCGCCACCGCCACCAGGAATTCCTCCGCTTCCTGAAGGTCATCGACGCCGCCGTCCCCAAGGACCTCGAGCTTCACCTGGTCCTGGACAACTACGCCACCCACAAGACCGAACCGGTCAAGAAGTGGCTGCTGCGGCACCCCCGCTTCCACCTGCACTTCACCCCCACTTCGGCGTCCTGGCTCAACCTCGTCGAGCGCTGGTTCGCCGAGCTGACCTCCCGCAAACTCCGCCGCTCGGCCCACCGCAGCGTCATCGAACTCGAACGGGACATCCGCGGCTGGATCAACGAGTGGAACAAGAACCCCAGACCGTTCGTCTGGACGAAGACCGCCGACAACATCCTCGACACCCTCGCCGCATACTGCACACGAATTAACGACTCAGGACACTAGTGGCCGAGGACGGCCCGCAGATCGTGGTCTGCGAGGGCGGCGCTGGCCTGGGTAAGTCAGCGGTCGTCACCGACGTCCTGGTCCGGCTGGCCGAGCAGGGATGGCCGACGGCCGCGGTCCGGATGGACGGCGCCGACGCGAGCGTGCAGACGGCCAAGGATCTGGGGACCAGGATGACCCTGCCGGACTCGCCGGCGGTGCTGCTGGCCGGGGTCGCGGACGAAGCGCCAGCGCTGTTGGTGATTGACCAGCTGGACGCGGTCAGCACCTACAACGGCAGGATGTCGGACGCCTACGAGGCCGTGGAAGACGTACTTGCGCAGCTGGTCATCGCTCCGAACGTCAAGGTGCTCCTTGTAGCGCGCACCGTTGATATCGATAACGACCGGAGGCTGTCCCGTCTGGTCGCAGACCCCGCTCGGGCAGTCCGGTTCCCCCTCAGCGTCCTGGACCTGGAACAGGTGCGGGCTGTCCTGTCCGCCAACGGGACGGATCCCGACAGCCTGGGGCTGGTGACGCTGGAGTTGCTGCGAACTCCGTTGCACCTGTCGATCTTCAGCCGGCTGTCGCTCTCCGCACGGGCCGCTTCGTATCGGACTTTGCAGGAGCTGTACGCGCGCTACACCGATGAACGGCGCGAGGAGATCGAGCGACAGGCCACCGCGCTGGACTGGCGGGGGATCACGGGCACGCTGTGCGCGTCCATGAGCGAACGGGAAACGCTCCAGGCACCCATGGCTCTCCTCGACGGTTTCGCCCGCCAGCACATCAAGGTGCTCGAATCGCACGGTGTGCTGGTGCGCGACGGGGAACAGATCGGGTTCTTCCACGATACGTACTTCGATTTCCTCTTCGCCCGGTCCTTCATCTCTGCCGGAGAGGACATCCACGATTTCCTGGCCAATTCAGGTCAGTATCTGTTCCGTCGCGCTCAGACCCGGCAGATCCTCGAACACCTTGCTGGCACAGACCCTGAACGCTTCCGCGCCACAGTGGCCCGGCTCCTAGGCTCCGACCGGATCCGCCTGCACCTGCATGATGTGATCATCACGGTCCTTGGGCAGCTCGATGCCGCGCTGCCTGACTGGAAGGCCGTCGAACCGGTCGCTTGGGGTCAGGCTCCTGTGGCGGGCAAGGTACGAGGTCTGCTCGCCCTGCCGCAGTGGTTCGACGCCGCCGACCACGATCAGAGGTGGGAACGCTGGCTAAGCACGCCGCAGAGGGCCGATGCTGCCTTCCCTGAACTGCTGGCCGTTGCGCGCCACCGACCCGAGCGTGTTGCGGAGCTTGTGCGACCTTACGTGGGCACCACGCCACAGTGGGGACAGCGGCTTCTGCGGCTGATTGAGTGGGCGCTCACACCCGGCCTTATCGACCTCGCCGTCGACCTGATCGAGAGCGGACATGCGGACGAGGCGCGTGGACCCATCGCGGTGAACAGTGACTTCTGGTCACTCCTCTACGGCTTGGCCGAGACCGCTCCCGCTCCCGCTGCGCGTCTTGTAGGTGCCTATCTGCGGCGTCACCTTGCCCGAGCACTCGCCGATGGCTCCGGTGACCCCTTCGAATCCGGGCACTTGTCAACGCATTCGCAGGTTGCCGACACGGTCCTCTCCCGCATCGCGGAGGCCGAACCGGAAGCCTACGTCAGCCAGGTCCTGCCCTTTGTCATCGACGTGGCTACGGCAGGCAGCACGGGGCGCACCGACGCCTACGCCCCCAGCGGCCGTTGGGCTCACCGCCTTGTGGGCGGCCACGGCGTCGACGCTGCAATGCTGACCGCCCTCGACACAGCACTGCGCTCCCTGGCTGCCAACTCCCCGGCCGCCGCAGCGGGCGCCTTGCAGCAACTGACTCCCTCACCGGTTCAAGAGCTGCGCTTCCTCACCTGCCGTGTCTACGCCGTCATGAACCAGGCAGACGAAGCGATCGCCTGGCTCCTGAGCGATGAACGCAATCTGCGCCTGGGCTGGCTGAGCAGCGCGCGCTGGGCCTCGCGTGAACTCATCGAGGCAACCACGCCCCACTGCAGTGACGAGACGTTGGAACGTCTGACCGCGAAGCTGCTCGACTTCTACCCGGCGTGGGAACACCGACGGCAGAAGGGGCAGCGCAGCGCCTGGGGCTGGAGCCAGTACGAGTTGCTGTCGGCGATCTGTCCCTCGCGCCGTAGTGCCGCCGGACGCCGCCGACTCGACGAATGGGAACGCAAGTTCCCTGGCCAGATCCCGTCGCCACCGACACCAATCCAGACTGGGTTCGTCGGCTCGCCGATCAGTGACCATGCGGCCCGGCACATGACCAATGAACAGTGGCACCGAGCCCTGAACAAGTACGCCCAGCCCCAACCCGAACGACCCTGGCCTCCTCAAGGGGGCGCTCATGAACTGGCCCAGACGCTGAGCAGCCGCGCGCAACAGGAACCCGAGCGCTTTACCAACTTCGCCTTCACGCTTGGCCCCGACGCACCGGCCGCCTACCTGTGCGCGATCGTGGAGGCGGTCACGCCTCATCTGGACGCCGACCGCTGGGAGCAGTTGGCTCTCCACACCCACCGGACCCTCGGCCCCGCCGCCGCGCCCACAATCTGCCGCGCCCTGCAGTCGGCTCCGCAGAACTTCACTGCTGCTTCGCTGCCAGCCCTCGACAGCTACACCACGGATCCCCACCCCGAGCAGGACATCCGCGACGCCGATGCCGAGGGAACCCGAACGGATCTGCTGACCGCCGGCATGAACGCCACCCGCGGCCAGGCAGCGCTCACCGTTGCCGCCCTGCTCTTCCACGGCAGTGAGCACCTGCACGCCTTGACGCCCCTAGTCACCCGCCTCGCCAACGACCCCGTGCTCGCTGTACGAGTCTGTGCCGCCCAGGCCGCGCTGGCCCTGATGCACCATGATCCTCAGATTGCGCTGGACACCACTGAACAACTCCTGAACCACCAGGACACCAACGTCTACAACGCCACCACCACCCAACGGCTGCTCATCAACACACTGGTCCGTGAACCCTCACGTTTCGCTGCCCACCTCGCCCGGGCCCTCCAAGGGCCGGGCGATACGGCCGACCTCACTGGCCAGTCCTGGGCTGTTGCCACCATCCAGGGATGCCTCACCCCAGACCTCCCGAACAGCACGCACGAACTCAACGCCCTAGCCCGCCGTGGGGCGGCAGCAGTCTTCGCCAACAACATCGACCACTACCCGCACCTTGTCCCGCTGTTCAACGACAACGACACTGACGTGCGAAAGAACGCCTCCCAGGGCATGCGGCAGGCATTCGACCTGCTTTCTGCGCAAGCCGACGAACTCGTCAGTGCTTTCCTCGATAGCGACGCGTTCCCCGACCACCTCGAACACCTGGCCTTCGCTCTCTACGACCACACCGGCCCCCTTCCCGCCGTGGCTATTGACGCCTGCGAGCGCATCGTCCAGCACGCGGGCAAAGACCTCGGCGACCTGAGAACCCACCGAGCAGCGGACGGCCACTACCTGGTCTCGGCGGTCCTCCGCCTCTACCGCCAAAGCCCGAGGTCCCAACGGATCCGATGCCTGGACATCATCGACAGACTCTCGCAAGCAGGCGCCTACGGGTTGAACGCGGCTTTGGAAAACGAGCGCTGACCCGACGAATCCCGATGGCGTCCCGCCGAGTGGTGTAGCCATCCGGACGGCGCCGGTCCGGATGGCCCGTTGGCGGCCGGCGCGGCAACGACCCGCGCCGTCGCGCGAGCCGGTAGGAAGGCATGGACCGCTCGGCGTCCGGGAGCCAGGCCCATCACCGCTGCGACCTGCGAAGCCGCGAAGGCTGACCGCCTACACCACTCGGCGGGACGTGACCCGAATCCCTGGCTCTGGCCTTGCCGAGAATTATCTGAGGGAGAGCCAGAGATGAGGGACGTTTGTTCTGGCTCTCACCTGCGGGGATGGTGCTGGGCGGAGTGCGGTACGCATCGCTGGGCCTGGTGGTTGTGTTTGTCACGTGGATGTCGACTTTGTGGCGGAGCGTGCTGTTTCTCCGGTAACCGGTGTGGTGCGGTGGGTGGTGGTCGACGCCGGTTCGTTCGATCTGCACACCGAGGCGGTGGCGTTCCTGGCTTCGTTGCGGGCGCGGGGGTGTTCGCCGAACACCGAGCGAGCATATGCGGGGCGGGTCGCTCTGTATTTGAGTTACTGCCGGATGCGGGGGCTGGACTGGCGGACTCCCGGCTTCCTGGATCTGGCCGGGCTGCAGCGGTGGCTGATCGAGACGCCTGTCCAGCACCGGGCCGACCAGGTGCGGCCCGGTGCTGTCCGTTACCGGTCGCGGGGGACGGCGAACGCGGTCATGACGGTGGTGGGGGAGTTCCTGCGGTTCGGCGCCGTGCACGGCTGGGTGCCGGCCGCTACGACGGCGTTGCTGTCCCAGCCGAAGTTGCTGCGCTTCACCCCGCCCGGCTTCGATACCGGCGAATCGGGCCAGCGGCGCCAGGTCGAGGCGGCCGTGTTCCGCTTCAAGGTCACCGAGCCGGGCTATGAGGACCTCAGCGATGAGCAGATCCGCCGGATGATCGCTGCGGCGCCGAGTGCCCGGGACCGTTTCCTGATCGCGCTGCTGGCGTGTACGGGGCTGCGGATCGGTGAGGCGCTCGGGCTGCACCGCGGCGATATGCATCTGCTGGCCTCCTCCCGCGTGGTGGGCTGCGGCGTGGAGGGTCCGCACGTGCATGTCCGCCGCCGTATGGACAACCCCAACGGTGTCCTGGCGAAGTCCCG